>JBHHWM010000005.1:0-47659 GCA_046756545.1 Rhodothermales bacterium | reverse complement strand
CGTGCCGTTGAAGATCAACTGTGTGGTGATGCGGGGGGTCAACGACGACGAGTTGTTGGATTTCGTGGAGTGGACGCGGGACCGTTTGTTGGAGGTACGGTTCATCGAGTTCATGCCCTTTGACGGGAATCGGTGGGACCGGGAGGTGTTGGTGCCGTATGGGGAGATGGTGTCACGCATTGAGCGGGAGTACGAGTTGGAGGCGGAGGAGGGGCATGGAGGGGCAGTGTCGAAGGGGTACCGAGTGGGGGGACATCGGGGTCGCGTGGGTTTCATCACGTCGATGACGTCGTGGTTTTGCGAGGGGTGCAGTCGACTTCGGTTGACGGCGGACGGGTCGTTGCGGGTGTGTTTGTTTGGGGATTCGGAGGTGAGTTTGCGTGATGCGATGCGGGGAGGAGCGAGTGATGAGGAGTTGCAGGAGGTGATCAGCGGTGCGTTGGGACGTAAGCGGGCACGTCATGCGGGAATGGAGGTGTTGGCCACGATGGCGAATCGTCCGATGATCACCATCGGAGGGTGAGGAGCTTACGAGGGGTCCGGTCGCGCTTCTGTCGGAGGGCTAGAAGGGAGGCTACGCTGCCGAGGAGCCTCATCCACGAAAAAAGCTCTTCTGTCCCGTAACCCGGTGGTCGCTACAGGCGTAGTAGGCTCGTTCACATCTGACTTCCTCCATTCCTTTTCGTGATAATGAAATCCTCACTTTTACGTAATACGCTGTTCATTGGCGCGGTTGGAATCCTCGCCCTTGGATGCGGGTCGAGCAAACAGACCCTTGGTGGGATTGAGCCCATTTCGGCTCCGGCTCCGCTCATGTACACCGTCAACCTGAATGATCGGGCGGACGACACCTTCAAGGTCACGCTGGCCGTAGACGATCTGGGGCCGGACAACGCGATCTATCAATTCGCCTCCACCGCGCCGGGTACGTATCAGGTCATGGACATCGGGCGCTATGTGCGCTCGTTCGAAGCACAGGATGCTTTGGGAGAGGCGATTCCGAGTGAACGCATCTCGACCAACCAGTGGCGCATCTCCGAGCCGGAACGGGTGACGGACATTCGTTATGTGCTGGCGGAGACGTGGGATACGCCTGTCGATGAAAACCCGATCTACCTGATGGCCGGTACGTCTATCGAAGACGATCATGTGCTGATCAACGGTCAGGGCGTCTTTGGATACCCGGCGGGCATGCAGGCCCGTCCGCTTCGCATTCAGTTAGCGTATCCGTCGTCGTGGCGGGTCGGTACGGCGCTCGATACGGACGAGGCCGGTTACTATCTGGCCGATGACTACGATCATGTCGTCGATTCGCCGATCCTCCTGGGCCGGTTATCCACTGCGTCTCTGGATGTTCGGGGCACCGCCGTCGAGGTATTTACCTATTCGAAGACGGACAAGGTGCAGTCCGAACAGATCCTCGACGCCGTCACCGACATTTTGCATGCCGCCGGGGAGTTTCTCGTCGAACTGCCGGTAGATCGGTATGCGTTTCTGTTTCATTTCGAAGATGTTTCGATGGGGGCCTGGGAGCATTCGTACAGTTCCGAGTATGTGTTTGCCGAAGCGCAATTCGGTCCGGCCGCCCTCAGCGGCATCCGCAGCATCGTCGCGCACGAGTTTTTCCACATCGTGACGCCGCTCAACATCCACAGCGAAATCATCGAGTACTTCAACTTCGTCGAGCCGGTTGCCTCGGAGCATATCTGGCTCTATGAAGGCACCACCGAGTGGGTCGCTCATGCGATGCAGTTGCGGTCCGGATTGATTACGCTGGACGAGTACCTGGCGAGGCTTTCCGGGAAGATGAACGCCGACGATCAGTACGATAAGGACTACAGCCTGAGCCGGCTCAGCTTCGAATCCTACTCGGCGAAGGGGCAGCAGGAGTGGGGGAACATCTACCAGCGCGGGGCGCTCGTTGCCGGCCTTCTCGACCTCCGGTTGCTCGAACTCTCGGGCGGTACCCGGGGGTTGCGCGAGGTGATCATCGACCTGGCCCGGAGCTACGGTCCCGACACGTCGTTCGTCGAAAACGCCTTTTTCGATGAGTTTGCGGAACGGACCTACCCCGAGATTCGCCCGTTTTTCGATGACTATGTTCGAGATACGAAACCGCTGCCCATCGCAGAATACTATGCGAAGGTGGGCATCGAATACGTACCGGAAGTCAACACCGGCGAACAGGTTGAAAGGATCGGGTTGCAGGTGGGTGTCTCCGGCGAGATGATTCAGATCACCGGCGTGAGCGACGCCATCGCGCATTGCGGGATGGCACCCGGAGATGTGATTCTCCGCATTAATGAGCTAGATGTCAGCCTTCAGACGGCGCAGCAGGCCTTCAACGACCTGCAACGGCGCGACGTGGGAGATCCATACACCATGAAGGTCCGGCGGGGGGCGGAAGAACACGAGCTTACGTGTGCCAAGGTACGGGTCGAACGGATCGACCGGCACGTGTTCAGGGTGGACCCGAACGCGACGGCGCAGCAGAGAGCCCTCCGCGAGGCGTGGATGAAGAACCTGTAGACGAGCGACAGGCGGTGATGAAGGCTGGCGGGTGTTTTTCCGAAACAGGTTGGACTGCTATTGGAAAGGCGGGCGGAGGAGCATCAAGAGAGGTGCCTGATAGAAAGAAAAATCACCCTGTACGCATTGTACGGGGTGATTTAGGAGGGGTGGAGCCAAGGGCTCCAAAGAATACCGGGTAATACCTGGGTACAATCCGGGTAAAGTGCCCAAAACGAGCCAAGAAGGACGATTTGTACCTGGGCTACCCATGCCGCACCCAGAGATACCGAGCAAAAACCGTCAGTAGATCCGTCAGTAAAAGTCCGTATACTGATCGTGAACTGAACTTTTACTGACGGCTGCTACTCACATGGCGAAGATACGCATTCGGCTCTGGGAGGACAAACGAAACGGGACGGCAGAGCATCCCCTCTACCTGGTGATCCGCCATGGAAACCACCGGGCGACAATGGCGACTGGGATCTCCATTCACGCCAGAGATTGGAATGAATCCCGGGAGGAGGTTCGCAAGTCACACGTGGATCGTTACAAGATCAACCGACGCCTGGAAGAACTACGTACACTCGGGCAGTCTGTCATCACAGACCTTGTCACACAAGGCAATGAGCCCGCCCCTAAACTGGTAAAGGATCAGCTTGAACAAGAACTCGGCAGAAGACAGGTCGAGGATGAAGTAGACGACTTTCTCGCCTATTGTGACGAACTGCTTCGGGATTATCAGGCTCGTGGAAAGATCAGCACCTGGAAAGCCTACCAGACGGCTGTGCGCAAGCTGAGGGACTTTGTTCTTCAGCAGCATGGGTGGACAGCCTTGCCGTTTGATAAGATCACGCCGGAGCTGTTGCGGCGCTTTCACGCGCATCTGTCGGGCCCCCCACCTAAGGGGTTAGGCAATGGCGTCAACACCATCAACAAAAACATGAAGAGCCTCAAGACGATGCTCCGGCAGGCTCGCAAAGAGGGAAGGATCCCCATTACGCACCAGCCCTTTGCAACGATCAAGCTGAAACGTGAGCGGGCGATCAAGGAGAAGATTTCCACGGAAGACGTGCGCCGCATTGCAAGGCTTCCCTTAGCAGAGGGTTCGCTGCTCGGTATCATTCGCGATGCCTGGATGTTTTCCTTCTATGCGGGCGGCATGCGCTTTGGCGACGTGGCGACGATGAGACGGCGACACTTGCGGGTTAGTAGGGAGGATGGCACCGAAGTCGTTCGCTCGCTCTACCGCATGGGTAAGACCGAGGGCATCCACGGAGTGCTCTTGGTTGAAAAGGCCGTCGCCATACTGGACAGGTATGGGTGGCGGGAGAAAACGCCGGGTGAATTACTGTTTCCCCTGCTCATCGGGTATGATCTATCCACCCCGTTGGCCCGGCACAACGCTATAGCTACGCGCAACGCCCTGGCGAATAAATATCTAAAGAAGCTCCAGAAGAAGGCGGGTATAACGACGAACCTTACCTTCCACCTCTCACGCCACAGCCTGGCCGGGTACCTGTTGGAGCAGGGATACGATGTGTACACGATAAAGGAGGTACTGGGGCACGAGACGGTGAAGATCACCGAAGACTATTTGCGAGGATTTAAGGGATCAGGGCCAGACGAGGCGATGCGCTCAATCCAATTATAACTTTTCGCCGTTATTTGCAAGCCACTCCCGCCCCTTTCATTTTTCCCCTTCTATGGATATAATGGGGGTTCATAAAGTAAGTTGTGCCAAATGGCGGGTACCTGAGTAAGAGACGGGTCTTGTTGACCCACTTAACCAGGAACCGCCATGATTCGACAACCCGACCAAGAGAAAAAACACCGCCTCTCTGTCAAGACCCTCGACCAGGTCTTCGTCAAACGCGCCCAGGAAGGGCTCGGCTGTTCCCTCTTCGAAGCACAGGCCCTCACCGAACTCGTTCGCGAGGTCTACTTTCCCTGGCTGGCCCAACCCAACATCATCCAAGCGGGCCAATTGGCCATCACGCTCGTCTCGCTCGACGAACCCGGTCCCAAGCCCCTTGCTCAGTGTAAGATGGTGCCGGTGGTACTCACCCTCTATGCCGGCACCGACGACGTTCAGTATCGCCTTGAGCACGCCAGAGCCGGCGTGGCCTTGCTGCGCCGGCGTCAGATCGTCCGCATGGCCCATGAAGCCCTCGACCAGGGCGCGCTCTTGACGGCTGAAGATCTGGCCTATCGCATCTTCAACTGTGGTCTTCGTACGATCAGCCGCGACCTCAAAATACTCGCTGAGCAAGGGCTCATCGTCCCGCTTCGCTCGCAACAGAAGGACGCCGGCCGCGCCCTGAGCCACCGGGTGGAGGCCGTCGAACTCTACCTCAAGCGCTATACGTTCACCCAAATCCGAGAGCGGATCTATCATTCGCTCGGGTCGATTGCCAATTACGTGGTCACCTTCTCCCTGGTTGTCGCCCATACGCGCGATGGGCATTCGGTCGAAGAGATCGCCTTTCTGATGCAAATCTCCCCGAGTCTGGTTCGGCAGTACCAAGCCTTGTATGAACGCTACAACACGCCAGCCTACCAGAGCCGGATTGACGAGATCATCCGTACCGTAAAGGCGCGCGGGTTTCGACCAAGCCAGTTGGAGCAACATACTGAAACAAAAGAAGATGCTTCCCTGGAAGCGACAAAAAAAGGGAACCGATGAGTCTACGCACCCAAGCGCCCCAACACGAACTTCAGTATCGTCCGCAAGCGGCCAAGACGCTCCGGGCAGTCTTGATGGCGTTCATCACCCGCGAATTTCCACGCCTTGGTGGTCCGTGGATCATTGAACACTTTGTCGAGAAGCTGCTGAGCCTGGTTGAGGCCTACCGCATCGCGAAGGATCGACTCCGTCCCGGTCAAACCCTCTGGTCGGCGGTCGCCATCGAGGCCAAACATCGTCGCGGCCAGCGCATGGAGCAAACCCGTCAGGTGCCGGTGGTGCTCACAATTGCCGGTCAGGAGCAAGTAGCTGATTTGCGGAGTGGGCACCACCAAAGCGAGGTGTTGAAACGGGCTCTGGTCCGGGCCGCTTTCGATGCCTACACCCAAGGTGGGGTGCTGACGACGACGGACTTGGCCGTGCTGTTTCATCGACCCTACAGCCATGTAGCGATGTTGATCCGCGCGTATGAAAAGGAAACCGGGGAAGTTGTGCCCCGTCGGGGCAACATTCATGACATCGGCCGGACGCTGACGCATAAACGGATCATTTGCCGCAAGGCTTATCTCGAAGGCAAGACCACGCCGGTGATTGCCCGCGAGACGTGTCATTCAGCGGTATCGGTGGATCGCTACCTGCTGGACTTTTCACGGGTCTACTTTGCTCATGTCGAGCGGGGTATGTCGCTGGAGGAAACGGTTTTCGCCACGCAGCGCCCGCGTTTTTTGGTGAAGGAGTATCTGGGCTTGATTGAGGAATTTGGCTTGGAGAGGGACCAGATTTATGCTCGCAGCGGGGTTGATTTAGAGGAGTCCGATGCGCACTTTGGTCAGCAGGATGACGATAAGATCACATAGATACCCGCCATTTGGCACAATAGGACGTTACGTGCCGCCAAAATCAACGCTGGAGACGCCACGAGGCGTTTTTTCGTGCCAGCTTCAAAGCCACGCCACGATTCGGTCTCTCCTGCCCCGTCACCGCGCTCCCACAGACGGATTCCGTGATACCAGATGAAACCAAACTCCCCTGAGAGCTGGATATGATGTCCCATCGGCGTCTCTTTACGATCACCGAGAAGAGCTATCGGCCAACTTTTGACGCGGGGAGGAGGAGGGTCAAGGAACCGTACTGGCCCAGGTTGATTGCCTGCTCCATCAGGATCTCATCGCGCCACCCACCCGCGCCGACGTAATCGAACCACATCGAAGCTACAGCACCGCGTTCGATGAAACCGGACGAGGACGTTGTCCCCCGCATAGCCATTCGGGTGGCAGAGTCCGGTGGGAGCTCTTCCACGGATTTGGTCATACTCCAGTACCGGTTCTCATAGGCTTCCTGAGAAGTCCAGCGCCACCCGTACCCATCGGGATTCCACTTCACGACGACGCAGAAGAAGTCGGCCAGGCTTACGTAGCGAAGAGCCGTACTGGTGATCGAGGTTCCGAACTGTTTCTTCAACTCCAAGACGCCGGGTATCCCAGGCGGAACCCTCGGTATGGCAGCAGTAAATGCCTGCGTTGGCATGAGAAGATGGGAAGCGAACAAATCGGCCTCCCGCTCGGCCAGCTCGTCCGACTGAAACTCGTTAAAGGAGGGATGACGCCCGACGCCTTTAATGAGCGCGTTACGGTGCTCATCGATGAAGTAGTGCCCGAGTTCGTGGCCAATTGTGAATCGTTCCCGAGCTGACTCCGGTGGACCGACTCTCGAAAGGTTGCTGTAGACCCAGAACCAGCGTTCGCGCCACTCAATTAGCCCGTCGAAGGCCTCACCAAATCGGCCACGCCTCAAGGAGATTCCGTCCTCAGATCGAAGGATGGCGATCGGATCAACCGGGAATAGATCGCCAGCGACCTCTTCGGCCAAATCAGCAATCTCTTGAGCCCTGTGGAGGGTGAGACGTAACCCTTTACTCATTCGTCGTCCTCGGCTTCACGCGCCTGTCGCAAGGCTTCTTCGATCTCAGGTGAGATGGACGTACCCTTCCGGGCTGCACGTCTCAACGAGCGAGCCTGCTCGGTTTCTGGTTGGCTCTGTAAACGCTTCGGCAAGTGCATCTCCTCTCCGAGGATGAGATCGACCACAGCGTCGGTGTCCTGCAGAACAGGGGGGAGTGTCGTTGATGAGTCGCTGAACCGATCAAGGAAGCGACGGGCATCTTCGTCTGTTTCTGGGGCGATGAATCCATCGCGCTTGAGAGCCTTGATCAGCGACAAATCGTTAGTGGGCGGGTGGATCTTGTCCGAACCGGCCTTACTGGTTCGCTTTTTCATACGGGTATGATCAGGGTTAGGGGCAGCTTTTGCAGTGCATCGCCACGTACTCTTTGATCTTTGCGCGCGCCCGTTTTCGAATCGTGCGAATGTTCATCTTCGTCGTTTCCAAACGCTTACACAATCCGTCAAGCACATCCGATGGAAGCCGAAGCTGCTTCCCATCGATGGAGTACTGAGCCGAAAGCAGAACAACCTCCCGTTCCTGGTCTGTTAGGATCGCCAGCGCCTCTTGGAGGCACTTACTCTCAGGCGATTTGGCGGGCGGTGAGTCATCATCATTGTCGACAATTTCTCGACCGGCAGTTGGGTCGTGAAACACTTCATCAGCATCGTCGGGAAGCCGAGCATACCGCCGGGGCGAAGCCTCTTCATCTTCTCCTGTGAATCGGCCGTCGAGCTGTCTATCCCTGCTCGTGATACTGGTGAACGGAAGGGGATGGTCTTCGCTAACGCTTTTGAGCCAATCGCGCATCAGGTTTGTTGACATCGTCGCCAACCAACGGAAAGTGCGCGCACGAGAATGCTTCTGGTCCAAGATTCCTTTGTCGTTGAAGGTATCGGCGTGCTCAAATGCATGCTGGAACGTCATGATGACAAGGTCGCACACACCCGTTTCACCACCCAGCGTGTACTGGAATTGCCAGCAGAATCTGTACACCTCGCGAACGTAACGGCGGAAAAAGGCCATTGTAGCTAGACGGCGCTCGGTCTCGTCGCCCGCGATGGCGAAGAGCAGGAGATCGGCGTCGGACTCTGCGTCCAGCGGCGATGGATCAGGTACGACGAGTCGCATGATGGTGAGCAGTTCGCCGGGGAAAGGCTGCATCCCCTTAAGTTACGAGCAAGCGTGACAACTTCCCCGACATAGTGCTGGGATCGCTGAAACACCTCTGTCACGCTCTTTCGTAGTCCTATCAAATAGGGGCTGTCTTGCCCTGCCACGATATCCATTCACCATCCTCCTTGAGCAATGGCCTTTCATCTCCCGCCTTCTGGTTTTGTTTTCTGGCCTGTCGGCACCGGTGACAGTATCACCATCGTGATTGACAAGGATGAGACTGTTCTGCAAGTCGACCTCCACCACCTCTCCAAGTCGGACGACGACGACGAGACCCACGTTCCCATCGTCGATGAGCTTGTCCGGCTCCTCCCCAAGCGCAACGGCCGCCCTTACCTCGCCGGGTTCGCGCTTACACATCCCGACAAGGACCACATCCTCGGGTTCGCCGACCTCCTCGAGCGTGTCGACATCGGCCAGATCTGGCACACACCGCGTGTCTTCCGCGAGAATGACGAGGATCTCTGTGACGACGCGTGCGCATTCAAGGACGAGGTCGAACGGCGCCGTGAGGCGACGATGGAGAAGGGGGATGATACCCCGTCGCTAGACCGAGTTCTCATCATCGGCCACGACGATATCTTCGCTGAGGGCAAGTACAAGGACTTTCCGGAGCGCTGGCGTGCATACCCGAGCGACACCGTCTCGGAGATCGACGGGACCGATCACGGCGACGCCTTCCAAGCGTTCATCCATGCCCCATTCAAGGACGGAAACGCTGGCGAACGTAATGAGACCAGCCTCGCTCTCCACGTCACTGTCCAGAATAACGATGGAGAGGGCCGCGCGATCCTCTTCGGCGACCTCAGCTATCCTACCCTCCGCCGCATCGTCGATAAGACGAAGGAGAAGAAGCGGCAGGAGCGGCTCGACACCGACGTGCTCCTCGCTCCCCACCACTGTTCCAAGAGCGCGATGTACTGGAAGGGCGAGGACGACGACGAGGCGGTCATCAAACAGGACATCCTCGACGACTTCGACGAGATGCTCGGGGACGACAGCCGCGTCATCTCGAGTTCCGAGGCGGACTTCTCCGACGAGGAGGGGAAAAACCCGCCCCACCTCAAGGCACGTCGGCGCTACGAGGAGACGGTTTCGTCCGACGACCACTTCATTTGCACCCACGAGCATGGTGGGCCAGTCGCCTTTAAAATTGACGAGGAGGGATGCGTCCTCCAGGAGACCGAGACGACCGACTCGCAGGACTGCGCCAACCTAGACACGGCCACCGTCGCTGACGCTGTCCGTGCGGCCCGCGGCACGAACGCTCCGCCCACCCAAGAAGTCGGCTTTGGACGGTTATGACTAGCGGACAGACGCAAGCGCTCGGCGAGATCCGTGAGATCGAAGCGGTGGCAGAGGACACGCTCTCCGTCGTCGCCGTTGACGAGCTGACGAAGCCCGGTGGGGTCCTCTGCCTCGACCTCTCGCTCCGTACCGCCGAGCTTGATCGCGCCCCAGAGGGGATTTCCCTCCGCGCCCGCGAGCGGTTCCTCGTCAGGGTCCCGGCGGACTTCCCGTTCGCGAAGCCCGAGGTCTGCACTCGGCACACACGGTTCGCGGGACGACCCCACGTCCAGTGGGCGCGCCACCTGTGCCTCTACCAAGCTCCGGATGTCGAGTGGGACCCCGGTGACGGGATGTTCGGCTTCGTCGACCGTCTCTGGAAGTGGTTGGAGAAGGCCGCCCTCGACGAGTTGGACCCAGTGGGTGGACCGCTCCACCCCCCGACGACCTACCCCGGAGCCGGGCCGCGCTACTACGTCGTGCCGCGCGTCGATACACCCGCCGTCGCGGACTCACCTTGGACAGGGCTTGCTCGCCTTAACGTCGTCCACGAACACCGCATCGACATCGACGGGTGGGTTGACCTGTTCCCCGACGAGCCCATGGGGCCGGCCGCGGCCACTGTACTACTCGCCCAGCCGATGCCGTGGGAGTTTCCGACGCGCATGACTGACCTCCTAGAGGCCCTCGCCGCCCGAGGCGTCTCCAAGCACGAGCTGCTGCCCCTTCTTCAGGCCGCAGCCTGGCAGAACGAGGAAGACGCCCCCCTCTACGTCCTCGTCGGCACGCCGATGAGGGGCATCCGCGGCAGTGGAGATCTCAAGCAACACCTGACGGCCTGGCGGATCGAGCCAGTCTTCGCGAAGGGGCTGCGCCTCATCGCTACGAAGTACTCGGACGAAGAGAGAATCCGGGAGATCGGGGAGGAAGTCGAGCGCATCATGTTCGACTGGGCGGATAAGGCGGATGTCTCATGGTGCCGTGTCCTCGAGGACCGTCCAGAGATTGTGACTCGCCGTGACCACGCATCTCCCATGAGCACTTTCCGGGGGCAGACTGTCGCGGTCTGGGGCTGTGGCGCGCTCGGCGGCCACATTGCACTCAATCTCGTGCGTGCCGGGGTGGCGAGGATCATCCTCCGCGACAGCGCCATAGTCACCCCCGGCGTTCTCGTCCGCCAGCCCTACGACGACGCGGATATCGGCACTCCGAAGACGGAGGCGCTCGCTGCAAAGCTACACGCTGTCCGGTCGGTCGGCCCCTCATTCAAGGTCGTCCCCCTCGTCTCGAACGTACTCTCGACTGCTCTCGCTAGCGACGACTGGACCGACGACGCCGACGTCGTCTTTGACTGCACGGCCTCCCGAGGCGTCCGAACGAAGCTCGAGAAGGTGCGGAAGGACAACCTCCAGGCTCGTGCCACAGTCGTCTCGATGATCATCAACCGCGAGGCAACCCACGGGCTTACCGTCGTCGCGACGGCCGACCACTCCGGTGGCGCTGCAGACGTGTACCGGCGCGCCAAGATCGATGTTTGCCGAAACCGCTCCCTGCGCCACTTTGCGGATGCGTTCTATCCGGCCCCGTCCGATGACGACCTGTTCCAGCCGGAGCCGGGGTGCTCCAGCCCGACGTTCGTCGGGTCGTCAGCCGACGCCTCTGCGCTCTCAGCCCTTCTCCTCAACGCGGTCGCGGCGAACCTGTATCGACAACAGGATCGGACACATGCGGAAGTGACCGCTGAGGGCGCAGGTCCGGCAGCGTGGGCACACTTCGTCGTTCAACCCCACGCCGTCCCGCTAGACGCTTGTCATAAGCCCTCCGTGAGCTTTGCCTACTCGCCCGACATTGTAACCGAAGACACTCGGCGGTGCTACGAGATTCGGACCTCCGCTCGGGCCTGGGAGCAGATGTTGCGCTGGATCGCGAGGAGCCGCGACACCGTCGGGCCGGATGTCGAAACGGGCGGGCTCTCGTTCGGGGAGAGGAACGACACCATCGGAGTCATCTGGGTCACCGAGGTGACCGGTCCACCTCCCGACAGCATTGCACGGCCGGACCTGTTCGTGTGCGGCATCGTTGGGACGCAGACAGCCCACCTCGAACGCGAGCGGTGGTCTCGCGGCAGCGTCCGCTACGTGGGTATGTGGCACACCCACCCCGTTACGGCCCCCGTTACGAGCCCGACCGACCTTGGCGGCATGGCGAAGATCCTCGCCGATGGCGAAGTCAACCCGTCGAGGGCCCTCCTGTCCATTATCGGGACGCCCTACGACGCTCCTGAGATAGGGACCTACGTGTTCGACCGTGATGATGTCCGCACGTCTCGGCGGCAGACCTACCGGAGCGTCCGCGTGGTGCCGGTCGAGTCACCGTCGCGCCACCCTAACGTTGGCCTTGCCCTCTCCGGTGGCGGATCTCGCGCCATCGCCTTCCATCTCGGGTGCCTCCGGGCCCTCCACGCTCGCGGTGTCCTCGACAAGGTCGGCGTCGTCTCCGCCGTCTCCGGCGGGGCCGTTCTCGCAGCGATGTACGCCTACTCCGATGACGACTTCGACGCGTTCGACGCACGTGTCTGCGCGCTTCTCCGGCGAGGGCTCCAGCTAGACATCGCCAAGGCAACATTCAGCCCTCTCCATCTCGCCCGAAGTGCTGCAACCTTTCTTATCGCAGGCACGGCGGCGAAGGGTGCCCAGTTGACGCGCGGCACCCTCGCAGCAGGCCACGGCTTATTGAACCGGTCCAACCGGGCGACGCGGTCGTCATCCCTCTCACGCATCGCGCCGCCGTTCCGCCGCTGGGCCAGCCGCACGACCGCTTTCGAGACCGTCCTTCGCAACCGGCTCTTCGGCGATGCTATTGTACGAGAGCCCCGCCGTGCCGGGCTCGACGTGGTCCTCAACGCTACGGAGCTCCGGACGGGCACAGCCTTCCGGTTCGGGAGCCGCGCCTGTGCGTGCTCACGGTTCGGATCCGTCCAAGAGGACATCCTTGTCGCGACGGCCGTCTGCGCTTCGGCAGCATACCCGGCGTTCCTCCCCGCCCTTCACAACCGGTACACCTTCGAACAGAACGGTAAAACGAGAGCCGAGCGCGTCGTCCTCACGGACGGGGGTGTATACGACAACCTTGGTGCGTCCTGCCTTGATCCATCACGCGACCCGGACTATACGGCCCACGTCTACCCGTGCGACCGCCTCATCTGCTGCAACGCGGGCCACGGTCAGTGGGACGGATTCATCACTCCGTACGGCTGGCCGAGCCGCATGCAGCGGACCGTCGAGGCCATGTTCCGGAAGGGACAGGACCGCACGATGGGCCAGCTCTTCGCACAACGGGCCTCAGGCGACCTCGAAGTGCTGATCCTCCCGTATCTCGGCATGAAGGACGAGGCGCTTCATCGAGACGCCGACGTAGGCCCACTCCCAGATGACTTCGTGGTCCAGAACCAAGTGATCGGCTACCCTACGGACTTCCGCGCTATGAGTGAGTCGGACCTTGATCGTCTTTCGGGACGAGGCGAGCAACTCACTTATCTTCTGACGGACGCTTACTGGATAGACTCAAGATAGGTCGAGGGCGCCCGAATCTCCTGGTCTCAGTGATCGGGCGGCTCTTTTCTATTTCGCAAATGTATAGACAGCGAAATAAAGTGGCCTCTATCCCCTCTTTCCCCCTGCATAACCTTCCTCCAGGACGTATTTTTTCGTGGTAGAATATGAAAAGCGAAATCCATGAAAGACACGAAACACAACCGACAACGGTATTTCTAAACAAAAGAGTGAAATATCCCTATCTTCGTGATTTCCAACAACTCTGCGGGCACCTCCCTCATTACATCGTCCGCATCTACGAAGAAGATAATGCCTGGATATTGCACAGACGCGTCATTGTCTGACACGGCAGGTTCAGACACGAGGCCACGACCGGTCCGCGATACACCTGGATCTTGGGCACCGACAGGTCAGTCGCCACCATCACGCCGATGGTGTTATAGATCTGAACGTCGCCGCCATTCTCTTGCGTAGTCCGGAATTCGACGCACCACCGGCCGTAGGCCGTGTGATCATCCCCTGTTTCGCGGTCGACGACCGTGCGGGCCTGTTGGTATTTGCTGGCGGCCACGTGCGGCAGGCCGACGCGGTCGAGTCGTTCGAGGATGGGTTCGATCACCGCGCGGGGCGCTGGAAACCGAACGCCACCGCGTGTCCAGGCGTCGCTCGTCAGCAGGGTCTGCATAGGGTCGTCTGCCACGGCGATGTGGAGGCGGCGGGTGGCATCGATAGGTTGGATCGTTAAGTCGCTCATAGCGTCTTGGGTTTTGTGAGATCAGGTCAACGTACCAGGCCCCATTCTACCCCAAAAGCCACGCGCAGCAAGCCCCTCCCCTGTCTAACGTTGTAACCCGCATCGAAGGAATACCCTGCGATCAGCAAACCGCTCAACGGGGCGATTCTGGCCTTCCTGGGGCATTCATGCGCCCACAGGTTGATCACTCCACTGGCCCGCCCGGACAAATTATAGGTAAGAATTGGATCGTATCGAGGTCTTGCAACGCCAACTTCTGGAGCCAACCTTGGCTTGTAGCCGGTTTTCGGCTATATCCCGAAAGTACCCCAATGCGGAACGGTTTTTTCAACTAAATCGCCCCCCCGGCACCCAGCGGTAAGCGCTGTCGCTCGCCAACACCGCTCACTGCACCCCCAGCGCCTTGAAGACCGCACTGGTGGGATCGGCATAGAAGCTGGTCTGGAATTTGGCGAAGAGCTCCCCTGGTATGGTAGGTATGTCGCCGACACTGGCCATCGGCAGAAGCAGGCGTTTGGCACCTGCATCGGCGGCGACCTGGAGTGATTCCGCCAGGTTCTCTACGGGGACGATGTTGCCTCCCAGGCTCATCGTGCCCAGCACCACCATCTGCGATTCGAGGGGCTTGCCGACCATGGCTGAACAGAGTGCGACGAAGGTCGCCATGGTCAGCGTCGTGCAGGGGCCGGTGTTGTGGGCCTCGACAACATGCAGATGGTAGTTGTGATTAGCTACCTTTAAAGAGGCCTGGATCTGCGAAGCATTCGCGCGGAAGAAGTCAAACCCGACTTTTACCGACTCCTTCGCAGCGGTGTTCGAGCCGAAGCCCGAGAGCTTCAGTTGCCCGTTTCCGGCGGTGACCTGGGTTTCCAGGCGGTACAAGCCGAGGTGTCCGCCGCTGCCCCGGCCTACTGTATAGAGGGAGCCGGGGTTCAGGGGGTCGTCGGGGATCAACGAGTCGCCCCCTTGCTCCTTGACCCGGACGATCTTCTCTTCGTTCGTCTCGAGGTCGATATAGCTGAGGTGTACGTCGTAAAACTCCATGCCGCCGATGCGCTTCAGTTGCTCCTTTATGCGCCGCCTCGCCTCGAGCGCATATTCGAGGCACTCCCGGACGGCCTCCTTGTCGTACGCTTCGTGCGGGTAAAGCAGTTTGAGCAGCCCCGACGTGGTGCGCTTCACGGCGATGGTGTCTCGCTGGTTCAGGTCGCGCCCAAGACGGAAGTACTTGCTGATGGCGTCGCCGAAGTTGAGCTTGCGCATCTCGCGAAAAAACTCAGCCAGGTAGTCCACGATGAAGCCGTACTGGTTCGTGAAAAACTCAGGTCGCATCTTGGGGATCTCCCATCCGGGGAGGTAGGCATGGAAGCGGTCGAAGAACGCCGCGTCGATCATCGCTTCCGGGAAGGGTGAAAGCAGATGACTCGTCTTGAGGAGCGTCTTCACGTTGTCGATGTTGCCGACAAATACCATCGCCGCAGAGGCATTGATGGAGCCTCGCCCACGAACGAAGGACCCGGAGGCCATGTAGTCCTTCATAATCTGGACGCCATCGTGATCTTTGAAGCGGATGCCGGCCACCTCATCGAAGGCCACCACGTCCCAGACGCCCACGAGACCGACTTGCCGACGCGCCAGGTTGTAGAAAAGGTTAGCGACCGTGGTTTGCCCACCCGAGATCAGGATGCTGTTCGGACTCACCTCCTTGTAGATGTGGCTCTTGCCCGTGCCGCGCGGCCCTAACTCACAGACGTTGTAGTTATTCTCGACAAACGGGATCATCCGCGCCAGCAAGTGCCATTTGACCCGCTGATCCAGCGTCGTCGGCTCCATGCCTGATGACCGGAGCAGCACGTCGAGCCACTGCTGTGCGTTGAACTGCCGGCGACCCTCCCACAACTCGTCCATGTCCATGTTGGGCATCTGGATGGGTTTGAGTTGCCGCACGGAGAACGGAGAGGTCTTCTGCCCCTCCTCAAAGAAGTACTCCAGGGTCACCAGGGCCCAGATGCCGCCCACCAGGAGCTTCTCATACTGCTTTACCGTCGCGGTGGGAACGACGACGCCTTTGATACCCAGGCTGAAGAGGTGCGCCTCATACACATCACGTTTTTCGTTGAGTTCGACGCTCACCTTGTCGATGACCTTGTAGGTGCCTTTCTCCCGAATGAGCGACTTGACCTTTTCGGCTTCGTCCGGGCGCACGAAGTTTTCTGCGAGGACGCGCTTCACGGTCTGGAGTCCCTCGGCTACAATCTCTTCGTCCTGGGACGAGCAGTAGTTCCCCAGCAGGTACTCCAGCACGAACACCGGTACGTTCGCGCCCTCCTTCACCAATTTGGTGAGGTCCTTGCGAACGATTTTCCCCGCGAAGTGCTCGTTCAGCAGCGCGTCGAGGTCGCCACTCGCTATTTCCTGGTTCTCAGAAATCATCGTCAAAGCTCCTGTCGATTACAACGGGCACGGACTGCACCTCGGCGTCTGTCTCGACGTCGCGCAGCACCAGCCGGTAGGGGGTGGTCTTGTCATAGGTTCCGGTGCGCAGCTCGAGGCGAAGCGACTTCTTACGCTCTTCGATGCTGTCCGATGTGCTATCAAAGGTGATCGTCTCCACTGACGTAACCGGATGGACGCCGTCGTAGACCGCCCCGCGCAAGGTGAGGGGCTTCCTCCGGGCACTCACCGGCTCGGTCTGAATCAACTCGAAGCGATATTTAGGGGTGGTGATCTTGTGGTTGCTACCCAGCACCTGCACCGTGACCTTCTCACTGCGAGAGCTTTCCTTTTTCGTGCCACGCAGCTGGGTAACGGTCACAAGCGGCACGACCACCTCTTGCGGCATCGCTCCTCCATGAACGAAGCGTGCGCCGCCGGTGAAATGGAAGCGGTTGGCGGCGCGGGGCACCCAGAACTCCATGCCGCCCTCGGCGTTGGCGGTCACTTCGATGGAGCCGTGGTGGGCCTCGGTCGATGGCCCCAGGTCACGGCCAATCACGTACCGCTTCTTGACCTTCACTGCGTGTGCTGGCTTGTGGCTGAGTTGGCTTTTGTCGGTTTCTCCTGGCGCTGTCTGCTGGAAGAGGAAGCCATGATCTGCCGTGACCCAGACCTTAGCCGCGTTCAGCTTGTTCACGCAAAACTGGACCAACGCCACCAACTCTCCAATGCAATCGGAGACGGCCTTGAACGTCTCGCCTTCGGTGGACGCGCTGTCGCCCCGTGCGTCGATGACGTTATGGTAGATGTAGACCACACGCTTGCCCTCCGTGAATGCCCGGGCCTCCTCGAGCTTCATTACGCGTAGGTCCTTCGCCTGGCAGGCCATCCCCTCTACGGTGGCGAGTTGCTTGTTGCGCGCCACAGTACCCATGGTAGACTTACCATCGACGAGCACATCTCCTTTTTCATTGTAGGCAAGCGTCTGGTGCGGTAAAAGGCTTGCCATGCCGAGCGCGGTATAGGAGGGCAGCACGCCCAGCATAGCCGAGAGGTCGGCGTTCATCCGGTACTGGCCGTTGAGTGCCTCGGTCAACTCCCGGGCGGCTTCATAGCGGAAGGCGTCGCTGATGATGACGAAGGCGCGTTTGCGCTGCGACTCGGCAAGATGGGGGTGGATGGTGTTGTTGTAGAAGTACTGTTGGGAGGGTAATGCTTGGAGAACCCATGTGCCCAGAAAGCCCTCATCGAGGAGCCGACTCCACGCGATCCCCAGGGGCTGTAAGAAGCCCTGATCGTAGACCCGTTCGACCTTTTCGGTTAAGGTCTTGAGCAGGTCCCATCCCTGACCGAGAGCAGGCATGGCTTTGATGCAGAAGCGTCGGTAGCGTTGGTCGAAGCGATAAAGGTCTTTTTGGTAGGCGGCAAAGAGGTCTGCCGGGGTAGCAAAGCTCAGGGTGTTTTGATGCGCCGTGTGCAGCGCGAAGAGCTCGGCTGCCGCTACGAGGGCATCGTAGGCGTCAGCAACGGCCCGGCGCTCCGCTGTGTCGCTCCCGGGGCCAGAGAGCCAGTGCCCCGCCTTCCGCTCGCTGGCGAGTGCCGCCACGGCCTCCACATCCACCGATGGAGCCTCGCTCAAGAGTTGGTCCTTCAAGCTAGAGACAACCCGTTTCTCGGCCTCCCAGAACGTGTAGACATCCTTGATAACCTCAAGGTCGTAGGTTGCCAGGGGGTCGGCCACTTTTTGCTCTGCAGCCACGGCCGCAGCCGCCGTGTCGTAGCTGATGGCGGTGCCGCTGGAGTCGCGCCACTGAGTCAGGAAGACGACCGCGTTGCGCCCCCCGGCAGCGGGCAGTTGGTGATGTGCCAGGGCATCCATGTGCGCACCATTCGTTTGGTAAAAGAGTTCGGAGACCAGGAGCCTGCGCAAGAGCCCGGCCACGCTGGGTGTGTCGGAGGTGTAGGCGAACTCACGCCGCATCAACACCCAGAAACGGTCCAGGAGGCCCATCTTTTCGAAGGTGGCCATGATCGCTGGCGGCTCGCTCAGGTCGAAGTGGCCCTCCTGCTCGTGGCCGTGGTATAGCGCGCGGAGCACATCGAAGAGGCTCGCCACCGGGCTGCCCACCAGCACGGCCATCATTTTGAGATCCAGCGCCGCCTCGTCATCCTGTGCGCTGATGAGCCGCCGAAGCTTCTTGCGGCGCTCCTGATTGCGTAGGAAGGTCGCCCGCTCCTTGAGGTGGTCTCGCAAGGAGAGCCGGGTCAAGCCCAACTCCTGCTGCCAGAGGCTCGCCACATCGGCGTGGAACGGGGCACTGTAGAGCCGGATGTCGAGCAGCCAGTCCTCCTCGGCAGGCGGCACCGCGCCCTGGCTGTAGACCAGGTATTTGCCGGTGCGGTCCTCGCGCTCCAGGCGCAGCTTGGCCGAGAGCCCCCCTACTTTGGCTACATCGAGCACCTGCACCTCGGCGAGGTCGCCGGTGAGGCCGGCCTCGACGTAGTCCGCAAACTCTCCGTTGGGGTCGTGCCAGAAGACCAATCTGGCCTCTTCGGCAATGAACTTCTGACGTAGCGCCTGATCGACTTGTTCTGCTTTCATAGGCTGTCTCCGTGCTGGCTCAACCATCGGCGTCCAGTGTCTGTCAGACGGTAGCGTTGGTTTCTGCTACGTGGCTTGTCGGGGATGGTCATTTCGATCAGGCCCGCCTCAAGCAATGGATTCAACACGCTTTGCCTGAATTTAGTGCGGTCAGAACGACCGGTGATCGCCATAAGGTCAACCAGCGCGGTGGATTCACGGCATTTTGCGAGGATTTCGACTTGGTGCCTACTTAGTGCCAACTTGGTGCCTACTTGGTCGGTGACTTGGGGGGTAGCTGCTCGTTCATGCACTGGCAGGCGAATCAAAAAATACGTACGGTCGTCATCAGTCTCGAACTCGGGCGCGGGCGATCCATTAGCGGACATCACTTTGAGAATCTTGGCGATCCCGGTAGATCGGCCTTCCGTCAGGTCCAGTTCCTTCAAGAACTCGCCGATACGCCGGTTGCGATAGCGGCGGCTCACGGCCCGGCCTGCCCGCAGGTCGTCCATCTTGATGGAGCGGTCCGGTCCGGGGAAACTCAAGACCACCAGATCTTCTGCGGTGATGCGTACTTCGACGGGCTCGCGGATCGCGTAGGATCGATGATAGACCGCGTTGACTACGGCCTCTTCGATAGCCGCTAGGGGGAAGTTCCAGAACCGTTCTGCTTCCGGGCGGTCCGGGTGCTTAATGACCGTTTCTTTGAGGTAGTTGCGTTCGATGAACGAGATGGCATCGCGGGTGATCTGGGCGAGGGGTCCTGCGAAGACCTTCTCTTCAAACTGATCTCCACCTGCACCTTCCGGGAAATAGACCACGTCAATCTGGGTAACAGGAAAAAACCGTCGAGGCGTGTCATTGAAGAAAAGCAAGCCCACATTTCGGGGCCGTGGGGCCTCAGTTGGTCCACTTACCACATTCAACTGCCGACCCAGGGCTTCAGCCGACAGCCCAGACGCCTCCTCGGCGAGTCCGCTGCCCACCTCATGCAGGAAGTCCTTCATCAAGCGAGTGGAGAGGTCATCTACCTTGGCGCGAGGATGGTAGCGGTCATCGAAAGGGACCGTGGCGGTGAGGCTGATCAACTCACGCTCGTCTTCGCCTTTGGCCTCAATGGTGCTGGCATACCGCCGGATGAAGTAGCGGTACTCTTTCTTCTTGGTCGTGACGGTCCTGGGGGCTTTGTAGGGACGGGTCTCTCCCCCCGGTGCCCAGAGCACAAGGAGGTTTCGCCCTTCGTATCGCTCCAGGCTGAGGATGGGGAAGTAGGGTGGCTGGATCAGGTTGCAGTATCGAAGGAGCTCCTGCTGGATTTTGTCTAGTTCATGATCGGGAATCCCTTGCGGTGGAAAGATGGGCCGTCCGGTGTCGTCGCAGTCTTGGCCGATGACGATGTAGCCCCCCCCGAGGTTCTCGAAGTCGTTGGCGAAGGCGCAGAGGGTACGGATGACGGCGTCCGGGTTCCAACCCGCTTTGTACTCAATGCGCTCACCCTCCACGGTGCGTTGCCGCAGCAGGTCCTCGAGGTTAATGGGGAGTTTCGATGTCATACGCCCTCCGGTATCTTGCCGTGCACGGCCTTCACCTCGGCGTAGAAGTCGCGGGCGAGCGGGTCTTTGACGAGCAATAACTCGGTAAAATGACTCCAGCTCAATTGTTGTGACAGTGTCACCACAATCTGCTCATCGGGAAACAGGGTTGCGAATTTCACCATGCGATGGAGATTGCTCTTCTCAAACCCTCGCCCGTAGGCTGGCTCCAATTGTGCCGACAGTGTCGAGACAATCTGTTGGCCATAGGCCGCACGCTCTTCGTGGAGCAGTTCGCTGTGGATGCGCTGCCCGACCTTCCAATAGAGCAACACCAGTTCCTGGTTGACAGCCACGGCGACGCGATGACGAGCACCTTCGATGAGGGTTCGCAAATCGTCCAGTAGGTTGGCGGGCACGAGGTTCTGGGTCATCGTGGCACCTCACTATCAGCAGGATGTCGATGCAAGCGCCTCATACGTCCTCCGGTATCTTGCCGTGCACGGCCTTCACTTCGGCCAGCAGATCGCCGAAGGTGCCGTAGTTGACCTTCACCCCGTCATTGAGGTCCAGCGTGATGCGGCGGTCGGCGTAGTGGCGCAGCTTCTCGTCGAAGGCGAGCAGCTCCACCTGCTGCTTTTCGAGTTTGGCCCGCTCCTGGGTCAGCCGCTTGCTGTGCGCAGTGGAGGTCGCCACCTGGATGTCACCCTGGAGCTTTTCGAGGCGCGCCGCCATCTTGCCCTGCAGCGGGATGACGTACTCGCTGCGCATCCGCGAGAGCGTGCCCGCGTTGTAGCGGTGCAGGTAGACCAGGCACTGGAAGGCCTTCTGCTTGCCGCTTGAGAAAAGCCAGTAGATCGGCCGCTTCTTGTAGTACTTCGTACTGATGTGGGTCTTGAAGAACTTGTCGCAGAGATAGCGGCGCAGCGTCTCGCGGCTCGACTCGTTCTTCTTGGGCGAGAGGTTGTCGGCCAGGAAGGTGAGGTTGGCTTCGAGGTGGGCCGCATCCCAGGCTACCGAGATGAACAGGGTCAGGCGGTGGGCGGCATCGTCGTCGAACCACTCGGTGTCGGTGAGCGGGACGATGCCGTCGTCGTCGGCCGGAAAGGTGGTGTAGCGGCTGGGGTCGAAGCCCGTGCCTCCGCTGTGGGCGTAGATGAGGCCCGGCGCGTCCAGGCTGTAGCGGCCCATCATGCAGCCGATGGCGTAGGAGACCAGCTCCTCCATAGTGTCCTGGCGGAAGCGGGTCCACTGCTCCTCTTCGGTGAGCTTGCCGCCGTAGCGGTAGGCGGGGTTCACCGTCAGGGTGATCTGCGACAAGGGGACGTCGGGGGTGAGCTCGTCCGCGAGGCCGTAGGCATCGATGAAGAGGCGGTTGTTCTCCTCTTCGAGGCGCTTCATCTCGGCGATGGTGTCGCGGTTCTGGGTGATCCAGGCGGTGTAGCTGGATTCGAGGGATAGGGATGACTCGCCGGATGCCGCCAGGATGGGAAGGGATTGGAAGTCCCAGGAGCGTTCGTAGGCGTTCCAGTCAGACTTCGATGTGGTAACTAGAGCGTCAACCACCTCCAGCAGTCTCGGTTTCCCTGCCCTTGGCTCTATGAACGGGAACTCCTGAACCTGGCCAACCTCAAAATTCAAAGTTGGCGATAGCGAGTTGACTGCCTGCGTCATGATAGCTGAGTTCATGCAGCCAAGAATCGGTCGTATCTTCTCCCCGAAGATTGAGCACCCCGCGACATCGAAGATGAACCCGGCGGGAAAGCGACGGAGGGCAAAACCGCTGCTGGTGATCTTCGACCAGCTCAAGGAGGGGAGAAAATAAAACTGTGTGCTCTGAGCTCTAGATCTCGGCCTGCCTCCACCCTCTGTTCCGAACTCTCGAATCTCCCTGCCATCATCTTCCCAGTTCACGACAAACCAATGGTTTCCGTACCATTTTCGGAAATCACCACCCTTGTTGTAGGGGAACCACTTGAGACCGCTGTCCAAAGCGTCTGCTACATTTCCATGACCGAACCCGATCCCTCGAACACTGAGTTCATGCCATAGACGTAGGAAGCGATTGTTCTCACCGGTCGCTAATCCCTGTCTGACCTCGGTGATTTCACCGACCAATGTGGCCTCATCGAAGATGTCCCGAATCGCATCACTAACCCAGTACGCCACCGGACTGCCGGGGATTTTCTTGAACTCGTCCGGCTTCGCTCTGTAAAGCCAGCCACAATCAGGGTTCTTGATGGCTTCGAGTGTCTTCCGAGGCTGAAGTTCAGCACCATAGAAGTCCGTGAGTCTAATGAATGTGCCGCTGTACTCAGCTACGTGCGTTTTCTGGACGATATAGCTACATATTGTGACGTGTGCCGAATCCCAGAAAGCATTGTATTCGGGCTGAACTAGAGTGGTAATCGTCTCTTGATCGATCAGTCTCGCACGGAGCTTCTCGTAACTTGAGAGAAACATCCAAACCTGCGGCGACATAAAGCCCAAGCGACCACACGGCTTGCTGAACGCGAGGTCTCGGTCGATGAACGCCGAGAATACGTCCTTCTCGTAGCCGTTGTAGTGGTCCTTGAGGAACTTCTTGAGGACAGGAATATGGAACTTGCTTCCCATATAAGGCGGATTAGCGACTACCGCGTCGTACTGCGCCGCCAGCAGCTCGGCTTGCTGCACCAGCGGCCCCAAGCGCTTGAGCGCATCCGACACAAAGAGGTCCTGGCTGGTCACCTCGCTGAGCTGCTTCAGCGCCGGTAGCTTTGTCGCCAGCCCCTCGGGCACCTGGATCAGCGAACCAAAGGTCTTGGCATGCTCGAACAGTCGCTTCAGTCCGGTAAGGTCACCCGGCTGCAGCCCATAGTCCGCCAACTGCACACCCTGGGCCAGCCGCTCCGCATCAAAGCCCGCACTGTCCACGAGCGCCATCACATTCAGCTTCACGCCCCGCTCAAAGAGCCGACGGTCATCCGCCCGCCCCTTCATCATCAGCGCAAAACCCGTCAGCTGCGCCGCCCGCTCGTCGATGTCGAGGCCGAAGAGGTTCTTCTCGAGGATCAGTTGCGCCAAATCCCGCTGCCGGTAGCCGCGCTCCAGGTAGATGGCCTTGAAGAGCTCGTAGGCCTCCACCAGGATGTGCCCGGAGCCGCTGGCCGGGTCGATGAACGTCAGCGCCTCGGGTTCTAGCGTGCTGGGCATGATGGCGGCAAGCTGCGCCTTCACCTCGTCGGTCTGCTCGGCGGGCTCGATGTAGTAGTCCATCTGCCCTTTGAGCAGCGAGTGCGGATAGGTCGCCAGCCACTGCGCCCCCAGCGCGTTCTGCACCATGTACTTCACGATCCAATTGGGCGTGAAGAGCTGGGTCGCCGCCGGAATGTCTTCCGAGGCCACCACCTTGCCGATGACCTGGTCCTTCTTCTCCGAGATGTAGAACTGGTAGAGCCAGCCGATGATCTCGATCTCTTGCCAGGCGCTTTCGTCGATGCCCTCAACCAGCTGGCGGACGAGCGAGTCGGTGTGGAGCAGGATGGCGGGCAGCAGCAGCTCGGTCTCATCCCCGATCTTCTCGAAGAGAAAGGGCATCGCCTGGTGAAGCACGTTGCACTGGGCCAGGAGCAGCAAACGGTAGAGCGCTTCATCCTGGGTGCCGTCGAGCTTCAGCGCCACCGCCCGGTCGCGGTCGAGGCCCGGCAGGTCCACGTCGGCGGCGTGGTCGAGGATCTCGGGGCGGCCCTGGGCTTCGGGGTGACTCAGGACGCGGTAGCCGTGGTCGAAGTAGCCGTGCAGCTCCATGTAGCGGATGGCCACGAAGCGGTTGAACCAGGTGTAGGCGATGGCCTCCATCGCGGGTGCAAAGCCGTGGGCCTGGACGCGCTCGACCAGCTTGTTGCGGGCCGAGGCGATGGCCCTGGGGAAGGCCTGTCCGCCGACGAGCAGCACGTCGCCCTGCACCTCGGCGGGCGCGTTGCCCGTGGCGGTGATGCCGAGCCGGGCCGCCTGGGCGCTGACGGCAGCGATGAAGGCACGGCGGGCTTCGGGGGCGTAGGTCTTGAGCTGGGCGGTGTTCAAGGCATCTGTCTCACTTGATCTGTACACGTTCGTCAGCATCGAGAGCGGCTTCCAATTCCGCGCGGAGCTTGTCCAGGAAGTCCTCCACGTCGTCTGGCGTCTCGATGAAACCGCCGGACCACAGGGCCTTGGCCACCACGACCCGGCGCTTCTTTACCTTGGGCGGTGTGGTGTCATCGGGCGTGGGTGGTTGCGGCGGCGGGGTCTGCGCCTTCTCGATGGCGGTCAGCGCGCGATCGTAGGCGGCCTCAGCCGTCTCTCTAGCCTGGGCGATGTGGGCGATGCTCGTAGCCTGACCAGCCGTACCAAGCAGCTTCACCAACTCAGCCGTGGCCTGCTTTCGCAGCGCGTCGTCGGCCGAGACCTTGTCGAGCTCTTCCGTGATACTGTCGCGTAGGCCCTGAATCTCGATCACCGCCGGGCCTCGTGCTTCGGACACCAACTGGTCATTCACATTACGGGCGGTGTGGGTGAGACCCGCCACCTCATGCAGCAGGTTGTAGGGGTGGGGGGCCGCGAGGATGTCCTCCATGCGAGCCAGGGCCGGGCCAGCCGCCTCGTGGGCTTCGAGTTGCAGGCGGTTCTGTGCTAATTCTTCCACCGCCATCCGCAGCGCTTCCCAACTATGTTTCTGGCTGGTGTAGAAGCCCTGCAGGTCGTGGATGTCATCGGCGAGGTCGAGCAGCTCGTCCTTGTTCTCGACGAAGCGTTTCAAGAAGCGCAAGGAGTCCGACTCCTCAACGAACTTTCGCAGGGAAGCCAGGACGTCCTGGATTTCGCTCAGCCCCGGATACTTACCGGTCTTCGCCAGGGGCTCGTAGCCAGCGAGGTCGCTGTTCCACGACGTGAGCTTCTCCTTGAGGAAGGTGAACAGCGCTTCCTCTCCGCTGGCTCCCTGTTGGGCGAAGAGATCCTTGCCCAGCGCCTGAGCCTTCTTGATGAGCTTATCATCTGGCGATTCCCGCTTGACGATGACCACCTTGCGCTGCTTGTTGCTGGCGGTGAGGTGGTCGTAGGCCTGGTCCAGCGGTAGCGGTGCCGCGTTGACCACCAGATTGATCTCCTTGAGCACCGCGAGACGGGCCACCAGGAGCACGACCTCCAGTTCGGGCCAGCCGTAGGGCCGCCCGCCATAGCGGCTGTTGATAAGCTCGTGGAGCACGATCTGCTTGCTTGTCATCTTGCACAGGCGGATGTACTCACGCAGATCATTGAGCGCCTGGGTGTTGGCTTCCGGCGTGTTCAGACCCAGGCTCACCTGCTCGATGTCGTTGGCCCGCAGCGTGCTTTGTATCTCCTGCTTGGGGTTTGGGTGCAGGTGCTGGATATAGCCCATCTTGGGATAGGCGTTTTGGATGAGGTATTCGAGCGCGTCCCCCAGCGCGCTCTTCGGATCGCTATGATTGAGACCGAGCTTCTGCCCGCTGGCGAAATAGCTCGCCGTCGCCAGCATCGACTTGAGGCTCGCCACGATGCGGGCTCGACGCGCCCGGTTGTCTTCGCTCCGGTCACGGAGGATGCGCTTGGTGGTGTCGGGCAGCGAGCCGGTGTGCTTGGTCTTTACATAGGACTCGGTCTGCAGGTACGTCCGCAATTCACGGCCCAGGCTCTTGTCGTCCGGCAGGCGGATGATCACGAGGCCATTCGCGCTGGTGTCCAGGATGCAGCGGCCGTCATCGAGGTATTGGGCGTAGCTATCCCCCAGGGGGCTCACGAAGGCGACCTCGAGGCTGCCCTCGATCTTATTCCCAACCACGTGGTCGTCACAGAACCGGGTGAAGGGGAAGTCGCGACTGGTCAGGCTGTAGGTGTGCTTCCGAGCATCACCCAGGATGTCTTCGAAGAGGAGTTTGCCTAGTTCTCGCTCTTCGGCACCGGACGGGACCGGGGTGTTCTTGATCTCCCGCCCAATGTCACGTTCCTCGTTCGTCAGGAAGAAGTAGAGGTCGCCGTTGCGGGCGATGAGCGTCTCGCCTTCGAGCCGTGCGAGCGAAGCCTCAATGGTCTTGCGCAGGGCCAGCTTGTCGGTGTCCATCTCGTTCACACACAGGGTCACCAGGTTGTCCACGCTGCCCGGCAACTCTTCGATGTATCGAATGAGAAAGAGAATCTTCAGCACCGTCGTGTCAAAGGGTTCCAGTGCGTGGTTGTCGCCCGCCTGTTCGATCGTGCGCTTGACCGCCGTGTCGAGAAAGCCCTCCACGGCTGGATAGAAGCGATAGAACGGCACTAGGGCACCGACCTCTTCGGCTCCGAGGTGCATCGCCGCGCCCTGGAAGGCATCGAGGGTGGAGCGTTCGCCCTGGGAGAGATGCAAACCGGTGGCGCCGGCCTTGCGAATGGACTCGAAGACCTTCTGGACCAAGGTGAACTGGTAAGCAGCGAACGGGTAGCAGGCCGCAAAGTCAACCGCGTCTGCATAGGTCTTGAACGACATGCCCGCGTTCACAAACGAGAGCTGGTGCTTCAGGATGTCGTGCTTGCCTTCGTAGACCGCAGCCAGCGGCGCGGCAGCGACCGCGTTCTTGTCGAGGAGACGCTTCTTGATGACCTCATCGACGTTGGCGCTCGAGAGCGAAAGCCGCGTCTTGAAGCGACCCTGGATCTTTGAAAAGTCGTGTGCCTTGGTGCTTTTCAGATCACCGAGTACAGCGTCGAGGTCTTCCTGCGAAGTCACGACCACCCACGCGCGGCCGTTGCAGACCGTTCCGAGCTGTTCGGTGATGGTCTGGAGGTTGAGCATGAGGTGGGTGTCGTTGCCGATGAACTGACCGACCTCGTCCCCCAGGAACATGATGCGCTGACTCGGGCCCTTGCGGTCGAGGTAGCGCTTCACCCATTTGGCGAAGTTCTCCACGGTCAGGCTGAAATGGTCCTCGGCGCCGTCGACCCATTTCTCGACCGAGCCCTCGCTCTGTCCCAATGCCTCCTTCAGCGCAGTGACGACTTCGTCCCGATGAAATTCCCAGGCGTCGCGTTCCTGAAGCCAGGGCTCCCCGGACGCCCGCTCGAACGCCGCATGGAAAACGGCAAGCCTCCTCTTCTCGTCGAGATGGCGCTCCATGTGGGCGATGTGGGGGTGGTCGCCACTGTAGCCCTGCTTCTCGTTGAGAAGCTTGAGGAACACCTGCAGCAGTGCACCCCGCCCCCAGTTAGGATCGGCCTTGACGTCAATGTTGAACAGGACCGAGTCGATGGAGGCAGCAACGACCTTCTTCAGATCCGCGAAGAGCATCGCGTCGCTCAGCTTCTCTGTGAAGAAGTCAACGGCTCGCCGTCGCTCGCCGTCATGGGTGTGCTCGTTGTTCTCGAGCAGGTAGGAGAGTACCTTGATGAAGTGCGACTTGCCAGAGCCGAAGAAGCCGGAGACCCAAATCCCGTTCTTGCCGGCCGCGTTGGCCTCAGACTCGATGGTGGAGAGTAGCACCGCCACCAGGTCGTTGATGTGCTTAGTCAGCTCGCGTGTGACTACGAACTCGTCGAGTTCCTGCCACACCGACGAGGCGTCGAGCTGGTCAGCCTTGACCACGCCGTTAATGTGGCGATGGATGTTGCGCTCAAAAAGGTCCTGGATCTTCATGCTTCCGTCCCTCCGGGTACCAATATGAAGGCTCGATAATAGGGCTTGGTGGTCGGCCTGGAAGTAGTCGTGGCGATCTGCCCGAAGAGCCGGAGCGTCGTGCCGTCAAAGCTTCCGGGATAAAACATCACCAGCGGCGTTTTCTCCATCACCGTGTGCAGGCAGTTCAGCAGACTGTGGGCGCGGAGCATGGGCCACACGCTGCCAACGCCAGAGAGCAGGACCAGGTCGTAGTCTGCCGGCTTGTGCTCGGCGGCAATGAAGTCGCGGAGCTTCTCCGCCGCCAGGGGACCCTTCAGCGCCCGCAGGACGGCGGTGGCGTCCTTGGTCGCCTCCATCTTGAGAGCCTTGTCGAAGAGCCCACGCTGATCGAGGTAGGCCAGGATAACATCGAGCAGGTTCAGGTGAAGGACGCGGAGCTCGCTGTGATGGCTCTCGAAGCGGTCCATGAGCATCCTGATGTACTCGCGGACCTCCAGCTCCTCCTGGGCCGGATAGTCGAAGATGTAGCAGGCGATTTCGTTGCCAATGCCCTCACTAGAGAGAAAGGCCTCGCTGGTGACGCGCGGCAGGACCTGGTTGAGCCGGTTGGTAAGGGTCGCGGTCATTCCGCCACCTCCATGCAGCGAAGCACGTAGGTTTCGCCGCGTGCGCGCAGGTAGGCGGCGAGCCCGGCATCCACGAAGACGTTTTGCAAGAGCAGGCTCCGCGTGTCTTCCAGGTAGTCGGCCTCAGCCAGCATGGAGAACACCGCCGAGCGGAGCCTGGCTACGGTAGCATCGCTCCAGTGGGGCATGTCCGGGTCGCGCCCGAGGCAGCCCGCGATGTATTCGTTCCACATTCGGTACTCGAGTTTCCTGGCGAAGCTTGCTCGCTGCTCTCGCAGGGTAATGTCCATGAAGTCGCCGAGGAGTCGGCTGTTCTTGACGGCGCCAGCAAAGACTGCCTGGGTTGCCTGCTCGCGGCTGCCATCGCGCACCATCTTCCACAACCCTTCACCCAGGGGCTCGAGCCGAGCGCGAAGCAAGCGGGAGATCCGCTTGATGGACTCTATACTGTTCATTTGCAGCATGTTCTGCTCCACCATCGCCTCCTTCCAGTCCTCGTCACTCACCGCCTGCAGAAGCAGGTCCGAGATGATGCGGCTCTCCCGAAGGCGGAGCGAGGCGCTAGTAATGGTGGCGGTGTAGATCACGCAGACGTCTCATGTCTGGGAGGGTAAGTTGGCTACGGATTCAAAGAGCGGCTTCTCCCGGTGATCATCACAATCGAGTACGATGATCCTTAAAAAGCCGATGTCACCTAGGTCACGTCAGGATTGACTAATGCATCGTACTTACTCCGACTTTTGCTTCACGCACGAGCACTTCGACAACGATCACAAGCCGTCGAACCATAGTCTTAACCCAAGTTTTGAGCTTGAACGGATTCGTTACAAAGTAAGCCAAAAAAGCAGAAGTGGTGGATGATCTTGCGTAAATAGGTGTACTATGTCAACAAAATATGCGTCAACGGCCCCTCGAAAAAGAGAGTTTTCGTGTACGCGTGTAAGAATAGGGCTATGTTTGGGCAATATAGGATAGCCGCTCGACTCAGTAGGGCCCTCGGCCACCAGGGATCCTATACATTCCTTCACCCCTCATGCCGATGCAACCAGCATCTGAACCAGCCCCTCAGGCAACTCCCGAGCAAGAAAAAGCTCTCAGCAGGGTGCTGAAAAAGCAGAAGAACGTCCTGCTCGATTACGCGATGCTACGCATCCGTAATGCCGGCCTGGCGCACAATTATGCTCGGGTTGGAGGGTTGGCTCAGGAGGCGGTTCAGATCGCCTCGGAAAGTGCCTCGAAGAAGGCGCACGTATTCGACCCTTCCCGTCCTGTAGGTCCCTGGCTCAAGGCTTTCATCCACTACGCCGTCCTCACCCTGCGTAAACGGGAGAATAAGCAGGCCCGCCTGCGTCTAGTCGGAGACGTGAAAACGCAGCGCCACCTCGCTGAGGAGTATGATCTGACGGATGAAGAACTCTTTGCTTTCCTCGGCGGAGACCAGGGACGTATCGACGAACCTCAGGAGGACGACCCTCGACTTGAATGGATTCGTGAGCATGCGGCTCCGGACGACTGGGCGGTTATCGAGCTACGCTGTCAAGGCTATGCGGGTGAAGCCCTCGCTCAGGAACTAAGCCAGCGGTTGGGAACACGCATTACGGCTGGTGCCGCAACAGTCCGTCTCCACCGGGCCAAGCAGCGCCTTAGCGACCTCTACCGCAAACAGCAAAACCTGTAATCCTTCTCTCTCGCACCACGATGCCAACGAACTTGGACAAACGCGAACTCGAACGCGAGCAGTTGATCTTCCGCTACATCCGTGCCCTCGACAGGGACGACGATGAGGTCATTGAGACCGTGCTCGAGGCAGCGCTGGACGATCACGAATTCGCCGCTCGGCTCGATGAGGTTGATCGTGCACTGCTGGACGAAGCAGGCTTCCCTTCAGCAGTGGACAAGGCGACCGTTACCGCACTGGCTGAGCACCACCTGGGTGGTCTCGACGAAAGCACGCTGACTCCGCTCACGGTGGGCCATGTCGCCGCCCGGTTGAAAGATCGAAACCGCGTGCCGGTAGGGGCCGAAGCCATCAACGAGCAACTTCTCACCTGTGCCGAACTCGTCCCTAGTATCCTCACGGCTGCTTCGGCTGAAGACCTATTGCACGGGCTCGGTGTTGCCACTCACTCGGCCTATACGCGGGCGTTCCGAAACGAGTCTGCCCGGCTGGCCATGAGCCGTAGTCAGGGTCCAGCGCGCATCGCAGCCCGGTCCCGCCGTCGCCCGAAATCCTGACGCCTACGATTATGAAGACGTATCGGCTCGATCCTTTGCTTGAAATAGAATGGCGCGTGCGCATGGACGCAGCCGTTCAGCACCTCTATACCATAACGGGCCTTGAACCACCTTCATCTTCCAATAGCATTACACCCCTCGGCCAAATTTTTGAGTCTCTGCCCGGAATCGTCACCGTCAGTGAGGTGCCTGATCTCACCTATGCGAGAGCTGCGCAGTTTCTCCGCGATGAAATCGGTCACGATGCTAGTGTTCCAGACCATGCCGAGCAGCGTCTGGACGGTCTACTCTACGCCTGGTTTGATATGGATATCCTGTACGCATACATCTTGGTGTGCGCAGGTGGATTAGTCGAACGGCGTCGCTTCACGGTTGCACACGAACTCGGTCACCTGATTCTTCATGTGCTGTTGCCAAAAGAAGATATCGCCCGCCCTGGCCTGTTTGTCGAGGGCTTCATCGATAAAGAGAAAGGAACAGCAGAAACTGGTGACGAAGCCAGGGAAGCGGATTCAGATGATAATACGTTTGCGCATGCCGAGGCCTTCACGGACGAAGGGGTTCGGGTCTCACTCCCTCCTATTGAGGTGATGGAAATGGAAGCAGACGCCTTCGCCGCAACCCTGCTGATGCCAGAAAACCTCTGCCGGTCGCTCGCCGCTGCACACAAGGACAACATCGGTGACCGCCGCGCCGTCCTTATCCGTCGCCTGGCGGTGGACCTACTGGTCAGCAAAGCAGCCATGCAACGACGTCTCGAAACCCTGAACCTCGGATCTTAAATCCCCCTACCTACCCCGCGATATGGCTCTGTTGTTTTTACAGGAATACGGTGCCACACGGCTCGACCGGTACACCCCGCAGCCCTTTGCGGAGGAAACGGACGATGAGCCGCATAAGGATGCCGACCTTGATTACGATCCTGCGTACGACCGGGACGACTGGCACCCGCACTCGCCCTGTCCTCCGGCCAACTGGGATCCTGCTTCCTGGCCGCTGCGGCCTATCCGGTTCATTGATGGCAAAGATGTAGGCGAAACCGTTGCCTGGCTGCGTGCCCCCGGCGGTTATCCTGTGCCCGTCCGGCTTGGGCAGATCGGAAGCGTAGTCATGGCGCTGCAGGGCCAAGAGTTGCGCCGTGACTACTACCACGCCGATAAAGTGGTGGCGTTGGTAACGGATCCGTTCCCTTGGGATCGCGTCGAGGCGTTTGCCCAGGACCTGCAACGGCTGGGCTTCCGCCTCCTCTCGGCCCGTCCACCCGATGGCGCTTGCACGTTTGACTTCGAGCGGATGCGCAAGGCTGCGCAAAGCCGCTCCAACACCGAAATGGAAAGCCTGGAAGAAGCCGCGTTGGCCCAGCCATCCAACGTCCCAACGGTTGTCGATGGCCGGCTGGCACCGCGGAGCGGAGGCATACCGGATCCTGAAAACGCTCCGGTGTACGGAGTCATCAAGACCCATCGTAGGCGGTATCTCCACGATGAGGGGATGCGAACCCTCTACCGGCTTGAACAGGGTCAGCGTACCCCACTCTTTGCGATTGCCCAGAGGAATCTGGATGTGGTGTCCTGGTACCTCCGCCTTTCGGGGGGGTCTGGCCCCACACCGAACTATGGCATCGTCCGAGTCGAGGTATCACAGAAGTGGTTTGAGAGGCATAAGGACCGTGTGGCTTTCGCTGACTGTCTATCAATGGTCCTCTGCCATGCCCGATGCCGACAGGAAAGCTATGGCCGTGCAGCCATCTCTCTCCACCCGATCGTTCGTGCCGAAAGTAGCCTCGGTGCCTGTTTTCACGACCATGGCCGGCTCACAAGCCAATTCTGCCGATTGGCTGGCCTCTGAACTACGAACTCGCTAACGCCTATATCTCTACGACCATGGCTGACACCGATCACACGCTTGCCGATTCCCCAAACGCCCACCTTGCGAGTGCTCCCGCGAATGGGTCTGCAACCATAATGTCTCCTATCGGGCGCATTGCTACCCCTGCGAACCTGGAAGCTACTTCCGATGAATTTGCGTTCTGGGTGCGCCCGGACCAACTCGTTGAGAAGAGCCAGATCGTGCACGTCACCAGCCAGATAGGCGGCGAAGATATCACGTATTACGGCCTTGTTGAGGAAGTGCGCCGGCGCAGCCGTAGACGCGACATCCATGAATCCTATGATGGGACGGATGGCGATGCTGCTAGCGACGGCCCTTATGCTCCAGAAGGCATCACATACGCGCAGGTAGCTATCCTCAAGGCTGATCCCAACCGACTCACCCCACCTCTGGAACAGAGCCCCGTCTTCCTTGGCGATGCGTCGATCGCCAGCGCGGCCTACGGGTTCGACGAAATGCGCCGGCCTCTTCAGATCGGCCGGCTGCGTAACGGAGGTTCTCACTTCGCCGGTGCGGCCCAGATCGACCTGGCCTACCTCCTGGGTGACTATGGCGGCCACCTGAACGTCACGGGCATGACGGGAGTCGGCACAAAAACCAGCTTCCTGATGGTCGTGCTGAAGGCCCTCCTTGCCCTGGCTGACCGGCCAGCGCAGACGACACGGGAGCGCCGCGACCCCATCCACGTCGTCCCCGTCATCTTCAACGTGAAGGGCGAGGACCTGATGTGGATTAACCAGCGGAACGCCGAATACCTGGAGCGAAACTCGGAACCTGCATTCGATCCGACCTGGGACGCCATCGGTGTGGTCCCTGGCCCGTTTGAACAAACCACCTTCTATGCCCCGACCGATCTGAATGGTGGCGGCCCGATGATCGACGGCTGTAACGCGACGGCTTTTAACTGGTCGTTCCATGATATCCTACGTGGCGGGCTCTTCCCTTACCTCTTCGCGGACGATGACGTGAACGAGCGGATGCGTGCGCTCATCGTGGACCTCGCTGATTACTTCACCGAGCGCGATGGCGAGACACCCCGAGCCCAGCCTCCCCAGACCTGGGAACAAGGTCTACACTGGCCTCAGACCTGGGAGGATCTTCTGAACTGGATGGACGGCTGGGCGGCTAGTGATCACAGCAACCAGTTGCTCCGTGCCCATGCACAGGCAACGAAGGGTGCTGTCTATCGCAGGTTGCGCAGCGCCATCCTGGAAGGGCAGACGATCTTCAACTACAATGCCCTCCACGGCAATCCGCTCCACGTAGAGCGGCCTCGTACCTCTTCGCCGCAGGTAATCGACTTGCACCTCCTGCCGCGTACCCTCCAGCGGTTCGTCGTGGCCGCCGTGAGCCGGCAAATCGTGCAGGCTCGAACGGGGCGCGACCTCATCGCAGGACTCCGCTACATCATCGTCCTCGACGAACTGAACCGCTTTGCTCCACGGGGTGCTAAGGATCCTGTAACGCGCCTGATGGAAGAGATCTCCACGGAACGGCGCAGCCAGGGGGTCATCCTCTTCGGTGCACAGCAGTTCGCCTCTGAGGTTTCCACAAAAGTAGTAGAGAGTGCCTCCACCCGCGCAGCTGGACGCACCGGCACCGCCGAGCTAGGCGACCGTGTCTGGAAAGGGTGGAGCAACACCGCACGCCGGCAGGCCGTCCAGCTCCAGCCCGGTGAGAAGCTGGTGATGCAACCGACCTTCCGCGAGCCGATGCTCGTGCAGGTGCCCTTCCCGGCCTGGGCCATGCGCCGCGAGGACCAGGCCACCATGAACACGATTGAGGATTTTGAAGATGTCTGATTCCATGCTCCGTATCCTCCACACGGCTGACTGGCACCTCGGCACACGCCACGGCCCCCTTGGCCGTTTCAAGGCACAAGACGACCAGTTCGATGCGCTCGAGCGTCTCATTTCGCTTGCAAGAGAGCATGACGCACAGGTACTCCTAGTAGCGGGCGATGTGTTTGACGCCCAGCCGCGCGACCTGCCGGCTGTCACGAAGCGGCTCGCCCGAGCGCTGGCGACCTTCCTCAACGAGGATCGTCACGTCATCCTGCTACCTGGCAACCACGACCGGCGCGAGCACTTCCGCATGATGAGGGCCCTGCTGGATGTGGGGCAGAGGCCGAAGGCCGGCTGATCGTCGTGGAAAAGCCGGACGTGATCACCATCCAGGGGGTGGCGTTCGGACTGGTTCCCTATCCCACCAAAGAGGCACTGGCGCCGCATTATGATCAACATGCTGGAGGAGCGCCGCGCAATGTAGCCCTGGGAACAGCCTATGCCAACCTCGTGCGGACTTTCGCGCAGCGCCTCGCTCAACATGAAGGCCCGGCAGTCTTCTGCGCCCACGTCACGGTAGCCGGCGTCACGACGCCGAGCGGACATGAGATCAAGTACGACTCGGATCTGCGCCTCGGTACCGGTGATCTCCCAAACACGGGGAATCTCGCCTACATCGCGCTCGGGCATATCCACCAGCCGCAGGAAGTGAATCACGTCGTCCCCTGTTACTACAGTGGTAGCCTCGACCGGCTGGACTGGGGCGAATGGCAGGATGAGAAGCAGGCTCTGCTCGTCGATATCCCCGCTCAGGGGGCAGCTCAGGTCGAAGCCCTGTCGCTGGACGTGACACCGTATTACAAACTCGGCACCACACCAGCCGACATCGAAGACCTGCCGGAGCGGTACCCAGACCTTGATCGGGCCGTCGTGGAGATTACTCTGACCTGCGAAGAGGGCGACAACCCGATCGCGCTACGCCGCCGATTACTCGAACTGTGCCCCCGGTGTACGAACGGCGTCGCCTTGGTGCTTCCCGAGCAAGAGAACGAATTCAAACCGCTCGTGGAGCGCCCGGACAATGTGGCCAGCACTACCCTGGCGTATCTGCAGGAGCGGTTCGGTGAAGATCCCGACTTCGATGAGTTGAAGACGCTCACCCAGGGATTGCTTGATGAACTCAACGCATAATCCAATCAGCGGAATAGGCCATAACCATGTTACTCGAAAAGATTCGTCTTCGGGGCTTTCTGAGCCACTATGGCATCGATACAGGCGCTGACATCGAGCCTGTCGAACTTGATTTTTGCGACGCCCCGCTGTGGCTCGTACACGGCGAAAACGGCTCGGGGAAGAGCGCGGCTGTCTTCGATGCTGTGAGCTTTGCTCTCTACAAGCAACACCGCGGTGGAAAGAGCAATTTTGGCAATCTCATCCACCAAGAAGCCGATTTTGCCCTGGTCGAGGTCCAGTTCTTACTTGAGAATCAGCGCTACCTCATCCAGCGCGAAATCAAACGTCGGGGAGACGGCGCTACCACCCATGATCGTCTGTTCGTTGAGAATCAAGGAACGTGGAAGGAAAAGCTTCTCGATGGCCAGAAGGTAGAACAGTGGGTGACAGAGCAACTCCGCATGCCCTACGATACATTCGTCGCCACCGTTCTTCTCCGTCAGGGTAATGCGGATGCTTTCCTGGAAGCCAAGGCAAAAGACCGCCGTGAGTTGCTTCTCCAACTCATCAACCTTAAAGCATACCAACGCCTCGGCGAACTGGCAACGCGAAAAAAGAATGGCGCTGAGAGCGACCGCAAACGATGGGACATGCAGTTAGCCGACGTCGCGGATGTCACCGAGGACACGTTGAAGGCTGCCCGGGCCACTGTCACCAAACAGAAAGGGGGAGTAGAGAAGCTTTCTAAGCAGATCGGCCAAATGCGAGACACCCAGGCGCAAGCCGCACGGGCCAAGGCACTGGCCACTCAGATTGCCACATTGCAAAAAGAGGTAAAGGAACACCAAGAGCTTCTGGCAAAGTCTAAAACGATTGAAGAGGAAGCCCGGCGATACTATGAACTCGATGCCATCATCCCGAAGTTACAACGGCTGCAAGATGCCAGAGGTATCCTCACGTTTGCCTCTTCGCAGGCTCAATCGCATCGTGAGCAGGTTATGAAGCACGAGGCGGCCCTGACCGAGCGAGCAGAACAACTAGCCGTTGCAAACGAGGTGCTCAGCAAGGCTTCGACTGCACGCGAAAACGCAGAAGCTGCAGAACGAGAGCTTGGCGACACGATCGTAAGGGCACGTCAACAGGGAGAGACCCTTCGCAAGCAACTTGAAGAACACCAGATGCTCGACGGCACATCTTCCTGTCCTACCTGCGGTGCCGACGTGAGTACACCGGAGAGCCGGGAACGTGTCACGGCACACTATCAGCAGATCGATGAACACCTGAAGGAACAGCAAGCACACGTTTCAGGATTGGACGAGAAACACGCCACTGCGAAGACCCTTCTGCAAAACGCTACAACTTCACTCAAGAACGCAGAGAAAGCACACGGGGATGCAGAAAAAGCCATCCAGAACGTACGGACTCTCTTGAAGCAGGAAGAGATCTCGATCAAGAAGGCTGAGGGTACGATTCACGAGGCCACGGCGCAGGTCACGAAACGACAGGAAGAACTTCCGGGAAAGTGGCGCACGCACAAGGCGACTGAGGATGATGATGCATTGCGAGAGCTCGACGAGGAACGTGCGAGCCTCATTGAGGCACCAGCACGAGCTGACACGTTGCGGGACGCTCGCAATGCTTCAGGCAAGATACAAGGTCAGCTCCAGACACTCGAAACCCAACGTGACCAGATTCCCAAAGCAGTACGCGAGATCGATCCCGACCAGCTTCAGGCTGAGCTCGATAAACTAGAAGGAAAGCACAAGACATGTGAAGAGGCGTTAGCTGAGGCACAAACTGACGTCGGGCGGATCGAAGAGCAACTGGAGCAGCGCAAGCAACTCATTGAGTACCACGACAAGGCGGAACGTACGCGCGACCTGTATAAGAAACTCGCTAATGCTTTCGGCCCGCAGGGACTACAGGCCCTTATCCTTCGCGATGCTCAGGTGCGTGTACGAATCGCTGCCAACGATACGCTCCAGCGACTTTCGGGGGGCACGTGGGAGATCGAACTCCAAGAAGACAGCGAAGAGTTACACATTCTGGCCAAGGATAACTCTCAGCCTAATCCTGATCATGCTCTAAGGGCTTTTGAATATCTTAGCGGGGGCGAGCGTTTCCGTGTAGCCATTGCCCTGGCTGTCGGTATTGGTCAGTCGGTAACGGGGGGACGCACGGCCGATTCACTCCTGATTGACGAAGGGTTTGGTGCTCTGGACGATGACGGGCGGGCACTCATGATTGAGGAGTTGCATCGCCTGAGCGAGGATGTGCTAGGCGGTGGACGCGTGATTGTTGTCTCGCATCAGGAGGATGTACAGGATCAGTTTCTTCATCGGTACTTGATTTCCAAGCACGGGGGCCGCACCCAGGTCGATAGGATGACGCCACAAGATGAAGCGGTTTTAGCGTGAGACAGGATAGAAGGGTAGAAGCATGTAATTGTGAGCTACTCAGGCAGGCCAGCAACTGACCCTGTTTACCTCGGTTAAGTGCATATTTTTTTGATTACGCGGCAAAATGAACACCCATACCGCCCCTACTCCGTCGCGACGATGACGCCGGGGGAAGTGGAGCGTGTCATCTGCGAGGTAGCACCCCGCCGACCCAGTACGGCCTTGAGCCAATACAAAGAGACCGGCAACCCAGGCGAAACACGGCAGGCTACTCCAGACGATGTCAGCCGGGCACGCAACACGTCGCGGGAAAAACTACGCCGTCGGTTGTCCGGGGACCTGGACACAATAGTGCTCAAAGCGTTGCAGAAAGATCCCGCACGTCGGTACGCCTCCGCCGAGCAATTGCTGGAAGATATCAGGAGACATCTCACCGGGCTGCCGGTTCTGGCTCAACCCGATACGTTGTCATACCGGACGTCTAAGTTTATTCGACGGCAGGGCAGGCGACGTCCTCAGCCTGCCTCGATAGGCATCTCGACCACTCCAGCGCGTCAACAACCCCGGCAGCTTGCCCATCGACTGCCTGGTCGTTCGAATCGCCTGCTATGCTACAACGGTCCTGTGGAAAAGCCTGTTGATATCGAAAAACCGTACGATTGATCGGTACACCTTCACCTTTATCGCATTTTCGCACCTAAGTCATAGAAAGACAACCATGTGCTTCACGATTGATCGGTGCACCTTCTCACGATTGATCGGTACACCATACTATAATACCTACTACTACAACAACTGTAATAGGAATGTGGATAAGTTGGAAAGCAAAAAGTAAACCTAAAATCGGCACTTCCTACACCACTAGGCCCAGTCCTAAACGCCAGGCTGCAGGCGTCTGAAGGCAACCCGGATCTGGGAAAAGACAGGCTCCAGCTACTCCTATCGAAAGCATCCGGCGGGATCAACAATGGGACAGGCGGAGGCCCCACGGCTTCTGGCCGGGCCATGCACGGGGTGTGGCCGGCCAGAAGCCCCGGCCTTGCCACAACCGCCGTCTGTCCCATTCACATCGCAGATTCCATGGCCTCATCCCTCAAGAAGCGCCTGTGCAGTGCAGGCAGCAGCCATGATCCCAACCAACTCGGTCTCTTCACAGACATCAGTAAGGCGATTCCTTGTGACCGTGCGCAGCAGAGCGCGGAAGCATGTCTTGTATCACCACCTGGTAGCCTGGCCGAGTTGTGGCTGGCCAACCAGATCGCAGAACACCTGGCTCGCGGCGATGCCCTCAACGGGAACACCCTCTTCCGGCTGGCCGAGGAGGCTTTCAATGGTACGCTCGCGGAGAGTGCGTTCTCGGTACGCGATGCCTACGACACGGCTGAACTGGGCCTCCACCTGCTCATTCAGAGAAGGCAGTTTGATCCCAGGGTAGACCTTGAGGCAGCCCGGCGCACGCTCAAAGAGATCGAGCGGCTGTGGGGACTGATGCCGTCGCAGACGCGCCGCACGAGGGAGCAGCAGAGCTTCCAGCAATTCTCCACCCCCGCCCCGTATGCATTCGTCTGCGCCTGGGCCGCCGGCCTCTTGAGCGAAGACGTCGTGCTGGAGCCCTCGGCAGGAACAGGGGCATTGCTCGTCTACGCGCTTGGCGCCGCACGCGGTTGCTTTGCCAACGAACTCTCTAGCCGCCGAGGCCGCCTGCTGCGGGCGCTCATCGGGCCAGTGTCGGATGAGGTGCTCTTTCAGGAGAACGCCGAACACCTACACGCTATTCTGCCCCGGCGCTTACGCCCCACTGTGGTGCTGATGAACCCGCCGTTCTCGCAGACGGCCGGGTGCCTGGGCACGCGCCGCGTCACCTGCGCAGGGGCCGAGCATGTCCGACAAGCCCTGCTGCGGCTGCGCGCCGGCGGACGCCTCGTTGCCATCGTCGGCCACAACATGCGCCGTAGCGCACGGGCTTTCGACTGGTTTTTCGAGATGCTCGACGCAGAGGGGCATGTGCTCGCAGCCGACGTGGAGGTCGACGGCAGCCTCTACCGCAAGTGTGGCACGACCTACGACACCCGGGTACTCGTTATCGACAAGAGCCCGGCAGCACCAGCGGAGCCTGCGATCACGGGGCGGGCCGACAGCGCGGAGGCACTCCTCGAACTCCTGGCCCCGGTGCGAGCGCGGCGATATGCTCTCTGCGACGATGCCGACGAGGACGAGGCAGATACTGGGACGGAACGTACCATCGTACGGCGTCACGAGCCAAAGCGCAAAGCCCGGGTCGTTTCCCCACCCCTTGCCGGTGGAAGTCTGGAAGAGGCTCCTGCCAGGCCCCTGGAGATACGTCCTGCCGTAAGGCACCTGGCCCGTGGTGAATTGACCGAAAGTGTGTTTGACGCCTACGTCCCGCACGTCGAAGTGCCCGGAGCCAGGCCGCACCCGACGAAGCTGGTGGAGTCGGCAGCGATGGCTGCGGCCACCCCACCGCCATGCACCTACCGCCCACACCTGCCGCGCCGGATCGTAGACGAAGGGCTGCTCTCCGACGCTCAACTCGAGACGATCTGCTACGCCGGGCAGGTGCACAGCGAGATGTTGCCGGAAGGACCGCGCTGCGGATTCTTTCTCGGCGACGGCACAGGTGTCGGCAAGGGACGGCAGATCGCCGGCATCATCCTCGACAACGCTTTCCAGGGGCGGCACCGCGCCGTCTGGATCAGCGAGAACCGAAGCCTGCTGCGCGATGCCATGCGCGATTGGACGGCGCTGGGGCTGCCGGCAGGCTATCTCTTCGAACTGAGCGCACAGCGAGAGACCCCACGCCGCGCTGAGGGCATCCTGTTCGTCTCCTACGACACGCTCAAAGGAAAGCCGCGCGGCGGGAAAGGCGTAGACCGGTTGGAGCAGATCATCCGGTGGCTCACCGCGCCGGCGCCAGAGCGGCCCGAGGGCGTCCCGGAAGCCGAGTTCGACGGAGTGATCGTCTTTGATGAGTCGCACAACATGCAGAGCGCACTGGACACGAAGGGCAGCCGGGGCATTAAGAAGGCATCGCAGCGGGCGCTCTCCGGCCTGGAGTTGCAGCGGCGGCTTCCCAATGCCCGCGTCGTCTACGTCAGCGCCACCGGGGCGACCGAGGTGGCGAACCTGGCCTACGCCGAGCGGCTCGGGATGTGGGGCCGGGGCACACCGTTTCCGACCGTGAACAGCTTCGTACAGGAGGTCTCGAACGGCGGCATCGCTGCGATGGAACTCGTCGCCAAGGACCTCAAAGCTATGGGACTCTACGCCGCTCGCTCGATCTCCTACGACGGGGTCTGCTACCGCTCCCTCATGCACGAGCTGACCGACTACCAGGGGCGCATGTTCAACAAGCTCGTCGAAGCATGGCAGGTGGTTCTGCGCGGCATCGACAAGGCGCTCGAAGTGACCAAGGCGAACAAGAGCGGGCCGGCGCGGGCGGCAGCGTACAGCCAGTTCTGGGGCGCGCACCAGCGCTTCTTCCTCCACGTGCTCGTAGCCATGAGCGGGCCGAGCCTGATACGGGACATCGAGCGCCACCTGGCCGAAGGCAAAAGCTGCGTCGTCCAACTTGTCTCGACGATGGAGGCGGCCACCGAGCGGGCCTACGCACGAGCCATTCAGGCCGGTGATCAGCTTGAAGACCTCGACATCACGCCGCGCGACCAGCTCCTCCAGTTCATCCAGGCCAGCTTTCCCACCACGCAGTACGAGGAGTACGAGGACGAGGAAGGTCGCATCCGATCTCGCCCCGTCACAGACTCGAAGGGCAATTCGGTGGAGAACCCGGAGGCTGCGAAGGCACGGGACCGGCTCATGCTCGAAGTCGGTGCCATCACAGTCCCACACGGCATTCTGGATCAACTCCTCGACCGGTTCGGGCACGAAGCCGTCGCCGAGGTCACGGGGCGGGACCGCCGATTCGTCCGTGTGATGGATCGTGGCACGGAGCAGGTCGTAGAGCAACGAAGGAGCCGGACCAAGTGCAACGCCGACGTCGATGCCTTCATGGCGGGCAAGAAGCGTATCCTCATCTTCTCGCAGGCCGGCGGCACCGGGCGGAGCTATCACGCCGATCTTCTCGCTGAGAACCAGCAGCAGCGCGTGCTCTACTGCGTCGAGCCAGGGTGGTCGAGCAGCAAGTGTATTCAGGGCATGGGCCGCGTCCACCGGGCCAACCAGCGCACGGAGCCCGAGCTGGTTCTGGTGACGACGAATCTCAAGGCACAGCGGCGATTCCTTTCGACCATCGCGCGGCGCCTCGACCAGCTCGGAGCGCTGACGAAAGGGCAGCGCCAGACCGCCAGCCAGGGATTCCTCAGCGCCGAGTTCAATCTCGAGACACCGCTCTCGCGTGCCTCGCTCCACAACTGGTTCGTGGACGTCTATCACGGAAACGTGGCCGGCGTCACCCTCGACATCATAGGAGAGCAGATGGGCCTGCGGATCCTCGACAGCGAAGGCCAACTCAACCTCCGCGCCATTCCCAACGTGCCGAAGTTCCTCAACCGGCTGCTCTCGCTCTCCACGGGCGTGATGGACACGGTGTTCGACTCGTGGCATAGCTACCTCCAGGAGGCCCTCGAAGCTGCGCGGGAGGCTGGGAAGCTCGACGTGGGGGTAGAGACGATCACGGCGGAGCAGGTCCAGAAGACTGAAGAGCGGCACGTCTACACCCAGCCTCGCACCGGCGCCAAGACACACGTCGTCACGCTGGAGTTGACGAAGCGAACGGAGATCATGTCCTGGGAAGAGATCCTACGCAAGGCACGCGAGGCGCAGGTGCTGGGTTTCTTCATGGGGTTCGTGGTCAACAAGCGGAGCGACCAGGTCTACGCGCTCTTTCGCGCCGGCAGCCGGACGACCGAGCAGGGGCAGGTCACCGAGCGTATTCGGCGCATCGGCATCCGCTCGAACCGGCTCTTCGACAGGACTGAACTGCTGCACAAGAGTGAAGGATCAGGATACCGAGTCATTGAAGCCGGAGAGGCAAAGCAGCGGTGGCTCGCTGAGATCGAAGCTGCGCCGGCGTTCTACATCGAGACGATCCACCTCGTCACGGGCGCAGTCCTGCCGATCTGGGACCGCATCGCCGGACTGCCTCGGATCTACCGCGTGCAGACAGATGAAGGAGAGCGAATGATCGGCCGGGTGATCGCGCCGGATCATCTCTCCGATACGATGCGGGCGCTGGGGGCCGAGCAGCGGAAGGTCGAGGTCGCGCCTGATGAGCTGGCCAGGCGCCTGATGCGTGGGGCGCGGGCGGAGCTCTCCTGCGGCTGGGTGCTCCGGCGTCGCCGCGTCGCCAGTGAGTGGCGGATCGAGCTGGTCGGGCCGGACCTCGACGTGCTGCACGAGTTGGAGCGCGACGGCGTCTTCACGGAGATCCACGCCTTCAAGACCCGCTTCTTCATCCCAATCGGTGAGCGAGCGGCAGCCGTGCTCCGGCGCGTCACCGAGTACCGGCCCGTGATCGAGCTCACAGGTTCTACCAGGCAGCCGGATTACGGGGAGGCTGCTTGAGCTTTGAGATCCTGCCCGCTCTTACCGAGGAGACTATGTGATTGGTGACAGCATGGTGGCACGGCGTGTGCGTATATTGAGGCCTGTGGGGAAGGAGCGATCCCCGCCACGACGTCACTAAACCATCAGAGCCATAGATGACATCATGGATACGAGCGACGCGTTCGGACAGGGCCGGTTTCTCAGCCGTGAAGAGCTAACCCGGCAGAACGAGCGGCTCCGGGAGGAACTGCATCAGCAGCGAGAAGAAAACGCGCTGCTTGCCGGACTGCTCGCGCAGCGCTTTGAGGAGATGCCGGAGGAAGACGGCGAAGTCCGCCCTTCGTTTCCAATCTCGGATGGGGCGATCGACCTGTTCGAGGCACTGCCCGAAGCATTCACGCTGGACGAGGCGCTGGACATGGCCGAGCGGATCGGTCAGCGCTCGGACGAAGGCACACGGCACATTCGGACGTACCTCAACGAGGAGATGGTAGTGCAGGATGCCGAACAGGGACGGTTCGTCAAGACCGGCCGCAAGCCTTATTTCTAGAATGGTAGTTCCGTCCCCATTGTTTACGAACTTTCTGGTAGGCATCGGGATCTTCTTAGCTCGAAAAGTCGGGACGTAGACCTCATATAAGTTCCAGTAGCACACCAACCAATCTTTCAATTCTCGTATCTCCCATGTGACCGTTACCGAAAAACGGCGTAAGGATCACTGGAGGGTGAGAGTATTTGATGAATGGATCTCCCTTGTCGGGCTCTTTCCAAGGTGCCTTGAGAAGCTCCCTAAATTCAGGCCAGAATGTTTTTCCGAAGCATATCGTTGCTCTGGGAGATGACTGCTGCCAGAAGGAGTGTAATTCCGGAAAACGATTTGTCTTGACGAGCGCCTTGTATGCACCCAAGTCACCTTTTCTAATCCCAAAGAGGTCTTGGTAGTGATCCGGCCATGAGTTGATTCGCGGTCTTCCAATCGGATAGAGGTTGGCCTGAAATACGTCTTCGCCATGTTTGAACAGGCGTCCGTCTCTGTATGCTCTCCAGCCATCGATATTTCTTGGGTCCTGACGACTTACGGCCACCATTATCTTGCTGATGACTGTATAGATCGGCGATTTGAAGACATCTCCCTGTTCGGAATAAAAATGTCCCGGCTCGTATTTGCGGAGCAGTCCATCGGCTTCATCTGGATCCTCTGGCCATGTGGCTCCCTCTTCGATGCCAATGAACCAGATGCTATTCGCGGGTTCGCCAAATCTTTTAAACCTGTTAAGTATCTCTACTCGATGATTCATAGCCAGGTGCATGGATTGTGAAGGCCAGCTTGCTTCCGAACCCTTGTAGAACGGGTTAAGATCTTCAACGAGCCGTAGAACGTTTCTCCCTCTGAATCTACGCCGGTGTGCGGGTGCCCGGCAAGGGACTTCTATGACAAACCCTTGCCAGGACGGCAGTTCGACCATAAAGGCTTCACCCCCTGTCCTCGTCGCCGACAGGGATTCTATGCGATACCGAATGGTCGGCGAGACCTGTCCCGTCTGTCGGTGCCACCTCCAATCTGAACAGGTCTGTTGGTCGGGACGTCCGGTCGGACCGCCCCGGCTAAGGGGAGGGCGGTCCGACCGAAACGCCACCTTTACCGGCGGCGGTCGCGGTTGCCCCCGTCCATCGTACCTCTCAACCAACAGCCTGTACATTGCCATGTCGATCACACTCGAAACAGCGACCCACATCGTCGATCGTCCTATACTTCAGGAGAACCCTTTTCCCGAGGCTGTCACCGGCCGGAATGAAGCGGTCCTCGTGCGCCTCGCTGCCCTGGCAGAGGAACTGAAGGCTGAAATCGAAGGCGACTTGAAGCGGCTTCATGGTGGAGCAGATAGCGGTCCAGAGGAGTGGGAACTCGCTGCCCTTGAGCGCTCCCTGCATGAGTGGCGCGTCTATGAGGCGTTCCGACAACTCCATCAGCAGCGGTGGTGCCCGGCCCTTTTCTTCCGGCTCTCCACCAAAACCGACCTGCTCACGCTCTGTAATCCGGATTCCGACTCGTCAGCAGCCGGATTCGACGGGCGCGTCAAGAAGGTTCTCACAAAGCGGGGCATCGACCACCGGTTCAAGTGGCGCGAAGCGCGGCAGATGATTAGCGCCATGGGCCTCATCCAGCTTTCCGGCGCTATGGGCGACGGCTACGCAGGCACGCCGGAAGTCGCAGCGCTGGAGCATCCGAACGAGGGAAACACGACGAACAACATGCCTACCAGCACATCGAAAGCGCCAGAAGAGCCAGCATCTTCCTCTGATGAGCCTGATCCAGTGCAGGCAGCGCAAACTTCGGAAGCACAGCCGGAGCAGCAGGATGAGTCTCACAGCCGAACAGGCCTGCCGGCACTCCGTCTCGACCGCGTCTGGAGTGTCCTCCCCTCCTACACGAAAGCCGGGCTCGAAGCCGTCTACACACGGATGGCATGCGGGCTGTGGACCCAGTACGCGGATCGGTTCTACTCGTCGTTCAAGAAGGCGGAGATGCTCGGCTACGTGCAGCGCCTCGTCCGCTTCCACGCGAATCTGGAGGCCATGCAGCATCTCACGGATCGGCAACTCGACACCTTCTTCGACTGGATGCGGTCCCACCTCGACGAGCGGTGTCAGCGTGACGACGATCTGCGCATCGCTGCCAGGCTCTTCCAGGACATGCTTCGGATGGCCGACCTCGGTTTGCTCTCGGCCGATGCCTGGAATCGGTATCGTGATGCCGAGGTGCGTCGGATCGGCGCTTTCTGCTATCACCGCTTCTACAGGGAGCGGACTGATGCCTGATTGATCTCACGTTGGCAAACGCATGCATCGGCGTGGCTTGCCGGCATGTCATTGAGGAAGGCCCCCAGGAGATTTACGGCGGCCCGAGATCTAGGCGGCTCTGGCCGCGCTTATAATCATGACTCCGTGTGCAGTAGCCGGTGTATGTGAGTGCGCCGGCGATGCCCGGTGAGAGAGCAGGACGTGCGAGACGTATCCGTGTTCTGCACGAGGCGGCTTCGGTGGCCAATAGCGTGTTCCCTTGGAGGACACGCGGGCGGGAGGTGAGAGCCCCGCTCGACCGCCGAAGTCGCCTTTTTGTCTTGCTCAGACGCAGACTCAGCCGTGCGTCCTGGGGACGCACGCAATCCACCGCACGGGCTTTTACCAGCAGGATCACACAAAATAAGCGACGGGCGGACAACGTCAAGGTCGTTCGCCCTCCGCCTGCGCGCTGCGCCGTAAAAAGCGCTACGCACTTTTCACGTCGGTCGCTCCGGCTCCGGGGCGCTCCACCTTGACGCAACCGGGCGACGCCGGACCGCAGGGCGGTCCTTACGCCGCCCTGTCCGCCCTTACGCTTGCGGGTATGGTGGTCGCTGGCCAGCGCGCTTTCGTCTTGGCGCTGGTCAGGGGCTTTGCTCTCATTTCTCACTAAGCCTCACGGAGGTCACCATGACCATTAGCACAGTAAACCGCACCTACTATCGCATCATCGCACAGGGCCGCCTCTGGTTCCACTTTGCCCGCATCCTCGACGCCAAGCTCCGCGAACAGGGCGGGCGGCTCTGGGTCAAACCTCGGCTCCACGCGCAGTACGGCCTCAGGCAATCCGCCGGGCTCAAGACCCAGACATTCATACTCACCACGCATCTCGATGGCGGCAAGGAAGAGACGCTGGAGGCCCTCTTGCAACAGCGGCAGCGCTCCCACGAGGCTCTTCGCACCCGGCGAGCGAGGGGCGGCCTCGTCCTCGCTACCTGCGACGGGCATCGGTTGGGGAGGCTCTGTCGTCCGGCGTGGTCGTGGATCGGCCCGATCGTCGAGATGGGCTACGAGCCGGCGTTCTTTCTGCACAAGATCGACGTGCAGGGCGATGCGCTGAAGGCCCACGTCGTCATCGCGCACTTCCACGACGGCGTCGA
>JBHHWM010000004.1:0-52858 GCA_046756545.1 Rhodothermales bacterium | reverse complement strand
GCGTTTTTCGTCGGCTTGCTGCTACTTGCCTTCCGAGTGGCCGGGCGGCGGCGCACCTTATTAGCACGAGATGTTGGCATTTCCTAACTTCTTTATAGAGGCTGATTCAGGTCATCGTCCGAAGACGGATCTTCGAGGCGTTCGGCGACGCGTAGCCGCGCGCTCCGGGCGCGTGGATTGGCTGCGACCTCGGCAACATCGGCCTGGACGGGCCTTCGCGTGATGACACGCCAGGGCGTGAGCAGATTGCCATAGAAGTCGCGCACGGGCTCGCCTCGAAAATTTCCGTAGCGGAAGTAGCGCTTCACGCGACGGTCTTCCAGCGAGTGATACGAAATAACGGCCATCCGCCCGCCGGGCTTTACGAGGGTGCGCCCCACCAGCAGCACCTGCTCCAGCCGGTCTAATTCATCATTGACGGCGATGCGGATGGCCTGAAAAACACGCGCCAGCGTTTTGACTTCTTCACGGGTGGGCACGATGCTTCGGACGACATCGGCCAGGCGGGTCGTTGTGGCGATGGGCCGGGCCGCGACGATAGCGCGGGCAATCTTGCGCGCCCGGGTCTCTTCCCCGTAGTGCCGCAGCACGTCGCGCACGGCTTCTTCGCTCCATCGGTTTACCACCTCGTCGGCCATGAACCCGCCACGCACATCCATGCGCATGTCGAGACGCCCCTCCGCCGCGTAGCTGAACCCCCGGCCCGGCTCGTCGATCTGGTGCGAGGAGACGCCGAGGTCCAGCAAAAGTCCGTCGACCTGTGTCACGCCGATCTTGTCCAGCAGCCGCTGGAGGTCACCGAAGTCGCCCTGAATCATCCGGAAGCGACTGCGTTTCATTTCGTTGCTCAGGCGTACGCCGGCAGCTTCCAGGGCATCGGCATCCCGGTCGATCCCGACGACGCGCCCTTCCGGGTCCAGTGCGTCGAGCAAGGCAGCGGAGTGCCCGCCCCCGCCGAGCGTGGCATCTACGTAGAGGCCCGCAGGGTCGGTCACGAGTCTTTCGATAACAGCTTGGCAAAGAACAGGTGCATGGTAGGCCGTGGCGTACTGTAACGGATCCTCGGCCCCTTGCACGGTATGGTCGAAAGCTTCCTGCTGACGCTCTGATTCATCCGGCTCCATTACACGCCCATCACCCGCTCGGCGAGCGTCTCATAGTCGGCTGTTTCTTCGTTCAGGTATTGCTCGAAGGCCTCCGGATTCCAGATCTCAATGCGATCATAGGCTCCGAGCATCAGCGCCCGATCCTTGATGTCGGCAAAATCGGCTAGCGACTTCGGCAACCCGATGCGCCCCTGACCGTCGAGCGTCACCTCGTCGGCCCACATCATGATGCGGCGGGTGAAAGCCCGGGCTTCCCGGTCATAGGAACTCAGCGCACCAATTTCCTCTTCCATTTTCTGCCACCGGTCGAGCGGATACAAAAAGATGCATTTCTCGAAGCCGCGGGTGATCGTGAAGGTGCTTTTCGCTTCCGGATTCAGGGCACTTCTCATCTTGGCCGGGATGGCAACCCGGCCTTTCGAATCAACGGAGTACTCTGCTTGCCCTTTGAACGACATGACTTTCGTGGAAGTGAAAGGCACTCTTTGTCTTCAACCAAGAGGATATGGGATTTCTCCCCACATTTCCCCACCGCTTCAAAGGTACTGTATTTGGGTCGAAAGTCAAGCATTTTGGCCGGAAAGTTGATTTTTTGTGTGCTTCTCTTATATACACATATGCACTTTTCCACACCCCCTGTTCACAACACCCCTGAAGTGAAAATTTGTTCACCTATTATTTTGCCGGGTGAAAATTTATTCACCAATCCCTATATTCCTCCTGCTTGATGTGCACACATATATTCTCCGTCTTGCCATGCAGCCGAGCCTTACCCAGCGCCAGAACGACGCCCTGAACTATATCCGCACCTACATGCACACCTTTCGCAAACCGCCAACCCTCAAGGAGATTGGCGATGCGCTGGGTATCCGCTCAACGAACGGCACGTTCAAATTGCTACAGACGCTCGAACAGAAAGGCTATATAGAACGGGAGCGGCACGCCGCACGCGGCATTCGCCTGCTCAACGTCGACGCCGACCAGGACCCCTTTGCCCCCGACGACGGCCCCGGCCGCCTCATCGTCGTCAGCCGCACGGCGAGCGATCAGCCGGAACTGCTCCGTGATAACCCGTCGGCCATCTTTTCGGTGGACCCTTTCTTCCTCCGCAATGCGCGCGACCCGAAATCATGCATCCTGGGCCGAGCCGGCGACGACGGGATGAACGGGGACGGCATCCGCAAGGGAGACCTCCTGATCATCGAACAACTCTCCCTACGAGAAGTGCGGAACGGGACCATTGCCGCCGCGCTGGTTCGAGAGACGTTGCTCATCCGGCGCTATGATCTGACGAACGGACGCATCCACCTGCGCCCGGCCAATCGCCATTATACCGAGGAGACCTTCTCTCCCAGCGATCCGGGCTGCTATATCATCGGATGTGTGATCGGATTGATGCGGCGGTTCTGACGATGTCGGAGTGCCTGCGTTACATCCAACATCGCTACATCTTGGCCGCCGCCAGGCGCGACACCTTCCGGCGGCGTGGCGGCAACGGCGTAGTCATCATGTCGTTCTCGCGCGCATACGCCGTGCATGCCTCGACGAACGAGGCAAACAGCGGATGCGGCCGACCCACCGTGGATTTGTATTCAGGGTGGAATTGCACACCGATGAACCAGCGCTTCTCGGGCAGTTCAATAATCTCGACAAGATCGCGTTCGAGGTTGAGACCGACACACTGCATGCCGTTTTCGAGAAGCTTATAGCGCAGCACGTTATTCACTTCGTAGCGGTGCCGGTGCCGTTCCTGCACGTCCGTTTCACCGTAGATTTCCCGGACGCGAGACCCTTCGACGAGATGGCAATCGTACGACCCCAGCCGCATCGTGCCGCCCTTGTCCGTGATCTTCTTCTGCTCCTCCATGATGTCGATCACAGCATGCGCCGAGTCCTCGTCGAATTCAGTGGAATGAGCATCCGTCCAGCCGCACACGTTGCGCGCATACTCGACGACGGCACACTGCATACCCAGGCAGATGCCGAAAAACGGCAGGTCGTTCTCGCGCGCATATCGCACGGCCGCGATTTTTCCATCAATGCCACGCTCGCCGAAGCCGGGCGCTACCAGCACGCCGGATACGTCGCTGAGAATATCCGCCACGTTTTCCTCCGATACATCGTCGGAGAGCACATACTTGACCTCGACCTGAACCCCGTTTTTGACCCCGGCCAGCATGAGGCTCTCGGAGATCGATTTGTAGGCATCTTGATGCTCCACATATTTGCCCACAAGCGCCACACGGAGGGTGGCTTCCGGATTCTTGAGCTTACGCAGGAAGGTCATCCAGGCGTCCATCTTCGGCTCGGTAATCGTCCGCTCGCCTTCGAAATCGCTGCAGATGTGGAGTCGTTCCATAACGAGCCCGTCGAGGTCCTGTTCGGCCAGGAGCAGAGGAACTTCGTAGATCGTTTCGGCATCGAGCGACTGAATGACCCCGCGCGGCTCGACGTTGCAAAACAGGGCAATCTTGCGGCGCAGGTCGGCATCGAGCGGGTGCTCGGCACGGCAGACCAGGATGTCCGGCTGTAATCCGTAGGACAGCAGCGTCTTGACGGAGTGCTGCGTCGGCTTCGTTTTGAGTTCGCCTGCAGCAGCCAGGTAGGGCACGAGCGTCAGGTGAACGTTGAGCGTATTGCGGGAACCCAGCTCATAGCGCAACTGGCGAATGGCTTCCAGGTACGGTTGGCTCTCGATGTCGCCGACCGTCCCGCCGATCTCCGTGATGACCACATCAAACCGGCCGGTTTCGCCGAGTTTCAGCATCCAGTGCTTGATCTCATCGATGATGTGCGGCACGACCTGGACCGTCTTGCCCAGGTAGGCCCCGGCACGTTCTTTCGTAATCACCTCCTGGTAGACCCGCCCCGTCGTCACATTGTTGGCCTGGCTGGTCGGTCGCCCCAGGAACCGTTCGTAATGCCCCAGGTCGAGGTCTGTCTCGGCCCCGTCGTCGGTGACGTAGACTTCCCCGTGCTCGTAGGGGTTCATCGTGCCGGGATCGACGTTGATGTAAGGATCGAACTTCTGGATGGTGACGCGGAGGCCGCGCGCGTTGAGCAGCCGCCCCAGCGACGCACAGACGATGCCTTTACCCAGAGAAGAGGTAACACCGCCAGTGACGAAGATATACTTGGTTTGCACAGACATAACCGGTTGTTTTTTAAAACGAACCACCCAAAACAGCCAAACGTTTCGACCCGCACTACAACGGAACGCAACAAAAGGCAAAGACGGTCGGGGAGGAGAGGCACAAACCAAAGAGGTGCCCGCCTAAAATACGGCAGGGGCAGGCCCCTTGGCAATGGCCGTTCTGCAAAACTCGTGTGAGGTGTTGACAAACGGAGGATCGACAACGTCGGATCGATTCGACTCCGGCTACGCGCTATCTTCGTCGCGTCCCGGTTTTCGTGCCACGACGAGCAACCCGGTCCCGGCTTCGTTGTCCCGCCGGAGATCCAGGGCGTGGAGCACGAGGCCGACGGGCAACAGGATGAGATAGTAGAAAGGCAGCACAATCAAGAAAGCCCACGTCAGATTCAGCATCTTGATGGGCCACTTGATGAGCAGCCGCCACGCGAGCGACCCATAGGGCCCGTAGGTATAGAGGGTGCGGATCGGCTCGAGCCCGGCTTCACGCAGCTTCCCTTCGAGGTCGCCCTGGTTGTAGCCGTCGCGGACGTGTTCTTCGATGAAGCTCGCTTCGCCCTCTTCCTGCACATCCGAGCCCCCCAGGTCCGACGGCGTGTTGATGAGCACCTGGCCGCCGGGCCGCAACACGCGCGCGAAGTTGCGGAACACGGCGCGGTCGTCCTCGATGTGCTCCATCACGTCCACGGAAAGAATGAAATCGAATGGCCCCTGGGCCTGTAGTTGCGTCAGGTCTTCGTAGGCCAGGTCCACCTGCGCGGCCTGCGGCGTTTGGCCCAGAAAGTGGCGTGCGTTGTCGAGATAATCCTGCTTGACGTCGACGGCCAGCACCGTGGCGTGGGGAAACGTGCAGGCGATGAAATAGGCATACTGGCCGAAGCCCGTCCCGGCATCCAGCACACGGATCGGTTGCTGCGGGGACATTGCGCCGAGTAGCCGCCGCACTTCGCGCCGGACGTACCAGGCCCGCAAGAAGAACAGGTTCAACAGGCCATAGAACAATCGTTGCAGCAACGGCCTGCGGCTGAAAAAGCGTCCCAGTCGGTCTTTTATGGGGTCGTAGCGCATAGTGTTAGAATAAGAGCAATAGCGGCCTCGACGTTTTCCACCACGTAGTCGGCCCGCGTCACGGCTTTTTCCTGCGCGCCGTAGCCGGTCTCCACGAGCAACGTCGTCATGCCCAGGCGGCGTCCCGGCTCGATGTCCGTATTGCGATCTCCTACGACGAAGGATTGGGCTGGATCAATCGACCATTCCCGGAACGCTCGCTCAAACATCCCGGTGCCCGGCTTTCGATCGGGGCTGCGCTGCCGGTACGGTTCGACCACGCCCTCGGGATGGCAGGGACAATAATAGAATGCGTCGATATGGGCTCTCGCCTCCTGGTGCAACCTGTCTTGCATGAACGCATGGAGGACGCGCACATCGTCTTCCGTGTAGTAGCCCCGTGCTACTCCCGCCTGGTTGGTGACCACGATCACCAGCAGACTCGCCTCGTTCAGGCGACGCACCGCCGCCGGGGCTCCGGGTATCCAGGCAAAATCTTCGGCACGGTAGAGATACGTAACCTCCCGGTTCAACGTGCCGTCTCGATCCAGAAAAACGGCACGGCGGTGGGTGCGTCTGCGAGCCATGGGAGGCTAGGTTTGTTCCCCGAACAACAATTCCTCGACGGCGGCCCAGATGAGGTGCCCGCATAGCTCGTGCCCTTCCTGGATGCGCGCCACGTCGTCCGACGGAATCCGGATCAGATAATCGCACAGGGGGGCCATCGCATCGCCGGAGGCCCCGGTGAACCCCACGGTCAGGGCACCGCGTTGCCGCGCCGCTTCGAGCCCCCGCAGCACGTTGACCGACCGGCCGCTCGTAGAAATGCCGACGGCGACGTCGCCGGGCCGCGCCAGGCCGGAGAGCGGGCGCGCAAAAACCTCGTCGTAGCCGTAGTCGTTGGCGATAGCTGTAAGTTGCGAGGTGTTGGTTGTCAACGCCAGCGCAGGGAGGGTGCTCCGATCCATGTAAAGCCGCCCGGAGAGTTCAGCGGCCCAGTGCTGGGCGGCGGCGGCACTGCCCCCGTTGCCGAAAAAGATGACCTGTCGCTGGTTTCGATACGCGTCGGCGATATGCTCGGCGAGCGCAGCGAGAGCGGGCACCAGTTCCTGAACAGCCTCCTGCACGCGGCGCGCTTCGGCGAGCTGCCGGCGCATCTGGGCGATAGTCCCCGTGTCGGTTAGCGTATCCATGTCTGAATCCCTGCGTCTGTAAATCCAAAATGCACAACCTGGGCCCCTCGCTTTTCGAGCGCCTCGATCACGTGGTGCCGCCTGTCGAAGCCCGTAAAAAAGAACATAAACCCCCCGCCACCGGCCCCCGAGACTTTGCCCCCGAGGGCTCCCTCGGCCATAGCCGCCTCGTAGAGCGCGTCGATATGGGGATTGGAGACCTTATCGGACATGCCTTTCTTCGCCAGCCAGGCATCGTGCAGCAAGATCCCCAGGGCTTCAAACTCGCCCTTCAACAGCCGGTGCTTCATCTCGAAGGCCAGCGCCTTGGTACAGTCCATGGCCTCGACGTACTCCTGACGTTGGTGCCGGTAGTTGTCTATCTGGTCGCTGACGATGTCTGCGGAGTTACGACTTTGCCCGGAATAGGCCAGCACCATAGAATACTCGAGTTCATTGACCCACTCAGGCAAAATACGGAGCGGATTGACCAACACCTCGTCGCCGTTGAATTCCATGAAGTTGAATCCGCCGAAGGTGGCCGCATACTGATCCTGTTTGCCGCCCTGAATGCCGAGATCCTTTCGTTCGATCTCGAAGGCGAGATGGGCCGTTTCGTAGCGATCAAGGCCGAGTTGCAGCCAGCGGTCGAAGGTTCCGATGAGGGCAGCAACCATCGTAGAGGACGCGCCCAGCCCTGAGCCGGGCGGGCAGTCGGCGTGGGTATACAGGTCGAACCCGGTCGCACGTCGCCGGGTAACCTCCAGGCGATCCATGACGCCCTTGGCCAGATTCATCTGAAAATCTTCGGGGTCGGGGCCGTCATCGAGGGAGTAGGCAACCTGTTCCCCGTAATCGAGGGAGTGGATGCGGATCGTCCGCGTCTGGTTGGGAACCAGGGTAACGTAGGCGTAGAGGTTGATCGTGCCGTTGATACAGTAGCCGCCGCGCTCGTCGGCGTAGGGTGCCACATCGGTGCCGCCGCCGCCGAAACTGAGGCGCAGCGGAGCACGGGCTCGGATCACTTTACTCAAAACATCGAGGGGTTGGGACGTCGTGGGAACGGGACCGGCCTGTCACGGAGCGCGGCCCGGCAAAGGCGGCAGCACCGTCGGGGCCTGCGCGTACTCTTCCGGCGTGCCGATATCGAGGAAACGGGCCTCGGGAAACCGGCACCCGTAGAGCCCCCGTCCGATCCAGCGAGGAAAAACGTCGCGTTCCAGTGATACGTTCCGGTCAGCCGGTATAGCCTCGATGAGCGCCGGGGCGAGAACATAGACGCCGGCGTTGATCCAGGCGGGCTCCGCAGGACCGGCCGGCTTTTCCAGGAACGCCCGTATGGCACCATTCCGGGACTCGGCCTGAACGATCCCGTACCGATCGGCTCTCGGCACCTGCACCAGAGCCAGGCTCGCCTGCGCACCCGGCGTCGACGCGTGGAAGGCCACGAGACGGGCGAGCGAACCGGAAAAAAACGTATCCCCGTTGAGTGCCAGAAACGGTTCGTGCACGTTCATTTTATCGGCTACGTAGCGCAGCGCGCCTCCCGTGCTCAGCGGCGCGGGCTCGTGCACGCACTGCACCTGCAATTGCCACCGCGCCCCGTCGCCTGCATAGTCGGCCACCATCTCGCCAAGATAGCCGGTACTCAGAAACACCTCGTCGAAGCCTTGCCTGCATAGATGATGAAGCACATAGCCCAGGAAGGGTTCCCCTTCGATTGGCGCGAGCACCTTGGGGCGATCATCCATCACGGCACGCAGCCGGGTGCCGAGTCCTCCACATAGAATTACGACGGGCATCATAGGCTACTCCTCGCCGCAAGCTGCGCGGTATCCGGAAGAGGTAATGTAATTCACGTTGTGCCCACGGATTGCCACCTGGAACCGAAGAGACCGAAAGCTGAGGAATCGACGAACCAGCGTCCCCGCTTCCTTGTCTCCGATACGTCGTCGCACACCCAGGAGGACACCGCGAGGCTTCCCCTGGAGTATGCGACCATGAAAAGAATCAAAGTAGTTCTTCCAGGGCCTCATATAATCGATCCCAGCTATATTTTTTCTTCTCGTGCCGCACGCCCTCCACCAGGCGTTCACTCAGGTTCTCTTCGAAAAAGCGAAGGATGGCCCCGGCGAGGGCGTCGGGGTCCTCAGGCGGCACGACGAGCCCCGCTCTCTCGTGCGGCACCACTTCGGCCAACCCACCGACGTCGGTAATGATCGAAGGGGTGTCGAAATGAAACGCGATCTGGGCCACTCCGCTCTGAGTCGCTGACACATAGGGCTGGACCACCACATCCGCTGCGGAAAAAAAGTGGGGCACGTCGCTGTTCGGGATGTAATCCGCGTGGATCTGCACGGACTCCTGCAACCCGTGTTGCTCGATGAAGGCGCGGTAGGGGGCTTCATCGTCGTAGAATTCACCGGCGACGACCAGGCGTACCTGGGGCAACGCTTCGACCACACGGGGCATGCTCTCCAGCAAAACGTGTAAGCCTTTGTACCTCCGGACGAACCCGAAGAACAAGAGCACCGGGGCGTCCGGAGGCAGCCCGAGTTGCCATCGGGCCTGATCCCGGGGCAAGGCTTCCCCGAACAGGTCATAGACGGGGTGCACGATTTGTCGAACGGGGGCTTCCATTCCGAGAAAACGCACATCCTCTCGAACGGCATCCGACATGACGATGAAGCCGGCGGCGGTCTTCAGAAAATAACGCCCCAGCGCCAGGTCGCCCGGACGTCGCTCGTGGGGAATGGCATTATCGACGACGACCACCACGTTGATGTCCTTCCGGCGCACCCGGCGTGCGATCGTTCCGAAGGAAGGGGCAAAAAAGGGCATCCAGTATTTGAAGACGACGGCATCGGGGTGCACGTCCTCGATGAACCGGGCGGTGCGTCGCCAACTCAGCGGATTGATGGTGTCGATCAATCGAACCGCCGGCACGGGATGATCTACCGTACCGGTTTCATACTGCGTCTTGCCGGGGAACAACAGTTCGGGATACTGCCGGGTGAAGGTGACGGCGTGCACCTCGTGCCCCCGCTGCTGCATCCCCCGGTACATCGTTTCAAAAAAATGGGCGATCCCTCCCCGATACGGATGCATGGGGCCGACAAACACAACCCTTTTACGCCTGTGCGAGGTAGAAACTGGCAACTTCAACGCTTCAACGGACCATGTTCAATGGGCACTGTATCTATCTCCTGCCTCGGCGGGTTCGATGATCTCGCTGATCTGATAGACCCGGCCCTCCTCCATGCGGCGGCGGATGATCATGTCACCCAGCAGGCCGGTGGAGAAGAGTTGCGCGCCGAGCAAAATGAGCAGCGCGCCGAAAAGCAAGAGCGGGCGGTCGCCAATGGGATTGCCGAAAAAAAGCTTGTCGATGGACAGCCACAGGCTAATGGCAATGCCGCCCAGAAAGGCCAGCGTACCGAGCATACCGAAGAAGTGCAACGGACGGGCCGCAAAGCGCGTGAGGAAGGCCACGGAGATCAGGTCGAGGAAGCCGCGAATGTAGCGCTCCAGCCCGAACTTCGTGCGGCCGTACTGACGCGCACGGTGATGAACAACCTTCTCCCCAATGCGCTCGTAGCCTTCCCACTTGGCCAGCAGCGGGATGTATCGGTGCATTTCGCCGTAGACATGGATGCTCTTGACGACCTCCCGCCGATAAGCTTTGAGTCCACAGTTGAAATCGTGCAGTTTGATGCCCGAGACGATGCGCGTGATCAGGTTAAAGAACCGGCTCGGGATGGTCTTGCGGAGCGGATCATGCCGCTTTTTCTTCCAACCGCTGACGAGGTCGCACCCCTCCTCCAACATGGCCACGAGCGCGGGGATCTCGGCGGGATCGTCCTGCAAGTCGGCGTCCATGGTGAGAACGTAGCGGCCCTGCGCCTGCTCGAACCCGGCGTCTAGCGCCGCCGACTTGCCGTAGTTCCGCCGAAAGCGCAGTCCGCAGAACCGAGTGTCGGCGGCGTGCAGGCCCTGGATCACCTGCCACGAACCGTCCTGCGATCCGTCGTCGATGAACAACACTTCGAAGGAAAAGCCTTCGGCCTCGCAGGCGGCCTGAATCTGCCGGGCCAGTTCGGGTAACGACTCCTCTTCCTCGAAGACAGGCACAACGACGGTCAGGTCCGGCTCGAAGGCGGGCATGGACGTATCAGATTAGGCAAGACCAGGAAATAAACGACGTAGGAGCACGGCGTGCTGCGCACCTACCCTTAATGCTATCGTTTCTCCTACGCATCAATCGTGGCGTACCGGGCGTTGCGCTCAATGAACTTGCGACGAGGCTCGACGGCATCCCCCATCAACGTCGAGAAGATGCGGTCGGCCGCGGCGGCGTCGTCTACCGTCACTCGCTGAAGAATGCGCGTTTCGGGATCCATCGTCGTGTCCCATAGCTGGTCGGGGTTCATCTCGCCCAACCCTTTGTAGCGCTGGATGGTGATCTTGCTTCGTCCTCTGCCCTGCATCTCGGATGAAACACGCTGGAGTTCTTCATCCGTCCACACATACTGCGATTCCTTGCCGCGCTTGACACGGTAGAGCGGCGGCTGCGCGATGTAAATATACCCCTGTTCAACGAGCGGGCGCAGGTGCCGGTAGAAAAACGTCAGCAGCAGCGTGCGGATGTGCGCGCCGTCTACGTCGGCGTCGGTCATCAGGATCACCTTGTGATAACGCAGCCTCTCGAAGTTGAACTCGTCCTCGTTCGTGACGATGCCGGTGCCCAATGCCGTGATGATGTTGCGGATCTCGTCGTTTTCGAGCACGCGGTCGAGGCGAGCCTTTTCGACGTTGAGGATCTTGCCCCGGAGCGGCAGGATGGCCTGGAAATGACGGTCGCGGGCCTGCTTGGCCGAACCGCCCGCCGAGTCGCCCTCAACGAGGTAGACTTCACATTCTTCCGGGTTGCGCGACGAACAGTCGGCCAGCTTACCGGGGAGACCACCGCTGCCGAAGGCGTTCTTACGCTGGACGAGTTCACGGGCTTTGCGCGCCGCCGCCCGGGCCTGGGCGGCCACCACCACCTTGTCGATGATACGCCTGGCCTCTTTGGGATGATCTTCGAGCCACCGCCCCAGCTTGTCGTTGACCACCGATTCGACGATGCCCTGGACTTCGGAATTGCCCAGCTTGGTCTTCGTCTGTCCTTCGAACTGCGGTTCGGCCACCTTCACCGAGAACACCGCCGTGAGCCCTTCGCGGAAGTCGTCGCCCGAGAGGTCGCCCTTAAAATTTTTGAGCAGGTTGTTGCGCTCGGCATAGACCTTGAGCGTGCGCGTGAGCGCCCGCCGGAAGCCCGAGATGTGCGTGCCGCCCTCGTGCGTGTTGATGTTATTCACAAAGGAGAGCACGTTCGAGGTAAAGCTCGCATTGTAGCGCATCGCCAATTCAACCGGCACTTCGGCATCTTCGTCGGCGATGTAAATGACGTTGTCGTGGATAGCCGTGCGCGCCTCGTCCAGGTATTCGATGAACTCGCGGATGCCTCCTTCGAAGTGATACTCTTCACGCTGCAACTCTACATCTTCTTCGCGCCGGTCTTCGATGCTAACAAAGACGTCGCGATTCAGGTAGGCCAGTTCGCGCAGACGCTCGGCGAGCGTATCGAAGCGGAACTCCGTAACCATAAAGATGCCGGCGTCCGGCCAGAATTGCACCGTAGTCCCGGGGTTTTCCCCTTCGTTCAGCGGGCGTACTTTCTCGAGCGGGGCCGTCGGTTCGCCAAAGGCGTATGCCTGCTTCCAGAGGTAGCCGTCGCGCCGGACGGTAGCCACGAGCTTTGAAGCCAGCGCATTAACACACGAAACGCCGACGCCGTGCAGGCCGCCGGAGACCTTGTAGGTATCCTTGTCGAACTTGCCGCCCGCATGCAGCGTGGTCATCACGACTTCGAGCGCCGGGCGGTTCTGCGTGGGATGCATCCCTACGGGGATGCCGCGCCCGTTGTCCGTCACCTCCACCGAGCCGTCGGCGTGGATGATGACCTCGATCCGGTCGCAGTAGCCCGCCAGCGCCTCGTCAATGGAGTTATCGACGACCTCGTAGACGAGATGGTGCAGGCCGCGAAAGCCCACGTCGCCGATGTACATGGCCGGGCGCTTGCGGACGGCCTCAAGGCCCTCCAGCACCTGGATGTTTGAAGCGCTATACTTGTTCGGGTCTTGCTGTTCGTGATCGCTCATAGATGCTTCCGCCACAACATGGCTGGTGGATGAGGTATCTTAAAAATCTTGCTTATTAGACTGAAAAGCCAGGTTTCGCACATTCGGTATAGAACGCACTCCGCGCTTTCATGTTCTGCCAACGAGCCGTCGCGCCTGACCCTTCGACGACCCGAAAATACGAAGCGGAAACGGGAAAGGAGTATGAGAAAACAGAAAAGGTCGTTCCTGCCCTGTTCTCCTTATCCCTGTTTAAACGAACCGGTGGAGATCTCCGGTGAAAACCAGCGCGCGATGCAAAAACGGCCCCAACTGCGCCAGAAAGACGTTGCTCTCTGCTTCGAGCAACACGTGCCCCTCGCCCTCCAACAACCGCGCCTCCTCAACGAGCACTTCCGGGATGCCAGGGTAGAGGCTGAGCAGGCGCTGGTGAACGACATGCAGGTGCTTTACCACGCGATGCAGGGCCATCAGGTCGTGATAGCGGCGCACCAACGCGGCGAGGTACCCCGGCTCCTCGCGCTCGGCCTGAATGAGACCGGCCTGCATCCGCATTAGCCGCGCCTGCAACACACCGGCGGCTTCGCGCAGATAAGACCGCACAAAGACCGCCTCTTCCTGCTCCGACGGGTCATGCCCGGCCCGGCGTTCTCGCGCGGCGCGCCACACCTCCGTCGCCGTCGAGAGCGTCGAAAACAGCACCATGGCCTGCCATACGGCGGCTTCGGCCCGGTCGTCCTGAGGCAGGGGGTTCATCCGCACGAACTTATGCTTTGTGATAAATCTCGCCGCCGTGGGCGCGGAATTCCTCAGCCTTTTCCTCCAGGCCAAGCGCCAGCGCCTGCTCGGTCTCGTCCAGCCCGTGCGCAGCGGCATAGTCGCGCACATCCTGCGTGATTTTCATCGAGCAGAACTTCGGACCGCACATCGAGCAGAAATGGGCCACCTTGGCCGACTCCTTGGGCAGGGTCTCGTCGTGGAAATCGCGTGCGCGCTCCGGGTCGAGGCCGAGGTTGAACTGGTCGTCCCAACGGAACTCGAAGCGGGCCTTCGAGACCGCGTTGTCGCGGGCCTGCGCGCCGGGATGACCCTTGGCCAGGTCGGCGGCGTGCGCGGCAATTTTGTAGGTGATCACGCCTTCGCGTACGTCGTGTTTGTTGGGCAGGCCCAGGTGTTCCTTGGGCGTGACGTAGCAGAGCATCGCCGTGCCGAACCAGCCGATCATAGCTGCGCCGATAGCCGAGGTGATGTGGTCGTAGCCCGGCGCGATGTCGGTAGTGAGCGGCCCGAGCGTGTAGAACGGCGCTTCGTCGCACCAGGCGAGCTGCTTCTCCATGTTTTCCTTGATCATGTGCATCGGCACGTGCCCCGGCCCCTCGTTCATCACCTGCACGTTGAAGGCCCAGGCCCGCTTCGTCAGATCGCCCTGCACCATCAACTCGGCGAACTGCGCCTCGTCGTTCGCATCGGCGAGGGAGCCGGGCCGCAGGCCGTCGCCGATGGAGAAGGCCACGTCGTAGGCGGCCATGATCTCGCAGATTTCGTCCCAGTGCGTGTAGAGGAAACTCTCTTTGTGATGAGCGAGGCACCACTTGGCCATGATCGAGCCGCCGCGCGAGACGATGCCCGTCACCCGTTTCGCGGTCAGCGGGATGAAACGCAGCAACACGCCCGCGTGGATGGTGAAGTAATCTACGCCCTGCTCGGCCTGCTCGACGAGCGTGTCGCGGAAAAGCTCCCAGGTCAATTCTTCGGGCACACCGCCCACTTTCTCAAGCGCCTGGTAGATCGGCACCGTGCCCACCGGCACCGGACTGTTGCGCAGGATCCATTCGCGGGTCTCGTGGATGTTTTTGCCCGTCGAAAGGTCCATGATGGTGTCGGCCCCCCAGCGGATGGCCCAGACCATCTTTTCCACCTCCTCGGCGATAGACGACGACACCGCCGAGTTGCCCATGTTGGCGTTGATCTTGACCAGAAAGTTCCGGCCAATGATCATGGGTTCCAACTCCGGATGATTGATGTTGGCCGGGATGATGGCCCGCCCCCGCGCCACCTCGTCGCGCACGAATTCGGGCGTGATGACGGGCGGGATCTGCGCGCCGAACGCCTGCCCCGGATGCTGGTCCAGGAGGCCGGTTTCTTTCAGCGCGTCGAGCTTCTGGTTCTCCCGGATGGCGATGAATTCCATCTCGGGCGTGACGACCCCACGACGGGCATAGTGCATCTGCGTGACCCGGCCTCCCGGCTTCGCCCGGAGCGGACGGCGGATGTGCTCGAAGCGCAGGGGATCCAGCAACGGATCGGCGGCTCGCGCCCGGCCAAAGGCCGACGAAAGGGCGGCCAGTTCTTCCGTGTCGCCGCGCTCCTCGATCCACCGCGCTCGGATCGGTGCGATGCCCTTCCGCACGTCCACGTCCACATCGGGGTCGGTGTAGGGTCCCGACGTGTCGTACACATAAACGGCCGGATTCTTCGACGCACCGAAGAGCGAGGGCGTATCGTCCTGCTGAACCTGGCGCATCGGCACGCGGATATCCGGGCGGCTGCCCGGCACGTAGATCCGGCGCGACCCCGGTAGCGGACGCGTCATCTCAGCCGCCAGTTCGGCGGTATGATCGTGGACGGGCGTGGCAGGCGCACCGTCGCCTGAGGTCGAAGGGGGGAGCGTTGGCATGGCTTCGCGTAGGGCTTCACTCACAGAATCGATAGGGGTGCGAAGCCGGATGAGCCTTCCTCCTTCAACGCATAGCATGCAGGGAAGAAGAGAGATCGGAGAAGCTTCCCTTCGCCGGTATTACCCGGATCAGGTTCTAAGGGACTCTCTCAGCTCCGTACGGCTCATTCAGCCCGGTAGAGCACCCCCAGCTTCGCAGTGTGTCAACGTGCTGATGCAACGAACGCCGCCGTACCGAAGATCCCATGGATATTTCAGCCGGATCGTATCACCGGGAGGCCCTGCTGAACGGTGCCCGGCGGTCCTTTTCAGCATCCCGGCCTCGCCTTTCCAGCGCGGCACAATGCTCCCCCGGCAAAAAAAGTGCATTTCTCTCAAAGGCGGAATCGGTTACTTTGCGCCATCTTCTATCCAGACAGACAACGATGGAACGGATAACGCTACTGGCTACCGCCGCGCTCGTCCTCGTCGCGTGTGCTTCGGACCCCGTCGCCGCCGTCCAGCCGGATGACGGGCAAGACGGCAGCGCGACAGACTCCATTCCTTCCTCCTTCGCTCGCACCCTGGAGCCCTGCACAGTGCCCGGCATCGCAGGCTCGACCCTGTGCGGCACCTACACGGTGTACGAGGATCGATCCGCCCGGTCGGGACGAACCATCGACCTCAACGTCCTGGTAGTCAAGGCCCTGGAATCGAACGCCGAGCCCGACCCGGTCGTCTATTTCGAGGGCGGCCCCGGCGGATCGTCGGTCGATGTGGCGCGCTTCCTGGTCGATGTGCTCCCGAACATCCGGCGACGGCGAGACCTCGTCTTCGTGGATCAGCGAGGGACGGGAGCTTCCGCGCGGCTTGCCTGCAATACGACGCTCCCTGGCGGCGAGGCCTCGCTCTTCGGCACGCTCTTCCCGGACGATCACATCCGGGCGTGTGCCGCCAGGTTAGGCGTTGTGGCCGACCTCAGGCTCTACTCCACCCCCATCGCCGTCGACGACATCGACGAAGTGCTGGAATGGCTCGGGTATGAGCGCGTGAACCTCTTCGGCACTTCGTACGGCACACGTGTGGCGCTGGTCTTTCTCCGGCGGCACCCGGAGCGCGTCCGTTCCGTCATCGTAAACGGAGTCGCGCCGCCGCACGTCAACGTACACCTGCACGACGCGCAAAACGTGGACCGGTCCCTGGAATGGCTGTTCACGGACTGCGAGCACGATGCGGCCTGCTCCACCCGGTTTCCAGAGTTGCGAGCCCAGTTCGATGCCCTCGTGGCGCGCTTCGAACACGGTCCCGTGGAGGTCTCGGCGTCGCTGTCGGACGGCTCGACAGCGACGGTCCCGTTTTCCATGGGGGACTTCGGCTACGCCGTCCGGGGCATGCTCTATGGCAGCCTGGCCGAGAACATTCCCGCCTGGGTCGCCGAGGCAACCACAACCGGGGGGTGGTCGGGATTTCCGGGCTATTACGTGCAACGGTCTCGCTGGGTAGCGTCCAACTTCGCCACAGGCATGCACCTTTCGGTGTTCTGCGCCGAGGACATTCCCTTCACCACCGACGCAGAAATCGCGGCGCTCACGAAGGACACCTTGCTGGGCGAGTCGCTCTTTCGGAGGTATGAGCGCGCCTGCACACACTGGCCTCGCGGCGACATTCCGAACGACTACCACCAACTCGTCGCCTCCGAGATGCCGGTGCTGATCATCTCGGGCGAGCGGGACCCGGCCACCCCAGTAGGATGGGGCGAGGAGATTGCCGCCGCGCTCCCCAACAGCCTCCACCTCGTCATTCCCGACGCCGGTCATGTGCCCCTCACTCCCTGCGTGCAACGCATCAACCGGCAGTTTATCGAATCGGGCGCGGCCTCCGGCCTCGACGCCTCGTGCGTGGATGGCTAACTGGTCGGACGTCCAGAGGCAATCCTGCCGCCGATTCTAACTGAAAAACGGTTTTACATTTCCTCCGAAGGCAAATTCCGTTACTTTGGGGGGTTCTCCGTCCTCTCCACCTCAGCCCTGAAAAGAGATATGCATCCTCGATGGTTTATCTGTGCGGTGGTGGGCCTGCTGCTCGGCGTAGCATCCGCCCATGCACAGCGCACACTCGTTCACTGCGGCACGCTGCTCGACCCCGGCGTCTCGATGACCCCGATGACGCAACGCACCATCATCGTCGAAGGCCGGCGGGTGGCCGCCGTGGAGGACGGCTACACGAATCCGCGTGCCGCCGACACGGTCGTAGATTTGCGGGACGCCTACTGCATGCCGGGCCTGATCGACATGCACACGCACCTCACCGGCGAAAGCCGTAAAGGCGGATACATCGACCGTTTCCGCCTCACGCCCGTCGACCAGGCACTCCAGGCCACACGCTATGCGCGCACCACGTTGATGGCCGGGTTCACCTCCGTCCGCAATGTAGGGAGCAACGAAGGCGTCGGTCCCTCGCTCAAAAAAGCAATCAATCGGGGCGATGTGGTGGGGCCACGCATGTTTGTGGCCGGCAAGAGCCTCGCCGTCACCGGCGGCCATGCCGATGCCACGAACGGCTATCGCGAAGACATCATGGGCGTCCCCGATGAAGCAGAAGGCATCGTGGACGGCGTCGAGAGCGCCATCCGCGCCACGCGTATCGCCATCAAACGCGGGGCCGACGTCATCAAAATCACGGCTACCGGCGGCGTGCTCTCCATCGCCGGCGACGGTACCGGCGCGCATTTCAAAGAAGAAGAAATCCGCGCCATCGTCGAGACGGCCCGCGACCACGGCCTCAAAGTGACGGCCCATGCCCACGGCGACGAAGGGATGAAACGCGCCATCCGCGCCGGTATCGCCTCCATCGAGCACGGCACCTACATGAGCGCCGAAACCATGCAGATGATGAAGGATCACGGCGTCTACCTCGTGCCGACCATCACCGCCGGGAAGAGCGTCGCCGACTCGGCCCGGATTGCCGGGTACTACGTGCCGGTGGTCACGAAGAAAGCGCTGGAAGTGGGTCCGGTCATCCAGGGCACCTTTGCCAAAGCCTACCAGGCCGGTGTGCCCATCGCGTTCGGTACTGACGCCGGTGTATTCAAACACGGGCGTAACTGGAAAGAATTCACCTACATGGTCGAGGCCGGGATGCCGCCGATGGAAACCCTCCGCACGGCCACCTGGAACGCCGCCGACTTGCTGGGACAACTCGACCACCTCGGCACGCTGGAGCCCGGCAAGTTCGCCGACGTCGTCGCCGTGCCGCGCAACCCGCTCGACGACATTTCGGTGATACGCGACGTGTCGTTCGTGATGAAGGCAGGCACGGTGTACAAAATGAACGGCACCCCGGTGGAAATACTTCCTGCCAGCCGGTAGAAAACTCCTGCCGTCGCCCGGGCGTCGTTAAAGCAAACAGCCCCAACAAAGAAGGGACCTCACGGCAAGCGAGGTCCCTTCTTCTATACGAAAAGCGGGGTCGTCACACTTCGAGATACCGCATGAATTCCTGCACGCGAAACTGTAGTTCTTCGTCGTCCTCGTCGCTGAACGAGGCCACCACGTGGTAGCCGTGATGCTCCAGCACGTGACGCACACGAGAGGTGTCGCTTACGTTGAGCTTCAGCGTGATGCGGATCGTGCCGGTCGGGGTGCTCGGCGTCTCCGTAGCAATCGAGAGAATCTTGACATCGTTCTGCTCGATGAAATAGACGAGTTGGCTCAGCGAATAATCGCGAGGATCGACCTCGATGGCCAGGATGGCACCGGCTTCCTGCGTCGAGAGCATGCGCGCAAACTGGTCGAAAATGTCGTAGCGCCGGACGAGCCCGGCGTAGCGCCTCCCTTCGGTGGCCACCGGCACCGTCGTCAGGTCGTGCCGCACCATGATCTTCGTGACATCGAACACGTGGGCATCCGGCTCGACGATTAGCGGATTCGGCCCTAACAGGCTGCTGATCAGGGCCTCCGGGCCGGAAGCGTCGAGCAATTGATCTTCCGAAACAACCCCGAGCAACAGGCCCATGCCGTTGACGACCGGCAAATGCCGCACGCGCAGTTCCATCATCAAGCCCAGCGCATGCTCCACCGTGTCGCTCGGCTTGAGCGGCGGAGTGGATTGATTGATGAGCGCCTGGATGGTCATGATGCTGACAAAGGGTCAGTGCATGCGTTTCGTCGTACACCTATGAAACGCTGCAATTGCCGTACCGTTTTGCGTTCTCTTGTTAGTAACTTCAGCAACGATAATGTTGCTGATCAGCGTAACAGATCGTCGGACAGGTTTTTACGAATATCATCGTCGAGACGCAAGCGATTTTTAGATGCCCGTCCTTTTTTTTCGCCCCAAAAGTAAAAAATTACGTTTCCCTTAGCCAGAGGGAAGCGGCATGAGGCAGGAAAATCTTGCCAGCAGGGGCGATAAGTCCTGGACGTGCTTCCGCGCAGCCCGGAAGCGAAGCCGCGCCACAGCCTGGGGTTCAGCGCTCCCATCGCCGTTTTCCGCATACATATACTCCTCCGAGAGCACATCGGCCACGCGATGAATGTGCGAAATCGCTTTAGCCTCCGAAAGCGGCACATAAGCGATCCGCTCGACGAAATCTTGTTCAATCACGTCGAAGAGACGTCCTTTGAGGTCTTCCAGACCGATGCCGCGTAGCGCCGAGACGAAAGCCGCTTCCGGATACTCATGGCGCAGGGCACCGAGTACGCCATGCTCGTCGAGAGCGTCCACTTTGTTGAACACCGTGAGCGTCGGCTTGTCGAGCGCCCCGAGTTCTTTGAGCGTCTCATTGACGATGCGGACCTGATCTTCGTAGCGCGGATGCGTCACATCCACTACGTGAAGCAGCACGTCGCTCTCGCGCACCTCATCGAGTGTACTTTTGAAACTCTCGATGAGCTTGTGCGGCAGCTTGCGAATGAAGCCGACCGTGTCGGAGAGTAAGACGTCTTTGTTGGGCGCGAGGTTGACGAGGCGCGTGGTGGCATCGAGGGTGGCAAAGAGCCGGTCCTCGGCAACGACATTCGTATGGGCCAGCGCATTCATCAACGTGGATTTTCCCGCGTTGGTGTACCCGACGAGCGAGACGCGGGTGTGCTGCTCACGTCCCTTGCGCTGTGTCGTACGCTGCCGGTCGATCTTCTTCAGGCGCTCGGTCAGGGTAGCGATACGGCTGCCGATGAGGCGGCGGTCCGTCTCGATCTGCGTTTCGCCGGGTCCTTTGGTGCCGATGCCGCCTTTTTGCCGGGAAAGGTGTGTCCACTGGCGAGTCAGACGCGTGCGCAGGTATTCGAGTTGGGCCAGTTCGACCTGCGTTTTAGCAACGGCGGTTTTGGCCCGCGTAGCGAAGATGTCGAGGATGAGCGCCGAACGGTCGAGCATTTTACAGCCGAGCGTCTTCTCCAGGTTGCGAATCTGCACCGGGGCCAGATCGTCGTCGAAAATCACCAGGTCGGTCTTGCGGGTCCCGACAAGTTGTTTGAGTTCGGCCACCTTGCCCTTTCCGATATAGGTCGAAGCACTGAGACGAGGCAGGAGTTGAATGATACGATCCGTGACGTGCGCGCCGGCGGTATCGGCCAGCAGTTCGAGTTCGTTGAGCGAATCTTCCACCTCCCAACGCGAGATGCCGGGAGTTACGACGCCGACAATAATGGCAGATTCAGTGACCGAAGGTTGGGTAGTATACAAAGGCTAGCGAACGTTGTGATACAGACATCAAGGCCCCGGCGCTTCATGCGAAGGCACACACAGGACAAGATACGTAGAATTGCTTATACCTGTCGAATCGGCCACTGTTGCAAGATGGGGTAGTGGGTATTGGAAAACGGGAAATGGGGGAGTGGGAAACGGGCGGAAGGTATAGCCGCGTACGCCTCTCTACTTCCCAATAACCAATTACTTCGTCAGTCGGGCTTCGCCCTCGTGTCCCAATAACCAAATCCCTTCATCCTTCGAGCGCCTTCTTACCGTAGACTTTCTGCGCCGAGAGTTCGAAGCGGGCGTCGAGTTTTTCACGGACGATCCGGCAGAATGCCTCGTGCTGCAACCGGGGCACCGTCAGTTCCAGGCGGCGGCGCGTATCGGCATAATCGAGGTAAAAAAAGACGTATCGATGCTTTCGGCCCTTCGTCACTTCGAAATAATCGACCACCTGGCCCCATGCAACGGCTTCCTCCGCCCGGTTCGGATGACGAATCAGGCCATATTCGGTGACCAGCACCGCGTTCGAAAGCAGCCCGGCCATGAACCAGAAGATCCCGCCCAGGAGATAACCGACGATCAGGAAAAGGGGAAGCGGCTGCCCCATTACGAGGGCCCCTCCGAAAAAAAGGAGCACCGCGCCCAGAAACAGCGTGGGCCACACCGGCACCCCGAAAAGCTTCCCCGTACGCCACGTCAGGCGCACACGACGCACGCGCAACCGATTTATAGCCGTCACAAGCAGTAGCATCAGCGTGACGGCTATAAAGCCAATTTGTAGAATAAAGTGCAGCGTGGTTAATACGTCGGCGGCGACAGGCATCGATTTGAGACGAGATACAGGCGCATGTCCTATTCAGAACCAGGGTATGATCTAATGAAAGGAGGGAGCCGCTGTATTGGAATCCGACGGCCATTCAGGCCGGGACAGCTTCGGGACGCCACTGCATGGAGACAAGCATTTCAGCGATCATAAACAGCAACGCCACGAGGAGAAAGACGTTCCACAGTTCGACGCCGGTTCGTTCGGCTTCGATGGCCGCGACGACCCCCTCGGCTCCCCCCGCCCCCGGATCGAGCACCCGCACGGACAGGCCCGTCGCAGCGGCGAGGCGCGTGGCGGCTTCGTCAGGCGCAAATACGTTCAGGTCGGATTCCCGGCTGTCCAGATTCAACGCAACCCGCCGGACGAGCGCCTGACCCGCCCGGATGTCGTACAGACCCGGTGCGCGCAAGGAAGCGTCGGTCTGGAGCAGGACGGCACCAAAGAGGCTCCGTTGTTCCGGCGTAATTTCTTCCCCGTCCGGCGCGACAAGGCGCAGCGATTCGCCCACCGGGATTCCGGTCAGCCGCAGTTCACCGGCCTTCCCGACAACGAGTTGTTCCCCCTGAACCGACTCACTGGAGGAGAGATAGTAGATTGACCGGTAGAGCAGCGGGATGAACAGGCCGCGCACCGGCAGGTCGCTCCAACCGACGGTGGGCGCTACCGTAAGAATGAACGCGGCCCCACGCCCGTACCGGATCTCCTGCATGAACGGAAAACCGCTCGAAAGCTGAATGAGCGTCTGCTCGGTGCCCGAACTGGGGGTATAGTTCATCGCATAGTACACTTCCGGGCTTTCGATTTCGGCCTGCCCCCGGAGCCCGGTCTGTTCGAAGACGCCCTCGAAGAGCGGGTGCTCCAGATCGACGCGGTCGAAGGTAGCTATGGAACGCCCCGCGTTCAACGAGCCGCTGAAGCCGCTGAAGGTGCCGCCACCGAGCCCCCCGAAAAGGGCGTTGTAGTCAGGGGCGCGCGCCGCTTCGCTGGGGAAGAACAACACGCCTCCGCCGCCATCGATGTAGCGCGTCAGGGACGCCACCTCCCCGCTCGACAGGTCGCGCGGGCCTACGAGCACAACGGCATCGTAGGTGCCCAGCGTCGTGGCAGTCAGTGTCGATTCATCGATGGTTTCCAGGTCGAACGTGACGCGTCCACGCGTTAGTTGAGAAGAAAGCGCCAGTTCGACAAACTGCGTCTGCTGTCCTTCACCCCGCACCATGAGGAGCCGTCGCCTCTCGGGCACATGCAGTGCAAAGTAGCGCAGGTTGTCGTGTTCGAAGGCGTCGTCCTCGATCTGCACAAGCCCTGCAAGCCAACCCCGTGCCTGCGGCGTAACGGCAAAACGCACGGGGGTCGAGACGCCGGGGTTGAGGTCGGCGGTCGCCTGCGCCACGCGTTCTCCTTCGAGGTAAAGGCTCGCCACGTATCCGTCCAGACGCTCCGTGCCATGGTTGGTTAACGTAGCCTCGACCTGGGCCGCCTGGCCCACCTCGACGATCCGGCTGGTCACCCGCACCTCGGTGATCGCCACGTTGGCATGCGCACGGTCCCCAACAGGCAGGAGTATTACCCGAACGTCATGCGGCATCTGGGTTTGAATCGAATCGAGGAGGGTGCTCCGCTGGAGATCCGAGAGCAGATAGATTTCTCTATTGGGATGGGAGGCTTCCTGGAGTAGCGTCGCGGCCCGCTCCAGCGCACGTGCGACATTGGATGCGCCGGGCTGCACCGTGATGTCGGCAAGGGCGTCGAGGGCCGGGCCGTGATTCTTGTAGGCCGAGGGCAGCACATCCGAAGTCGAGGCGGTAGGAAGAATAAAAAGCTCGTCGCCCGGCTCTGTCCGATCCACGAGGCCCGCCGCCATGTCGCGGGCTTGTTCCAGGTATTCGCCCTGCGTATCGCGCAGGGTCATCGAGAGCGAATTATCGAGCACAAGGGCGATGGACGAATGAACCCGACCGCCCAGCGACCCGGTCAGATCGCCCTCCAGCGTGGGGCGGGCGAAGGCCAGAACGAGGCAGGCAATAGCGAAGGTCCGGAGCAGCAGAAGCAGCCATTGCTTGATCCGCACGCGCTGCATGGTGCTGCGCTGAAGCTCCTTTAGAAACGCCAGCGAACTGAAGTCTATCTTCTTGGGCCGACGAAAATTGAAGAGGTGAATGATCAGCGGGATGGCCGCCGCCGCCAACCCAAACAGCACGAGCGGATTCAGAAACGCCATGGAGTATCTGCACAGGAAACGATAGGATCGCCGAAACCGCCTGGCCCCGGACTGCCTGCAACCGGAGCCCCTACCGGGCTGTTCCGCACCCTCAGAGCAATTCGAAGGGACCCATGCGGACGAGATCGTAATTTTTCCTCCCCTCTGCGGCATCATGTTTTGCACATGTGCGTATAAGGCCTGATCCACCGTAGCACCTTCGCCCACCCTCTGTCCTTCCCTTCCCGATGGCCCCATCCTCTACCGCCCAGGTCCCCGTCAACACCAACGGTTCCACCCCTCCTCGCAAGAAAGCCAAGCGTCACATCGTCATCCGGGGTGCCCGGCAGCACAACCTGAAAGACCTTAACCTCGATCTGCCCAAAAACACGTTGGTCGTCTTCACCGGGCCGTCGGGGTCGGGCAAAAGTTCGCTGGCCTTCGACACGATCTACGCCGAGGGCCAGCGGCGCTACGTCGAGAGCCTGAGCGCCTACGCCCGGCAGTTCCTCGAACGCATGGACAAGCCGGACGTGGACCTGATCACGGGGCTGGCCCCGGCCATCGCCATTGAGCAAAAGACCCTCTCGAAAAACCCGCGCTCGACCGTTGCCACGCAGACAGAGATCTACGACCACCTTCGCCTGCTCTACGCCCGAATCGGCAAGACGATCTCGCCCGTAAGCGGGGAACAGGTGACCAAAGACTCGCCTCGGTCGGTCGCTGACACACTCCACGCGCAGTGGGAAGACCGGACACGCTTCTACTTGTGCTTCCCATTTCCGGCACATAAAAAGGCATCGGTCAAGAAGGAGTTGGAGACGCTCCAGCAACGCGGTTTTTTCCGCCTGATCGTGCTGCCCACCGAAGCGCAACTCAAAAAGGGTAAAACAGAGGAGGTCATCAACCTCAACGAAACGCCGCCCGATACCGTACGCGTGGCCCGGAATCGCCTGCTGGTGCTTGTAGACCGCCTCCGTCTCAAAAAAGACGACGACGCCAACCAGTCCCGCATCGCTGACTCGGTGGAACAGGCCTTTCGCGAGGGGGGTGGGCGGTGCGTGGTGAAAGTATCCAACGGCGGCCCCATGCTGGCCTTCAGCGAATTCTTCGAACGGGACGGCCTACGCTTCGAAGAACCGACGCCACACCTGTTCTCGTTCAACAGCCCGGTGGGCGCGTGCGCGACGTGCCAGGGCTTCGGGCGCGTGCCCGGCCTCGACGAAGACCTCATCATTCCCAACCCCGACCTCTCGATCCGGCAGGGGGCCATTGCTCCGTTCCGAACCGACCAGTGGAGCAAGTACTTCCGCGACCTGATCCGTGTGGCCGCCCAGGAACGCATCGACATCGATGCCCCGTACAGCCGGCTCTCCGAGCCGGATCGCACCTTCCTCTGGAATGGCCGAGGCGACTACCCGGGCATCTACGGCTTCTTCCGGTTCCTCGAAAAACATTCGTACAAGATGCATTACCGCATCTACCATGCTCGTTTTCGCGGATTCTCGGCCTGCCCGGATTGCCACGGCTACCGCCTCCGCAAGGACGCGCTCTTCGTGAAGGTGAGCGGCCTGCATATTGGCGAGGTCAGCGAGCTCACGACGAAGGATGCGCGCGCTTTTTTCGAGGAACTGGAACTTACGCCCTACGAGGAGCAGGTGGCCGGACGCGTGCTGGAGGAAATCCGCAAACGACTCCGCTATCTCGTCGAAGTCGGCCTGGATTATTTGACGCTCGACCGGTTGTCGCAGACGCTCTCGGGCGGCGAGAGCCAGCGCATCAACCTGGCTACGTCGCTCGGCTCCTCGCTGGTCGGCTCGCTCTACGTCCTCGACGAACCGACCATCGGCCTCCACCCCCGCGACACGGACCGGCTCGTCACCATCCTGGAGCACCTGCGCGATATCGGCAACACGGTCATCGTCGTCGAGCACGAACCCGACGTCATGCGGCGCGCCGATGAAATCGTGGACCTCGGTCCGGGCTCCGGACGCCACGGCGGCACGCTGGTCTTCCAGGGCTCCTACGACGCTATTTTGAAGGATACGGCTTCGTTGACGGGTGCGTATCTGAGTGGGCGCAAGGAGATTCCCGTCCCCCCGCAACGGCGGCCCGTAAATGATGAGCATGTGATTGTGGTCGAAAACGCCCGGCAGCACAACTTGAAGCGGCTTGACGTCCGTCTTCCGCTGGGGTTGATCGTCTGTGTAACGGGCGTTAGCGGTTCCGGAAAATCGACCCTCGTCCACGACACCCTGTACCGCGGCCTGCGCCGCATGAAGGGGCAGCACAGCGGCGAGGCAAAAGTGGGCGCGCACGATGCCATTCGGGGCCATCGCCTCTTCGATCTCATCGAGATGGTCGATCAGAGCCCCATCGGGCGGTCGCCGCGCTCCAACCCGGTGACCTACACCAAAGCGTTCGACGCCATCCGCCAGTTGCTTGCCGGCACCTACCAGGCTCGCATCCGAGGGCTGCGTCCGGGCTATTTTTCGTTCAATGTGCCGGGCGGACGCTGCGAGGTGTGCCAGGGAGAAGGGGTGGTCAAAATCGAGATGCAATTTCTGGCCGACCTGTACCTGGAGTGTGAAGCGTGCAAAGGCAAGCGCTACAAAAAGGACGTCCTGGAAATCCGGCACCACGGCAAGAACGTGGACGACATCCTCCATATGACCGTAGACGAAGCGGTCGAGTTTTTTGCCGGCCAGAAGGCTATCGTGAACAAGCTGTGCGTGCTCCAGGATATCGGCCTGGGCTACCTGACGCTCGGGCAGCCTTCGAACACGCTCTCGGGGGGCGAAGCACAGCGCATCAAGCTGGCGGCTCACATGGGCCGTCGCACCCAAGAGCACATCCTCTATGTCTTCGACGAGCCGACGACCGGCCTCCACTTCGAAGACATTCGCAAGCTGCTCGACGCCTTTAATCGTTTGGTGGACGAGGGGCACTCGGTCATCATCGTCGAACATAACCTGGATGTCATCAAAAATGCCGACTGGGTGATCGACCTGGGACCGGAAGGCGGGCGACGCGGCGGGTTCATCATCGCCGAGGGTACACCGGAGGACCTTGCGGCCCATCCTGATAGCCATACCGGCCATTTCTTGAGACAGGTGCTATAGCTGGTGCTATTGCTAGACTTTTCCTATACTGCTTGAGACTGTTGTCCCTCATTTCTTTCGTCGCCATGTTACTTCGTGCACGTTGAGTGCGGCTAGTATTTATTTGACGGGTAGCAGCGTCTTTGTCCACGATGCGTCGCCTCATGAGAATCGAGTGAAATTCAACGATCCAGGTGCTCCTCGTCTTTTCGGCGAGCCTGGCGGTAGAACCTTCGGTTGATTCTTCCCGTTCAGGGCGGCGTAATGTTGGACATGGTGACGATACTAAGGAGGATACTCGTCGCCGGTTGGGGACGGGGCATTACTGCCCACACCCAGGTTCCTAACTTTCACCCATGCGTGGATTTCCGAGGCACTCCGTTCACTTCAAAGGTGTGTCCAGGAGACGTATTACAACCTTATGGCAGATACCCCGCATCTAGAATCGGTTAACGGGCACGCAGTGCCTCGTGCATCCCTGGCCGGCAAACGCATCGCCATCTTCACCGGCGCCTACAACCACATCGCCGACGGATCCTCGCTCACCCTCAACCGACTCGTGGCCCACCTCGAACACCTACAAGCCCACGTACAGATCTTCGCCCCCACCATCGACAACCCCCCCATCAACCACGTCGGCACCCTCGTTCCCGTCCCCTCCTTCCCCTTCCCCGGACGCCCCGACTACCCCGTCTCTCGCGGTCTACCCCGCTCGATCTACCGACAGGTCGCCGCCTTCAACCCCATGATGATCCACATCGCCTCGCCCGACCTGCTCGGACGCCGGGGCGTGCGCCTGGGGCGACAGTGGGGCATCCCCGTAGTGGCCTCCTGTCACACGCATTTCACTTCCTATCTCAAGTATTACAACCTCTCGTTTGCCGAGGGCTTTGTCTGGTGGTACCTGCGGTGGTTCTACGGGCACTGTCGGCACATCTACGTGCCGTCGGAGGCGATGGCGTCGGTGTTGCGTTCGCACGGTATCACGGAGGGGTTGCGATTGTGGCAGCGGGGGGTGGACACGTCGTTGTTTCATCCGGGGCGTCGTTCGCAGGCTTGGCGGGGGTCGCAGGGTATAGGGGAACAGGAGGTAGTGATTGCGTTTGTGGGTCGGTTGGTGTGGGAGAAGGGGTTGGCGGTGTTTGCGGAGGTGTTGGAGGTGTTGCGTGCGCGGGGGATTCCGCATCGAAGCCTCATCGTCGGCGAAGGTCCCATCGAGGCTACCCTCCGCAAGCGCCTGCCGGAGACGACGTTCACCGGGTACCTCAGGGGCGAGGCATTGGCGCGTGCGTATGCGTCGTCGGACGTGTTTCTGTTTCCGAGCGAGACTGAGACCTTCGGCAACGTGACGTTGGAGGCGATGGCTTCGGGGTTGCCGACGGTGTGTGCCGATGCGCTGGGGAGTCGTTCGCTGGTAGTGCCGGATCAGACGGGGTACTTGGCGGTGCCGGGGGTTGTGACTAGTTTTGCTGAGTGTGTGGAGCGTCTGGTGCTGGATGCGGGGTTGCGTCGTCGGATGGGGGGCGAGGCGTTGCGTCGTGCGCAGGGGTACAACTGGGATGCGGTATTGGATCGTATTGCCGGCTATTATCAGGACATCCTGTGCTCGCCGCGAATCACGGTCAGCGAGGCCGAAGGAGACGGGATGGCATCGTCCGATCTTGCGTTCTCCGAGCCCGTGCTGGTCCCCACTTCGAATGAACCCGTAACCGGTTAATATATCGTGCGCCTTTTATACATATCCCAATCTTTTCCTCCCCCAAATCGCCCACTCGCCAATCTTGGCGGGATGCAGCGTGTAGCAGTCGAACTGTATCAGGCCCTGCAACGGCATACCAATGTCGCGCTCGATGCGATCATCTTGCGCAGTTCCTGGCGCATGCATCACGTGGTTGGTATTCCCTGGCTGCTCAGAACGTGTCGACAGATCCAACGCAAGGCCGAACGGGGCGAGATCGACGCGGTGCTCTTCTCTTCGATGGTTTCGGGTACGCTGGTTGTTCTCCTGCAGCGTACCCTGGCCCCACTCGGCATTCCGATGGCCATCATTGCCCACGGCCGGGACGTGACCCAACCCGGTCCGTACCAGCGCCTCGTGCGTCGCATGTTTGCCGCGTGCGACGCTGTGTTCCCCGTCAGCCGGGCCACCGGCGCAGCCTGCCTGGAGCGTGGACTCCCCAACGATAAGCTGCGTGTCATCCCCAACGGCATCAACCCTGACCGCTTTGCACCCCTTCACTCTTTCGAGGCACGACGCCGGGTGCTCTTAGAGACGCTGGGCTCCCCGGACTATCGATTGCCGGACGATGCTTTGCTGTTGTGTAGTGTGGGGCGACAGGTGGAACGCAAAGGATTTGCATGGTTCATTGATAACGTGATGCCGCTCCTGCCAGACGACGTGCACTACTGGCTTGCAGGAAACGGCCCCGAAGCGCCCGCCATCGCCGACGCTATTCGACGACACGGCCTGGAACAGCGCGTCCGTCTGCTGGGCCGGGTGTCGGAAGAGAATCTCGCAGCGCTCTATCGCGGGGCCGACCTGTTCCTCATGCCCAACATCCCGGTGCCAGGCGACATAGAGGGGTTCGGCGTAGTTATGCTGGAAGCCGGGCTCTCCGGGCTGCCCACAATAGCCTCCCGGCTCGAAGGCATTCAGGACGTCATCACAGAAGGAATCAACGGGCACCTCGTCGAGAGCGGTAATGCATGGGCGTTCTCCGAAGCGATCATGACCTACTATCACCACCGGGCAGCACTGGAAGCCGCTTCCCGGCAGGCGACCCGACACACCACCCAGACCTTCCAGTGGGCCACCGTAGCAGATCAATACGCGCAGGCGATGAGAGCCTTGCTGCCTCACATCCCAACCGATGAATCACCGGTATCGGTGGAAAAAATACTTCTCTAACCGAACCACCATACCGCCGTGAACGGCCTCCGCCCACCATGATAGCGGGGATAGCGAAAACGTTCTTCACACCGATCTGCCCTCCTTTTCATCCACGGTGTTACTTTCTCTGCGCTCGGGGCGGCTGGTTTGAGTTTGAAGGATGAGACCGTTTTGTCTGGCCGGGCTGCTCCTCTTTCATCACCCACTTAAGCTACGTAACTTCCCAGGCCGCACTCGGCAAAAAGCATCCATTCCAGGGACAGCTATTTCCTTATGACAGGTATACCCAACTTCAGCAAACTAAACGGGCATGCGGTGCCCGGTGCATCCCTGGCCGGCAAACGCATCGCCATCTTCACCGGCGCCTACAACCACATCGCCGACGGATCCTCGCTCACCCTCAACCGACTCGTGGCCCACCTCGAACACCTACAAGCCCACGTACAGATCTTCGCCCCCACCATCGACAACCCCCCCATCAACCACGTCGGCACCCTCGTTCCCGTCCCCTCCTTCCCCTTCCCCGGACGCCCCGACTACCCCGTCTCTCGCGGTCTACCCCGCTCGATCTACCGACAGGTCGCCGCCTTCAACCCCATGATGATCCACATCGCCTCGCCCGACCTGCTCGGACGCCGGGGCGTGCGCCTGGGGCGACAGTGGGGCATCCCCGTAGTGGCCTCCTGTCACACGCATTTCACTTCCTATCTCAAGTATTACAACCTCTCGTTTGCCGAGGGCTTTGTCTGGTGGTACCTGCGGTGGTTCTACGGGCACTGTCGGCACATCTACGTGCCGTCGGAGGCGATGGCGTCGGTGTTGCGTTCGCACGGTATCACGGAGGGGTTGCGATTGTGGCAGCGGGGGGTGGACACGTCGTTGTTTCATCCGGGGCGTCGTTCGCAGGCTTGGCGGGGGTCGCAGGGTATAGGGGAACAGGAGGTAGTGATTGCGTTTGTGGGTCGGTTGGTGTGGGAGAAGGGGTTGGCGGTGTTTGCGGAGGTGTTGGAGGTGTTGCGTGCGCGGGGGATTCCGCATCGAAGCCTCATCGTCGGCGAAGGTCCCATCGAGGCTACCCTCCGCAAGCGCCTGCCGGAGACGACGTTCACCGGGTACCTCAGGGGCGAGGCATTGGCGCGTGCGTATGCGTCGTCGGACGTGTTTCTGTTTCCGAGCGAGACTGAGACCTTCGGCAACGTGACGTTGGAGGCGATGGCTTCGGGGTTGCCGACGGTGTGTGCCGATGCGCTGGGGAGTCGTTCGCTGGTAGTGCCGGATCAGACGGGGTACTTGGCGGTGCCGGGGGTTGTGACTAGTTTTGCTGAGTGTGTGGAGCGTCTGGTGCTGGATGCGGGGTTGCGTCGTCGGATGGGGGGCGAGGCGTTGCGTCGTGCGCAGGGGTACAACTGGGATGCGGTATTGGATCGTATTGCCGGCTATTATCAGGATATCCTGTGCCCAGAACCGGTTGTCAATGGCCGGTATCAGGGGAATGGCCGAGCGTCGTCGGATCCGGGCTCATCCGAACCGACGCGCCTCATCGAAACACCCTGTAGCTAATGCTGCCAGGGGCAACGGTCATTTTGCAGAACAGGCATCGAATCGGGAGAGCCCTCTCTTATAAAGCCTGAACGGTTGATTCAATCGCTTTGTCACTTATCAGCGTATTGAATCGGGTGTGCCGGAAACGGGCTGACAGCTCGTCCGCATAGGTTTGCAGATCGACGTAGGGCAGCCGGAATAGCTCGCGCCAAGGGCGGTGCGCTTCGTACAAAAACACCGTCGAAGGGCGCAACATCTCCAGCCAACGAGGGATCACCTCTACATCTTCCGGCTCAATGGCGAACAGCAACACCTCCGCCGACAGCGTTCGTGCGACGGTTTTAACTTCGTCTGGATCAGTCAACCGATGCAGCCCTTCGGCGTAGTTTAACACAGTGCGTCCATCGGCGAATGTGACATGAAAGCCGATCATAGGTGCTCGCACTGGGAGCCCCAGGCTGCTAAAACCGATACGCGCTAAACGGATTGGCCGTCTCAGCAAGCGGGCCGTGTACGTGGCCTTGGCACGCATGCCCGGCGGAAGCAAGGGAAAATGCTTCCAGGCAAAGGCCGCAACTTCTACCTCGCCGACGGTAACGCGCCCGCCATCATCGACGCCATGGGCATGGTCTGATGGAAGCCTCCCATTCCCTGCTACATGCTTCACAACAGGCGGCGATGAGATAATGTGCGTGGTGGGCAGGCGCGAATGTGCCTCGGTCGTAGCCAGGAAGCGCCGTAACGAACCGCAATGCTCGGGATGGCCGTGCGTCAGGCACAAAATCGTCGCCGTCGCGTCGCCTAGCCTGTCCCACGTCACGGCGTCTCCATACAGATCGAACCCGACCAAAACGCCGGCATGCCGAATCGCCACACCTGACCAACCAAAGTACTGAATATCCATCACACCTCTCGCGGAACAGGCACGTTCCTGATAGCTCCCGAGCGCCCCATGATCCTGGCCGTACGCATGATTCCGGCAAGCAAACGCGGAATGTGGCGCTGAAAGAGAATCTTGGGCCGGTACAGACGCATACGCATGACAGCGCGCCATATCGCGCGAAAGTAGTATTTGCGTATCAGGCGGTACATTTCCGGCAACGGCAACTCAGTCGGCACGACGAAGTGGGCCAGATCATACACTTCCCGATGATGAGTCAGGATGGTGTCTTTTATTTCGGCATGTAGGTCGGTTCCAGGTAGGGGGGTGAGGGGGGTGAGTTCGGTCAGGACGATGCTGGGCCGCGCGCGGATGTAGTCGTCGATGCGCTTGAAGTCGGCTTCGGTAAAGTCGGGCATAACCAAAAAGCCGGCACTCAAGCCAATGCCGCACTTCTCCAGAATGTCTACAGCTTGCTCGTTGATCGACGCATTGGTTCCTTTGTCGACGATGTCTATGCTGGCATCATCGATGGCCTCCAGTCCCGTCATCACAACCTGCAAGCCGATGCGCGCCCATCGTTCGAACGTTTCCGGATGCCGCACCACAGTGTCGGCACGGGTATAGGCAAAGTATCGTTTCTTGATCCCACGAGCAGCTATCAACTCGTGCAGCCGCTCCATACGCTGCACGTCGGTGAACGAGTGATCGTCGCAGAATATCACGAATTCCTCCTCGATCCGGCTCAGATCTTCTACGACGAGTTCGAGCGCGCGCGGGATGAAGCGCCGCCGGGTGAATTTTTGACACGAGCAGAAATTGCACGAATAGGGACAGCCTAACGAGGTCTGGATGGCCGCTACGGGCGACTCGTGCAAGTAATAATAACGCGAACGATACCGCGCTGTCAGAGACCGGTCGGGCAACGGGTGATGATCGAGTGTCGCGGGGATGGGGCGTGTCGGCGTATAGTGCATGTGCCCGTTGCGTGGAATCGCCAACCCGGCTACATCCTCGAAGTCGCGGCCCTGACGCTGTCGCTCGATGACCTCCTGAAAAGCCGTCACCCCTTCACCCAGCACGACGGCATCGATATACGACGCGTTGAATTCCTCGGGGCACAGCGTTGCGTGATGACCGCCTAACAGCGTGAGCGTCTTAGGATTGAATGCCTTGGCTGTCTTGAGAACGCGACGGGCAGCGTAGGTCTGCACCACCTGCGCGCTGACCCCCACAACGTCGGGCTGGAACCGTTCCAGCGTGCCTATCAGATTGGTGTCGAGTTCCATATCGAGGACCTCAACCTGATGCCCGGGTACCGCCGCACCAAGAATCTCCAGTCCCAATGGTTCGACTTTGGACAGGTATTTCAACCCGATTGTCAACTCACCACTGGGGGGGCTGACCAGCAGAATCTTCATAATGATTCTCCGAAGTAGAATCCGTTGTCTCAGCGAACGTACCAACACTGAATCTATGAAAAAAACACCGGGCTAGCCCGCAGCATCCAGCCCGGTCATTTGTTCGCTGAGGTGCCAGAGCTGCCGAGCCATCTCCTCATCGTGCGACGCCCGCGACGAACGCACTTCCTTCTTCTGCTTGAAATACGTCCCCGTCACTCCCTCCAGTTCGGGCGACACCGCCAGCCGAACCACCGCCTCGGCGCTCTCCTCGGGACTCGTCATGAACAGTTTCAGCGGCCGCATCAACAGGCTGATCACGTTGCTATTACGATTCCAGATGCGCGTAGCCACTACCCCCGGATGTAAGCAGGTCGTCGTGACCCCCGTCCCCTCCAACCGACGCGCCAATTCGTAGGTAAACAACACGTTGCCCAGCTTCGACTGCTTGTAGGCCTGCAACCAGTTATACCCGTTCGCCATGCCCGGATCGTCGAAATCGATCCCTATCCCGCGATGCGCCTCACTACTCACCGTAACAATGCGCGAAGGGGCACTGCGCTTGATGAGATCGAGGAGCAGGTTCGTCAACAGGAACGGGGCCAGGTGGTTGACGGCCCAGGTGGTCTCGATGCCGTCGGCGGTTTCTGTGCGCTCGCTGAGGTAGAGCCCGGCATTATTGATAAGTACGTCGAGGCGTTCGTGTGTGCGCTTGAATGCCTCGGCCAGGTCCCGAATGGCACGCTGCGAAGAGAGGTCGGCCGTCAGCAGTTCAACCTCGGGGTTGCCGCTTTCATGCCGGATGTGTGAGAGGGCGGGTTCGCCACGTTCGGCATTGCGACAAACAATGACGACGTGGGCACCGAGACGAGCCAGGTGAACGGCGGTGGCTTTCCCGATGCCAGCCGTAGCACCGGTAACCAGGCAAACCTTCCCGGTTAAATCCATACCTCCTCGCGTTTGCTGTTTTCCTCGGTCATCCGTGGGTTAAACGCCGTGAAAGCACAGATGAGGGGGGATACTAACGACACAGAGACGTCTGACCCGTACGGATGACCGAGGATGGAGAAGTACGCAATTTGCCACAGCGCCTCCCGAAACACTGTGAAGGGTTCTCCTAAGCAAACAGCGTATCCCTGTAATTGCAAAGAAATCCGTTATGACATTGTGGGGAGAAACGCCGTTTTTAATGTGGGTGATTTCCCCACAGGCGTGGGGAGTTTGCACCCCCTATCCTCATAAATGGAAAGGGTCCGGCCGTCTTATGCCGCCGCAGAGGCTTCCGGTTCGGTGGTGGCCACGGTGCGACGATCTTCCAACCATTGAAGCAAGGCCAGTAGGAAGACAAGCGCCGAGACGAGCGTCGTACCGATACCGACCACGGCCAGCGCCCCGATGGTATTCAGCCCCGGATGAAAGCTCAACAGCAGGCCGGCAAAACCAATCATGGTCGTGAGCGCTCCCATCGTCACGTGCTCGCCCGTCGAGCGAAGGACCGCCAGAATGGAGCCCGCGCCTTCTTCGCAGTAGCGATGGACCATGTGCGCTCCGGCATCGTTGCCGATGCCCAGCACTGCCGGCAACACGACGAGGTTGTAGAAATTGAGCCGCATCCCGAAGACTTCCATCAACAACAACATCCATAATACCCCGATGGCGAGGGGCATCAGCGCCAGCAAGGCCCACCGCAGAGCACGAAAGTTGAACCACATCAACAGCGCCACGATCACAAACGTGGCCAGCACCATCCAGGGCGCTTCACGTTGCATCAAGCGGAGCATGTCCGCCGCTACAATGGACGGAGAACCCGCGTGATACTCCTGCCCGTCTTCGGTCACAATGGTGGCCACGTCGTCGGCAAAGGCCATGGACAGGCGGCCATCCGAGAGCCCCACCGAAGGATAGATGACGATGAAATTGCCGATCTCGCCTGACTTCGACGTGAACTGTTTTTTCAGAAACTCCGGCACGTCGGCCAGGGCAATAGGGGCCCGGGGTTGTGCGGCCCGGCGTAGCTTGTCCAGATCTTCCGACGCTTCCGCTTGCAGGAACGGATCGGCAAGCAGCGCGCGGATGTCGGCGATGCGGGCCAGCTTGGCTTGCGCCGTTTCTGCCGCAACGGGAAATCGATCTTGCAAACTCTCGACGCTACGGATCGTCCGGGACGTGTCCTGCGCCATATGTTTCCGCAACGCCGCCAAGACGGCCGGCACTTCATCCTGGCTGTCGAGGACGACGTAGGCCGGATTGCGGCGATTGCGATCACTGAAGGCTTGTCGCACTTTCACATTGACCGCATGCCACTCCGGATACGACGGCTCCAGTTCGCCGAATCGATATTCGAACTCGACCCTCGTCGAGAACACAAGCGCCGCGACGACCAAGCCCAGGCTCACCAGCACGACGCTGCGCGCCCCCGGAAAGCGCCTGGCAGCGACCTCCCGAACCGGGGCCGACGCGGGAGCCGATTCCAGGTTCAGCAGGCGGATACGCTCGAAAACCGCCAGCAGCGCAGGCATCACAACCGTCATCGCGATGAGGGCGAAGAGCACCCCGGTACCCGCGATAAACCCGAATTCGCTGAAGCCTCGAAAATCGGCGAGAATCAGGATGTAGAGTGCCGCCGCGGTGGTCAACGCACCGATAGCGATGGCCTGGCCGGTGCTGGTAAAGGTGCGCTCGGCGGCCTCCATCACGGTGCGCCCGGCACCGCGTTCCTCGGTATACCGCGCATAGAAATGGATGCCATAGTCGATGCCGAGCCCAAAGAGCACGAGGCCCAGCGTGGAGGTCATCAGGTTGAGTGCTCCGAAAGCCAGGTACGCCATCCCGAAAGTCCAGGTCAGGCTCATCAGCAGCGGCAGCCCGATGAGCAGCGCCATCACGGGAGTGCGCGCCAGTTCCGACAGCAGCACGCGCCCATCAAAACGCCCGCCGGACCGCGCCCGGTAGGCTTTGTAAAAAAAGTAGAGGACGACCGTCAGCAACACGGCCATGATGCCGACCAGGAACGAGCCTTTGACATCTTCGGTGATGGTACGCACCTCGATTTTCTGCCGTAGCAGCCGCCCGGCCAGCGTCGTCTCCATCTGGGGATGGAAGGACGCCGGGCTCACCTCTCCAATCAAGCCTTCGAAATCGCTATACAACGCCTCGATGTAGCTGATGTTGGTAGACGACCCCCCGGTAAAAAAGCGCACGACGAGCGCCGTGCTGTCTTTCGAGACGCGATATTCCTGGCCCACGATCTCGTCGTAGGTAGCCAGCATTTCCTGCGCTATCGAATCGCCATCGACTTCTTCATCTTCTTCCAGGTCGAAAAAGAACGGGTTAGCCTCCAGCTTAGCCTCCTCAATCTTGTCTTCCAGATAGGTCTCTAATTGATCGAGTTCGGCGGTCGTGGCAAAATAAAGGGCATTGTCCTTGATAAACTCCGTATCCCGGCGCAGCTCGGCACGCACGAAATACGGCTCTCCGGAACCTCCTCGCCGGAGCTTGAGCGCCCCCGGAATGAGTGCCTCGGCAAACGCCTTGTTCGCTTCGAAGGACGGGCTTTCGATGGCTATGTCAACGCTCGTCTCGCCCCCTCCGACCGTCGCGCGGAGCCGCTCCAGGGCCTGCACGCTCGTATAATGCTCCGGAATCAGCTTCGAGAGGTCGGTATCGATGCGCAGGTGAAACGCGGAGTAGACCCCGAGCCCGGAGCCAAGGAGCGCAACGGCTAATACCCAACCGGCCCGGCGCACGACGCCTCGGATAAAAGGGCGTAACGCTTCAAATAGACGATCCATGACGTAGACGTTGACGGTTGATGTTCAGGAAAAACCAGGGTGAGACCGACGATCCGCAACAAGGCAACGACCGTCAAACAACGGAGGCCGCTACTCGTTCTCCGGCAGCAACTCGATGTTGTCAAAAAACACTTCGGCGACGGATTCGGTATTGTCGGAGTCGCTCCACATCATGATGTAGACCGGCTCGTCGGGGGGGTCGCGTCGGAAGAGCCGGCGATAGTCGGCCACCACGTCGCGCTCCATGCGCATCCACTCCCCGAAGCCGTCGGCTCCGCTGGCCACTACGACGACGCGGAGAGGCCCGTACTTCGCCGTTTTACCGACAGGCAACGTGGAGCTGTATGTATACTTTATGCTACGGGGCCGTCCAAGCCAGTCTTTACTGGCAAACATGACGTAGAGCGCCGCCCCGGCATCGTTGAGCCCGCCTTTGTCCTCACGCGCCCCGTCGGGCAGGCGTTCGGCCTTCCATTCCCAGGCCAGCCGGGGATGCGTTTGCAAGTTCCACCGGTAGCCGTCTCCGTTCGGACGAACGACCTGCGTGGATTCGTTCCTGGTGTAGGCGCGGGCTCGCTTGTTCCCGCTTTCCTCCACGATCTCGAAATAGTCGTCGTCGCGTTCCAACTCGCGGGATAGGTCCAAAAGCGAGCGTGAGCGTTGATGCGGCCGCTTCCACAGGTAGGGAGGCACTCCCGCTTCGTAGCCCTCAAAATCATCGACAAGGATGGGGGCCTGCGCGTAAGCTTCCCGAATGCCCGAAGAGACGGTCGTCAGCGGAAGGAGCACACTCAGGAAAAGGATCCACCGAAAACGGTTCGCCATGTTCTGGAGAGGGTCTGTTCGTATTGATCGCTTGTACGTACCCCAACAGTCGCAGATTCCACGCACTCGGTAACAGGGTTGCTCCGATTTTATCAAATGGTATGCCATCCCGACGGATCGGCCTTTCGTCACAGGACCTCTTGGGGTACAGGCTGCTCCTCCCGGATCGCGACGGGCGGCTCAGCCTCCTCTGCACGTATCTCCACGTCCGACCGCCGGCCCGTCAGCGAAAGGATGGCAAAGAAGAGGAGGTTCAGGGCCTTGCTGAGCCCGATGATCATTAACATCATGGCAGCGATGGCCTCCTCCGACACCTGCATCCCGCCCGCCATCGTAATGCTCAGGGACGTGAAGAGGAGCCCGGTTTGAGGAAAAAACGGGATGCGCGTGATGACAATAGAAAGCGCGGCATAGGTGAACCAGACCCGAAGCGGCACCTCGGGCATCGCGACGGCCCAGATGCTGATCTGCATCGTCTGCCCGATCACAAGCCGCACGACGTGCACGGCAAAAATGAGCAATGCCGTTTTCCAGGCCATGGAAAAGATGTACTTTCGCAGGCGAACCCCGAGCGCTGTAAGTACCAGCACTACGACGACGGCCCCCAGAAGAATAGAAAGTCCCTGCTCCCCCACCCAGTCGGTCACTGTTTTCTCGCCCGCATAGAGAAAAAGGACGACCATCATAAAGGCAACCATCGTAGAGGAAAACGAGGAAACGATGTTTTGATCGCGGATGGTCTTGGCAAGCTCCAGGTTAGAAAGTCCGACATTCTTGCGCGCCCAGGTAAAGAAAAACACCTCCCCCGAGTACTGGAAGACATCTTTATTATAGATGCGCTTCTTAATAAACGCCGGGATGCTCTTCCAGGCGTCGAAGGTCCAGGTGATCCGATAGGCGAGTAGCTCGGCGAAAGGTAGAATGAAGTAGAGCAGCAGAAAGAGCAGGTAGAATAGCGGATTCGTCGGTAGCTCGGCAGCTACCCTTCGCCAGTCGATGTCTTTCAGCGTATAGGCCAGAAAGCCCAGAATGCCCAGCAAAAAGAGCCCCCGCACCCCTTTCAGCACGCGGCGTCCCCCCTTCGACGCCGCAAAGGCGGCCCAGCGCGATTTGAGTGTCTCTATGGTCATACCGACGTATCCTGCTCCAAAACGAGAACACCATGAACACGCAGCACCCGGATCAGGTTCGTGGAGCGGATGCAGCTTTTGCGAAAACGCAGCGTTCCGTCCCCTGCCGCCCTTCACACCAGGCCCTTGTTCCGTGATCGAATGCGGCCTGACTTTCAAAGGGACAACAGAATGTGAACAGCGTCTCAGGGCACCGAACACGCACAGCAAGGCTCCCTCTCGTCCATGCTCGACGCCGAACAAGAGGGAGCCTCTATGCCTACGCTACGCCTTGCCGGCAACGACAGCCGCCGGGCAGAGATCGGGTGTACACGCTAGAAATCTACCCCGTCCCGCGACATCAGGCAGTAGATGTTGTCGCTCGACTTGCCCTGAAAGGCGATGGCGAGTTTGTGACCGCCGGTGAGTTTGATGCTTTTTAACGTTTGTTCGCCGGTCTTTACCTTGTTTCGCCAATCGATGCCGTCGTCGCTCGACATCACGTAGATGTCGCCGGCGCTTTCACCAATCCATCCCAGGTACAGGCGGCCGTTGTAGACGGCCAGCGAGGGCGCTTTCCGGCTGCGGTCGTCCAGCCGAATCTTGGCGCGCCAGTCGACCCCTTCGGGCGATTGCATGACGTAGATGTGGTTTTCGCTCTCGCCCGTCCAGGTAATGTAGAACCGGCCGTTGTGATCAGCGAGGGTGGGGCCGTTATTCGTCCGCTCGTCGAGGCGTATTTTGGCGGCCCAATCGACGCCGTCGCGCGATTGCATGACGTAGAGGTTGCTGCTTCCCTCGCCTTTCCAGGAAATCAACAGGCGTCCGTCGTCCGATCCGGTGATCGCCGGGCGCGCATCCGTCCGTTCGTCGAAACGCACCTTGTTGACCCAGTCAACCCCATCACGGGACCGCATGACGTAGAGGTTGTTGGTGTTCTCGCCGACCCAGAGGACATAGAGAAATTCGCCGTCGGAAGCGAGGTCGGGGGCGTGACTGCTTCGTTCGTCGAGCGAGATTTTGGCGCGCCAGTCGACGCCTTCGTCGGCGCGCATGATGTAGAGCTGGTTGCTCTCTCCGGCCCAGGCCATGAAATAGCGTCCCTGATGATAGGCCATCGACGCACCGTGGGCGGCTCTTTCGTCGAGCCGGATCTTCTGCGCCACAACGTCGAGCGAGGTCAGGCCGGCACAGAGTATCAGGGTGAGTGCCAGCGTCAGCAGGCGCTTTGCCGTCCCGCTTTCCGAGAGGTGTTGGGTGATGTTTGCCATAATACGGACACCTTCGTGTAGGTTAATGAGCGTAGAATCGCTGCGGTAGCCAGGGATGCCTCCTGTCCGCTTTTTTCGCAGCATGCAAACGTGTCTATCCAGTAGATACAGAATTGCCGGTACTTTTTCATGGAATGCAGAAAGGAATCGCATATTTATTTCTTAGCTTCTATTTTACGGACCTTAGGTTCGTTCTCCGGCTACTCTTCAGGGGCCTTCGCCTTCGGCACCCCCTGTCGCCCCCGTCAACCGACCCGTTTCGACGCCATGCCCCTCTACAAAAGAGCCGGCCGTCTGCTGGTAAGCTTGCTTGTCCTCAACACGTTGCTGGTCCTCACGCACCTGGGAGAGTTCTGGCCCCAGGAACGCCACCACGAACTGGGCGAATTCTGGCCTTTCAGCATTTATCCCATGTTCTCGCGGGGCGGTCATCCATGGGTGCGGTCGCTCGTGCGCGAAGTGCCGGACGACTCGATCTCCTGGCACCCCGGCAGCTTCGACGACCTGCCGGGCACGGCGTACGCGCTCAATGACGTGGGCATTAACCAGAACGACATCGCCAACTTCATCTCCAAGTCGAAAACCTGGGATGCGACGCGAGTGGCCGGGTTTCGCAGTGTGTTTGAGGGGGACCTCGCCGATAAATACTTGCTGATCTTGCGCGCCGACGGATCGATCAGCGGCGATTCCGTCTCCGTCACCTTCACGCCGTTCCTGCTGCTGGGTCCCGATTCCACCTACTTTAACCCCCACCTGGACTATCCCGGCCGACCATGAAACAGAAGCTGCTGACCAACCTGTTTGATTTCGAGCGTGAAGAATCGGTCGGGGAAATCATCTTCTACCGGCTCTTCGAACTGGTCGTCGTCTACCTGACGATCCGCTACGCCTGGCGCTGGGGTCCGTATCTGGGACGGCTGAGCGACGTGGTGCTGCCGCTCGGCATCGCCGAGTATATCGACATCACGTTTATGTTTAAAAACAACCTGGGGATCATCAACGCCGTGGCCATGACGGTGCTGGTCATCGTGGGATACCTCCGGCTCTGGCGTTATTCCTATCTGGTGACGCTGTTCCTCTTCCACCTCCATTATGTGGCGCGATACAGCCAGGGCGAGATCTCGCACGGCTCCAACATCGTGGGGATCGCCGTGCTGGCGCTGGCCGTATCCACGCTGGCCTTCAAAGAGCGAAAGCAGATCCGGCGGATGGTCCTCGGGCTCTGCTACTTTTTCTATGGTCTCGCCTACACGTCGGCGGCGCTGTGCAAGCTGGGAGCCACCGGCCCGGCCTGGGTCGACGGCCGACACCTCTGGATGTGGATCCAGGAACGGACGGTCGATACCTTCTCGCGGACAGGCATCGTCGATCTCAACGGGCTCCAGCAACTGGCGCTCGACCACTCCTTCGTGGCCACGGCGATCCTTGTCTTCGGTTTGCTGGTGGAGTTTTTTGCCTTCCTGATGTGGTTCAAACGCTACCGGGCTGCCGTCATCACGCTGGTGCTGGGCATGCACGTAGGCATCCTGTTGACGATGAAAATATCCTTCAGTGCTAATGTGTACCTGTTGTTTGCCCTGGCCTATCCGTGGGCGCTCTTTATCGACCGGGGGCTGCGCCGCCTCAACTCGACGACATTCGAGAGGATTCGAAAACTAAGCCTACGCCTGACGTAGCCGGAGATAGAGGCCCTGGGGGTAGCACCCAGATATCGTCTATTTCTCGGCCCAGATCACAAAACCCAGCGGGCACTTCGTGTTCTTTTGCTTGATCCGGGCCACGAGCGGATTGGCCCAACTCAACAGGCCGAGGGTGCGCTTACTTCCGGCAACGAGTTGCCACACCGCTTGCCAGCGGTTGCCGTGCGCATGAACCTCGACCCGGCTGAAATGTCTGAACAGATGCCTCAAGGCGTCCTGTGTGAATCGGTAGTAATCCCGGGGATCTGCGTGATATTCATAGATAAACCGCGTCGAGAGAAGGCACACCCCGCCGGGTTTTAACAAACGACGTATCTCTTCTACGGCGCGCTGGGGTTCATACAGGTGCTCCAAAACTTCGGTCGCCACGACGGTGTCGAAGGTCTCCGACGGCCATTGCACGTCGTGCAAATCGCAACAGATATCGGGCTTCCTGCTCTCATCCACGTCCAGCGTCATATAGCTCGTTGCCGCGATGAGTTCTTTATAGGGGGCCTGCTTTGCGCCCACATCGAGCACGACGCCGGCTCCACGCCGCCCAAGCCGCTCGAACTGACGCATCAGTTCCCGGTTGAGCGTGATCCGGGTAACGCTCGGCTTTCGATACAGAGAGAATGGTTTCTTCTCAGAACTCGGTCCCATGAGATAATCGGGGGTCCAACAAGCATTCCGTTTCGGCCAATATACGAGCATCGGTCGTCTCGGGCAGCTACCGAGAGGCCGTGCCGGGCCTACATGCCGGCTCCAGGTCGGATTCGCAGAGGCCGGATGCACCCTCACCGTACGTACGGGAACGTGCGGCGCGCCTCCGCTTACAAGGCGCTTTTTATGCGGTGCGTCCTGGGGCTGCCCGACGTTGCCGTTCGCGATCCGTTTGTTCTATTGGGTTGCCTGTATGCGCCTGTTGCTCATCACTCAGGACTTCCCTCCCGACGTAGGAGGCACGCAAACTTATGCCTATGAATTGGCCCGGCGCCTGGCCGAACGGTGTGAAGACTTCGCGGTACTGGCTCCTGCGCTGCCCAACACCGACGCCGTAGACACCCGGCTGCCATTCGACGTCGTCCGCATACGCGCATCGTACAACACGTTCGGCCTCAAAACGCTGCGCCCCCTGCTCAGGCTCGCCCGTCAGCGCGGCTTCGACGCCGTTTTTCACGTCCAATGGCCGGCCGTCCTGGCATCGTGGATGGCACGCCCGCTGGGAGGCCCCCGGCGTATCTTTGTGGCTGCCCACGGGCGCGAGTTACTTCTCGAACCCTGGAGGCGTCATAGTATTTTGGGTTCGTTTTTCAATCGGGTCCGTACCGGTCTCCTGCGTCGCGCCGACAGGCTGTTCCCTGTCAGCCGGTACACCGGCATGCTGCTCCAACGACACGGCGTGCCCGCCGAGCGCATCACGGTCCTGGGCAACGGCACCGACCCAACCCATTTTCGCCCCATGGACAATGTCCGGGCGCTGCGCCGGGATCTTGGCCTGGATCACCAAAAGGTCATCCTGACCGTGAGCCGACTCGTTTCGCGTAAAGGGATCGATACCGTGCTGCGCGCCCTGCCGCAGGTGGTCCGGACGATTCCAAACGTATATTATCTGATTGGCGGAAACGGCCCCGACCGGGAACGTCTGAAAGCACTCACCCGCGAATTACACCTTACCGACTACGTGCGTTTCCTGGGTACCATCCCGCACGACGAACTGCGCTCGTACTATAATGTGTGCGACGTCTTCGCCATGCCTTCCCGCGAAGACGGTCCCCACGTCGAAGGCTTCGGTATCGCCTTTCTGGAAGCCAATGCCTGCGCAAAGCCTGTCATCGGAGCGAGATCCGGAGGTATCCCCGACGCCGTGCGCCACGGCGAAACCGGGCTTCTCGTAGAGCCGGATGACGAAGCCGGGCTGGCGGTGGCCCTACTCCGCCTCTTGTGCGATGACAACCTGGCCGCCCGCTTAGGAGCTAACGGCCAGCAACGTGTAATACAGGAGGCCACCTGGGATCATACGGCCCATCACCTTTACGAAACCATGACCAAGGAGCTATGCACATCATCCTGACGATTGATTTCTCACCTTGGTCAGCCCATGGAGGGGGCGCACAGCGCTCGACTCATAACCTGGCTACCGCGCTGTGCCGTCGGGGGCATGATGTGTCCGTCGTCTATACCAAGCCCCCCTGGGAAACCATCGCGCATCCCCGCCATCTGCCGTACGACCTGCACTGGGCCACGTTTTTCGACGTGCGTAGCCGGCGGAACGCCCCGCTGCGCCCGCTCAACGCCTTTTCGGTGGCCCGTGTCGTTGAATCCTTGCTCGACCGCAAACAGGACACCGTGATCCACAGCAACGGCGAAGAAGGAGGGATGATTCACCGGCTCCGGCAGCACTATCGCTTCGGTTTCATCGCCACGCCCCGGCATCCACGCTATCCGCACGCGCTGCTCAACAACAACAAATTATCCTCACTGGATAAGGTTTGGCTGGCACTCAGGGAAGGAAAATATCTGATGCAAGGCCGGGCCGCCCGCCACGCCGACCTGTGCGTGCCGCCCAGTGCCTTCGCTGCCGACCTGGTACGTCGTGCCTTCCATCTGAAGCCGCCCCACGTGCGCGTCGTCCACAACGGCGTGCCCGAAGAATTCCTCTCCTACGACCTGGACCCCGTAGCGATGGAGAGCGGCCCCCTTGTCTTTTTCGGTAAGTTCCATGCCATCAAGGGCGTCGATACCCTGGTGGATGCCCTCGGCATCATCGGTGCCGAGGCCCCCCGAACGCTCCTCATTGGCCGGGGGCCGGAAAAACAAGCCATCGAGCGCCAGATCCAGCGCCTGGGCCTGGCCGACCGGGTCGAACTCCTTCCCTGGATGCCTCAAGATGAGTTGGCCCGCATCCTATCAGGAGCCCGGATGGTCGTGTTGCCGTCGCGGGAAGAAAACTTCAGCCTGGCCATCCTGGGTGCGATGGCGGTCGGCGTACCCGTCATCAGTACCCGCGTAGGCGGCACGCCCGAAATCATCCACCACAACCACACGGGGATCCTGGTCGAACCGGATGCGCCTGAGGCGCTGGCTGCTGCAATCACCCGTCTGCTCAAGGATCCGGAGAAGGCGCTTCAACTGGGTCGTGCCGGGCGGTGTCACGTGCGGGAACACCTGACCTGGGACCGCGCTGCCGCCTCGTTCGAAGCATTATACCACCAGCTTCTCGGTCTCGACGATCACCGTGGGTTAGAGAGCGACCTGTTCGATATCGTGGAGCCTGCGCAGGTCGATGCGGACCATGCCCTCGTCTGAGGGTTCCAGCAAGTCTGCGAACCTCGCACCGAAGACGACCTCGTCATACCGATACGAGGAGCGGGCATGCACGACCTGCAAAAAGGTATCGTCGATGGCCGTGAGCAGGATCAAGAATTCAGCCCGGCAGGCCTGCAACCTCTCTGGAGTATACCCGAAAAGCGGGCTGTCCTCATCGATGGGATGCACCACGGTCCAGTGCAGGGGAAAGAACGCCACCTTGCTCCGTTCCAACGGCAGAGAATGAAACCGGGTCGTGCGCTGCCCCTCCTCGTGCTGTGTCAGCCGCACCGCTACCTTGGCTTCGACTTCGATCAACTGGCTGCGGCGCTCGTTGACGATGCGAAATTCGAAGGCGGTGACGTCGCGATAAGGCGCGATGACGGCCCGTTCGCTGAACGTGATCCGGGTCGAGGGTCGGGAAAACCGGGCGAAGACCAGCCCGGCCGCCAGCGCAAAGGCGAGCAGCCCCACAAACGCGTCGAACGTCACGAGTAGGTCGGCGGCCAGGCTGTTCGGGCTGATGTGTCCAAAACCCACCGTTGTAAAGGTCTGCACGCTGAAAAAGAACGCATCCAGGAATCGCGCCGACAGCGTGGTGCCGGTGACGCCGGAGAGCGCCTCCGGCCCGCAGAGTACAAAGCCCACGGCAAAAAGTACGTTTACGACGCAGTAGGCTGCCAAAGAGGTGAGAAAAAATCTAGACCACGACATCGTGAGCAACGCGTGATACAGATGCATGGACCGGAAGAAGCTGAGCCCTTTGCGCGCCACGTTGAAGCTCCCATCCCGGTTGAGCAGGCGTAGCCGGCTTTCTTCCACCACCCGAGAGCCAAACCCCAGGTCGTTCAAATCCTCAACGGGTATCTCCTGATTTCCTTTACCCGTTCGCCGCTGTTTGAGTAGATTGCGGGGCGAGAGCATCGTTCATCCCTTGTGGTCACAGCTCAGACGTGCTGAAATATACGGCCCGTTGAGCGCCGGATCCCCTCGGAGAGGATCCCAGAGAAACATCCTACGAAAACATCACTCGCCTTCGACGACCCGGAGGAGTACGGGCACCGCTACCGTGGACGGTCGCAGACACACCTGATCGTTACAAGCCTGCACCCGCAGCGAACCCTTTAACGCGTACGATCCCGCCCGCATGGACTTCGCGGCCCGAGCGGCCAGGATGATAGAAAAAACGCCTTCGTACACAACCAACGTATCCTCGGTGAATCCGAAGCGTCGGTGGACGGGATCGGGGTAGTAGGTTTCGGCCACGTGCAGATCGTAAGCAGCCTCCAGGGTAAACGCCGTCCCGATCAGGTACTTCAGGGTGGGCCGGTGCGCATTCACGTGCCAGCCTTCCGCCACGTGAACCACGACGAACATCTCGAATGCCGTACCGGCTCGGACACCCGCCTTCGGAAGCTGCACCGTCGCGGCCACCACATCGGCGCTCGACGTGGGCTGCAAGCCGTCGATGGAAAACTGCGCCTGCACTGCCGAGACCGGCATCAGATATATCAGAACAAACAGGGTCGAAAAATAGCGTTTATGCATAATTCAGAAGGATCGAGCAAGCGATGGAGCCCGGAAGGCCCACGAAAAGGAACAGCCGCTCTCTCATCAGCAGCGCATAGACCACCGCCGGCGAACGACTCGTCACGCGGCGGGGGCATTAAGGCGACAGATCAGGATTGTAGTTCAGGATAAAGGCGAGAAACTTGGATACTTCGATCATGTCCCGCCCAATAAACTGAATCGTGTGGGCATCGACGCGTTCCACGATGGGCAGATAGGCCAGTACTTCGACGGGACGGTAGTTTTTAAAACTCACCTCAAGCTGAACAGGCCCCTCCAATCGATAAGGTTTAAACTCCCGAATACGCCCTATCGCGGCTTTGACTTTTTCGGCGATTACCTTGTAGCCGGCCTCGGGCGTGAGCGTCCTGGCCGAGTGAAACCCGAGGGCCCACTTGACCACAGCCCCTTCCACATCACCGAGGAGGGCGCTTGTTTCTTCCACGATGGCGTCGTCTCCCGAGACCATGATCACCGGAACGTTGAAGTGCCCGGCGATGGCCGCGTTGACGCCTGCTTCAGCCATCGGACGGCCATTCAACCGAACCGCCGTCAGGCGCGCGCTGGACATCGTATGCGCCCGAACGCCCTGCGTGTTGGTGGTGCTCGTGTGATAGCCGAGGAAGATGGCTCCGTCAAACGAGGCGTCGATGCCTTGCATCATGGACAAGGGCCGAGGCCAGGAACGAACGACGACGACGTTGTCGGGAAGCTTCTCCAGTAACAGGTTTTGCCCGTTGCCGTGCGAGTCGCTGACCACCACTTCGGTTGCTCCGGCTTCAAAGGCAGCCTCAATCGCGGTGTTCACCTCCTGGGTCATGAATGTGCGAAAGCGTTGGTATTCGAAGCCGGAGGGACCGAGTTGCTCCCCGGTTACAACCCCCACCACGCCCTCCATATCTGCTGAGATATAGATTTTCAACGCGTCTTGTGCCTTTGCTGTATGCACGACTCCGAGCAACAGAAACCCGACGCATAGTGTTTGATACCGCAAATTTTTCATGGCTGTCCCCCTCGATGATGTCAGGATACACACATCCTTGAATGTGGACGAAAGATACCGACACACGGGGGATTTACAAGGCCGCGCTTGCGGTCGCGGTTCGTCTTTCTCTGCACCCGTCACTCATCCAACGGAAGCAGCCGTATGTTGTCGAAGTCGACTTCGGCGATGCTCTTCGTATCGTCGGAGTCGCTCCAGAGGGTGATGAACCGTGGATGATCCGGCGGATCGCGGCGGAAGACCCGGCGATAGTCGGCCACAACGTCGCGCTCGATGCGGACCCAATCGCCGAGGCCGTCGGCGCCGCTGGCGACCACAATGACTTTCAACACCCCGAACGAGACGACGGTGCCCACGGGCAGCGAGGAGCTATAGGTGTACTTGATGCTTCGAGGTCGCCCCAGCCAGTCTTTGCCGAAGGTGACGTAGAACGCCGCCCCGGTATCGTTGATCTCTTCTTCGTTGGCTCCCTCGGGAAGCTGCAGCGCGCGCCAGTCCCAGGCCAGGTGCGGGTGCGTGCGGAGGTCCCAGTTGAATCCGTCTTCTCGATTGACCAGTGAGATGCGCTGCGATTCGCCCTCGGTGTACGCCCGCAACACGTTGTTGCCGTTTTCTTGCACGACGTAAAACTTCTCGCGCGCGTTCATGACGTGCTCCGGCGGCACCCGGTCACCGCCTCGCCGGGCCAGATACACCCAGCCCTCCGGCAAGGCATTCTCCCGAACCGATTCGAAATCCTCGACCATCAGAACTTCTTCCGAACGGATCGCAGCACGGTGTTCCCCGGCTCCCCACATCGCAACCGCGAGACTGATCAAGCCGATCAAGGGGAATAGGTTTATACGTAGCATCAGGTCAAATCCTGTGTCTTTCTGAATAACACCTTCGGTGTTCTGTTCTGATTGGACGACCGGCGAGGGCTGCCGTTACAACGCGCAAACGGTGCGAATCTTTTCGTAGCCCGGCAAGGGCTTCGCTCGTATCCCATTGGCAACTTCTCTCGAAGAACGCCCTGGAGGCGTCGAACGACATACCATCAATACGGTGCAATCCTTATTTTCCACCGCGTTAAACAAACTGAGCGGGTGCCGAAAAGCACACATCCACTCTCCCTTATACCATTCCTCGACACACTATGTCCCAACGTGTTCTCATCCTTGGTGCTGCCGGACGTGACTTCCACAACTTCAACGTCTACTTCCGCAACAACCCCGACTATGAAGTGGTAGCCTTTACGGCAACCCAGATTCCTAACATAGACGGACGGCGATATCCAGCCGAACTGGCCGGTTCCGGCTACCCCGACGGCATTCCGATTGAACCGGAGGATCAGCTCGCCGAGATCATCCGCGAGCGCCGGGTAGACGTGGCGGTGTTCAGCTACAGCGACGTCTCTCACGAAGACGTGATGCACCTGGGCTCCCGCGTCCTGGCCGCCGGAGCCGATTATCTGCTGCTCGGCCCGCATCACACGATGCTAAAGGCTCAGGTGCCCGTAGTGGCCGTATGCGCCGCTCGCACCGGCTGCGGCAAAAGCCAGACCAGCCGCCGTGTGGCGGCTCTCCTGGCCGAGATGGGCAAGCAAGTCGTCGTGGTGCGCCATCCGATGCCCTACGGAGATCTGGTCCGGCAGGCCGTGCAGCGCTTCGAAACCTTCGAAGACCTCGACCAGCACGACGTCACCATTGAGGAACGCGAAGAGTACGAACCGCACCTGCGCGCCGGCCGCGTCGTCTATGCCGGCGTCGACTACGAGGCCATCCTGCGCCAAGCCGAGCAGGAAGCCGACATCGTCATCTGGGACGGCGGCAATAATGATATCTCCTTCTACGTCCCCGACCTGCTCATTACCGTCGTCGATCCGCATCGCCCCGACCACGCCGCGCGCTACCATCCGGGCGAAACGAACGTGCGCATGGCCGACGTGGTGGTCGTCAACAAAGTGGACACCGCCGCGCTGGACGACGTGGAAACCGCCCGCCACATCGCCCGGGAACTCAACCCCGCCGCCACCATGATCGACGCGGCCAGCCCCATCTTCGTCGACGGCGGCGTGTCGATGCACGGCAAGCGAGTTCTGGTCATCGAGGACGGCCCGACGCTAACCCACGGTGAAATGGCCTACGGCGCGGGCTGGGTCGCTGCCCGGCGATACGGCGCTGCCGACATCATCGACCCGCGCCCCTATGCCGTCGGCTCCATTCAGGAGACCTTCGAGAAATACCCGACGACAGGCCCGGTGTTGCCCGCTATGGGCTACGGCCAGCAACAAATCGAGGAACTCGCCGAAACGATTCGACGCACACCGGCGGACGTGGTGCTCATTGCCACGCCCATTGATCTGCGCCACCTCATCGAGATCGATAAACCGGCCCTCCGTGCCTATTACGAATTGCAAGAAATCGGTGCGCCCACCCTGGCTGATATGCTGCGTCGTTTTGCAACGTAGGCATTCTTGAATGCCTGCTCAAACAAGGCACAATCAATTGTAAAACAGAGACTTATCTCCATCTTGCTGATTGGAGGCCGTTACGTCTCCCTGCGAAATCGAAGAAGCCGCGCGCGTGACGTTTCGTTTTGCAGAGGTGATTTGTTACTTTGAAACGTCCATCCGCTACCACTGCACGGGCGGCTCCTTGCATCCATGACTACCAATTTGTCCTCAACGATTCATACCTACGAATCCCTCCAGATCGGCGATACGTTCAAAGGTACGCACGTTATTACGGAGGAAGATGTTCGCACCTTCGCCGCCATCACCGGCGACGACAACCCGATCCACGTAGACGCCGAATACGCCAAAACCACCCGGTTCGGCAAACCTATCGTGCATGGCGTGTTCTTGCTCGGTATCATCTCAAAAGTGCTCGGGCGCGACTTTCCCGGCCCCGGAAGTATTGCCGTATCGCTGTCGTGCCGTTTCCTACGCCCGGTGCCGGTGGGCTCTGAGATCACGGTGGAAGTAAAAATCACGGGGAAGATCGAGAAGCACAAGCACATCAAGGGGCGGACGTACGTCTACTACAAAGGCAAGATGGCGCTGGCCGGCGAAGCGACGCTGATCCCGCCCACCAACGACACCGATCCGGCCTGACCGGGTCGCTCGTGCCGCTTTGTTCTGACCGGCGACGCCCCTGCTCAGCGCGGCAGTTTCAGGCGCTGCCCGCGCTCGATGTGCTCGTCGAGGGCTACCTGGTTGAGAACGGCTAAACCCTCCGGCGTAAACTGGCTCGGCAGGTTGGAGGGAAGAAACGACTGGAAGGGACCGCTCCGATCAGCCCTCACAATGCGCAGGCGCGTAGGTTCGATGTTCAAGACGCGCCGGTCGGTAACCCGGTCGAACCCCCGCATCGACCGTTCGAAGGCATCTCGATAAGAAGAAAAAGCCTGTTTGTTCGCAAATCCCAGGAAGAGGTACACCTGCCCGCCATACTCGATGTAGTAGGTCAATAGCCGCGCCTCGCTGCCGTCATCCAGATTGGCGTCGGCTACGGCATAGAAGGCCGGATTGCCGCTCACCCGCGTCGAGCCGCTATCGACCTCGCGAATGTCGTCCTGCGCCAGAAACTTCGTTGCCGCGTCGCGGGCCGACGTGGCTTCATCTACAATGGTGAAGAACAGCGCCGCCTTCTCGTCCGGTGCAATCATCACAACCTGCGACGTCTGGTTATCTACCTGATAGCCGTCAGGAACCGGAAAACGGAATTCGAGATCGGGGTGATAAAAGACGCCGTTCTCCACGAACCCGTGCCGCGGATTATTCCCTAACACCAGCGAACCCAGCGCCTCGTAATAGTCCTCTTGGTTAACGAGGGTCGCACCTCGGCCCTCCCACTGTGCCGAAAGGCGCGGAATCGTTTGTTCGCGCTCGCCCGGATCAGGGTGGGTCGAGAGGAAGCTGGGGATGCTGCTCTCCTGCTGTGCGCCGAGGCGCTTGAGCGAGCTAAAAAACGCGGCGGCTTCATTGGGCCGGTAATGGGCAAGCGCGGCATAATCCACGCCCAGGTTGTCGGATTCGCGTTCGTTGTCCCGGCTGTAACTCAGGAAGAGCAACTGGGCGGCCGTTCCGCCGAGCCCGAGGATGTTTTCGCCCGCCGAGCCCCCGAAGATGGCCTGTCCGCCAATCGCCACCCCGATGATCCCCAGCATACCGAGTTGCTGGGTGGCGGCGCGTTGCGAGGCATGACGGGCCACGACGTGCCCCACCTCGTGCCCCAGCACCACCGCCAGTTGCGCCTCGTTGTTGAGATGCGAGAGCAACCCGCGTGTGACGTAGACGTAGCCGCCGGGCAGCGCGAACGCATTCACGACGGGGCTGTCGAGCACACGAAAGGTGAAAGGGGTGTTACTGAACTCCAGATCGGCTCCGGGCCGGCGTATGTGGCTCTCGGCCAACACGCTCTCGCCGACGCGAACCACGTAGTCGGTTAGCCCGGGGTCGTCGTAGAGGCC
>JBHHWM010000003.1:0-56869 GCA_046756545.1 Rhodothermales bacterium | reverse complement strand
CGAAGAGTTCGTTTTCTTCCAGGACGGAGAGATCAAGGACGAAATCGCCGATGGCGACGCCGACGCGGGGAGGAGCCCCGTCCCCGGGCCGAAAGACCCCGAAAGGCAGGTTCTGAATGGGAAAATGTCCGTTGGGGGCGACTTCGATGAAGGATTGCAGGGAAGGGTCCGTGGTCGGATCAGGCATGAGTGCGTGGGTTAAAACGTGACACAGAGAGGTCCGTATGCGTTATGCTAAGATAGCGACGGGAATCGGGTATCTACAGCAATCCGAGGGCTCGGAGATCCTCGCGGGGTTCGTCGAAGCTGCAACTACCAAAAGAGATCGCGTACTCGGTGCGCACCCGGCGGATCGCATTGAGCGAAGCCGAATAGCCGTTCCACACGAAGGCGTCATCGTGGAAGTGGAAATGGGCGGCGTTGTCGTCGAGCAGGAGGGTGCGCAGGGTGGCTTCGTCGAAGTGGTGCGTGGCGGCCAGTACCGCCCCGCCGAACAGGTTAAAGAAGCCGTACATGTGTGCGCGCACGCTTTCGTGATAGCAGCGGACGGGATGGTGCAGCCCCGCAGTAGCTTTGAAGCGTACGCCTGCTTTCAAACACGCCAGGATGGCGAAGGCCAGGTGTTCCGGGGCCGGAAATGCTTCGGGCATCAGGCCGCCGGTGCGCATCTTGAAGCCCACCCGTTCGCCGTGGTCGCGGTTATGCGAGGCCATCGCTTCGAGGATTGCCGGGGCGTGCTGGCGCAGGGCGTCATTCAGCGGCGCTTCAAAGAAAAGATCCAGGCCGGGATGGACCGGGGCGGCGAGTCGGCGTACCGCGTCGAGGAAGGCACGGATCGTGTCCGTATCGGTGCCCGGCAGCGTCGCCGGCAGGCGGACTTCCATTCCGTCCACTCGTACCTGTCCGGGATACCGTTGGTGAAACGCCCGGATGGTTTCCAGGTCGGACCGGAAGGCCGAGAGGAACGCCTCGGTGTCGGGGCCGCCGGTACCGAGGACGGTAAAGCGAAAAGGCGGATGTTCGGCAAACAGACCGCTATACGGCGTCAGGGCTTCGAGCCGACGGACGGGGATCACGAAGCGAGCCAGCATCCAGGCGTCGGGTTCCCCACGGTAGCGCGCATAGTGATGGATGGCTTCGTCCAGGGGAAGGTCCGCCGGAGGAAAGAGCCCCGCATAATCGATGATCGAGGCGACCAGAGCGTGCAGCGTGGGCACGGTACGTGTGGCGTTCGCAGGGTGTGGGGGCATACGCTGAACCCTCGGCAAGAGGGAGGGGCAAGGTCAGTAATCCAACGGTGGATAAGGCATGATGCTCAGGCAAAAGCGCATCCGGCACACGTGTTCCTTTCTGGAAAAATCTACATAGAATCCATGCTTCCGTCTTGTGAGAACCTTTAGCTGGCGTTACCTTTAAATCTTGATGTCTCCCTGTACCCGAATTTCATACCTTCTAGTCATAGCACACCGATACCATGAAGCGATTTTCCCTCTTTCTAGCCATCCTCTTGGGTGGAGTCCTGTTGCTTGGAGCCCGTGGATGCTCTAGCGATCCGAACGTGGAGGGGGCCAAACTTGACCTGAACAACAAGGATTACGACCGCGCTCTGGAGAATATCGACAAGGCGCTGGAAACGAATCCTGAGAACGCCGAGGCGTATCAGATCAAGGGCCGCGTGCTCCAGGAAAAGGCCTTTGCCGTGCGGGATGTGGAAGAGCACAACACGCTCTTCCGTGGAATGATCGAGGCGTACCAACGCGCCCAAGAACTCGATCCAGCGCTGGGGTCGGATGTCGACAACCGGCTCAACATCGCCTACTTCAGTGAGTTTCAACGCGGTGTGGAGGCTTTTAACAGAGGTCAGAACACCGAGAACGGCTCCGCGGAATTTGGTGCTGCCGCTGATTACTTCGGCAATGCTTCGTTGATCTTCCCTGATTCGGCAAGTACCTACGTCAACCAGGCCTTTGCGCTGCTCAACGGCGGGCGCAATGCCGAGGCCATCCAACCTCTCGAATCCGCCATCGAGAAGGGGGATACCTCGGAGGACACGTTCGTTTACCTGGCCACCTTGTACGGCGAGCAGGAAAAGTATGAGAACGTGATCGCGGTTTTGGAAAAAGCCCGCGCGGTGTATCCGGAAAGCGAGCAGATCCAGACTCTCATGATGAATGCCTACGTGGTGTCCGGCAAAACGGATGAGGCCCTGGGGGTGTATCGAAGCGCTGTAGAAAACGAGCCGGATAACAAGCTCTACCGGTATAACTACGGCTCGATCCTGCTCGAAATGGAAGATTATGACGGCGCTATCGAGCAATTGGCCAAAGCCGCCGAGATCGACCCCGAGTATGCGAATGCACAGTATAACCTGGGCGCGGCGTATGTCAACAAGGCGGTGGCGATCAACGCCCAGTATAACGAGATCGACGACAATCTCCGCGAAAAACGCGCCGACCTGTCCGCCGACGAGATTTCGGCGATGGAAGCGCAGCTAGACGAACTGTCCACCCAGCGGCGCGGGCTCTTCGAGCAGGCCATTGCCCCCCTCGAACGAGCGCGGGAAGTGTCCGAAGCGCAGGGTGCCGACTTGCAGGGTATTTGCCAGGCGCTCTACCAGGCCTACGGACAGACGAACCAGATCGAAAAGGCGGAGGCCGTTGCCGAATGTGCCGGCTACGACCTGTAGCGCCCTGTTGCTTGCTTGTGTAGCAGCGAACCCGGGCTTCGTTTGAGGCTCGGGTTCGTTTTTTACGTGCTCTATGGTAATCCTCGACTCAACTCTATGAATCCACCGACCCTCGAAAAAACGTACCACTTCGGCACGTTGGCCGTTCATGCCGGGCAGCAGCCGGATCCTTCCAGCGGGGCGATCATGACGCCCATCTACCAGACCTCGACGTATGTACAGGAAGCGCCGGGCGTGCATCAGGGGCACGAGTATGCCCGCGTGTCCAATCCCACGCGTTCGGCGCTCGAAGGCAACCTCGCCGCCCTGGAAGGGGCCGACTACGGCATCTGCTTTGCCTCGGGCGTAGCCGGCACCGATGCCATTCTCAAGGGGCTGCGGCCCGGTGACCACATCGTGGCCTCGAACGACCTCTACGGGGGCACCTACCGCCTCATCACCCAGGTCTTCGGCCCGTTCGGTGTCGGTGCGTCGTTCGTCGATATGACGGATCTCGCCGCCGTCGAGCAGGCCCTGCGGCCCGAAACGAAGCTCTTCTGGATTGAGACGCCGACGAATCCGTTGCTCCGTGTGGTAGATATCCGCCGGATGTGCGACCTGGCCCACGCGCACGGCATCGACGTGGCGGTGGATAACACGTTTGCTACGCCCTATTTGCAACAGCCGCTCGCTCTCGGTGCGGATCTCGTGCTGCACTCCACCACCAAGTATCTGGCCGGGCACTCCGATGTCATCGGCGGCGTGGTGTGCACCAGTCGTGCAGACTGGGACGAGACGTTGCGTTTTCTGGTCAAAAGCGCCGGGGCGGTGCCGGGGCCGATGGATTGTTTCCTGACGCTCCGAGGGACGAAGACCCTGCACCTGCGCATGGAGCGCCATTGCGAAAACACGCGGCGCATCGCTGCTTTCCTGGAGGCGCATCCGAAGGTAGGGCACGTGCATTATCCCGGCCTGCCTGCCGATCCCGGCCACGACCTCGCAAAGAGACAGATGCGCGATTTCGGCGGCATGGTCTCCTTCTCGCTCCGGGACGATGACATGGACAAGGCGCACCGGGTGTTGAGCGGCACGCGCCTCTTTTCCCTGGCCGAAAGCCTCGGCGGCGTCGAGAGCCTGATCGGGCATCCCGCCTCCATGACGCACGCCTCCATTCCCCGCGAAGAACGCCTCCAGGCCGGATTGAAAGACACGCTGATTCGCCTGTCCGTCGGGGTCGAGGATGTCGAAGACCTGATCGAAGACCTGGACCAGGCGCTGGCGGCTATCTAGCGTGGGAGGGCACGCAGGCTACGTTCCGGGGTTGTTACGTCCCTCATCGTCCGGCTCAATCACGTAGCAGCCTGCCTGGGTGGGATGGTCGATCACCAACCGTCCCCGTTCAACGTGCCGGATCATCCAGAGCACCATGGCGTCGCCCAGGGCGGCTATCGTAAAGAGCAAGCCGAAGAGCAGACTCGGTTCGTGTCCCGTCGCCAGGCCGACGAGCCACGGCGCGATGCCCAGGACCAGGCCGGGCATCGCGGCTCCGATGCGGTAGGCCCGTACGTCCATGGGCTCGGTGCAGTGCGCGTATGGGGTCAGGGTTTTCACCTGAAACCCGTACTTGATGACGCTTCGAGGCTTTCGGCCAAAGTACCACCACGAAAGGCCGTGCAGGAGTTCATGGATCACGACCCCGACGATGAACAGCACAAGGGCGAGGAACGGGTGGGCCAGAAGCATCTTCCAGGCCGTACCCAGAGCCGAAAAGCTCCAGAGGGCCACGTAAGGTGCGATGAGAAACACCGCGAGCGGCGGCATCAGGAGCAGCCCGATCCACTGTGCCCGGTCCATGGGGATCGACAGGTCGCGTTTGGCCACGGTATCAAGATCGAACGGTTCGCTCAAGGCTTGCGGGGTCGAGGATTCTCTTCGCCGGGAGAGACCGAGGAGACGGCGTCTCCTTTGACGTATTGATCGTACCAAGCCAGGTAGCGTTCGTAGCGGTCTTTTTGAAACGTGGGCCGGCGGATGCCGTGGTGCTCGCCCGGATAGACCACCAACTGCGTCGTCCGGCCCAGCCGGCGCAGGGCCTGGTACAACTGTTCGGAGTTCAGAATGGGAACGTTCCAGTCCTTCTCGCCGCCCATGATGAGTGTCGGTGTTATGATGTTTTCGACGTCGTTGAAGGGAGAGATACGTTCCCAGGCTTCCGGATTTTGCCAGGGGAGGCCCAGTTCTTTTTCCCACTGGTATTGGTAGTGATCGTGCCCGTAGTTCGAGCGGTAGAGTACCTCGCTGGCCCCGGTGATGGCTGCCTTGAACCGGTCGGTTTTGGTAATGACGTAGTTGGTGAGGATGCCCCCGTACGACCAGCCGCCCACGCCCAGGCGTTCGGGATCGGCGTAGCCTTGGTCAACGGCATATTCCACCCCCGCCATCACGTCCTCGAAATCCTTGTTCCCCCAGTCCTGCCAGATGGCCAGTGAGAAGTCCTGGCCGTAGCCGGAAGATCCGCGCGGGTTGGTCGTCACGACGACATAGCCGTGGGCGGCAAAAAGCTGGGCCTCGAAGTTGAATCGGAAGTCGTATTGCGACACCGGGCCGCCGTGGATGCGTAGCAGTGTGGGGTAGCGGAGTGCGCTGTCGTAGCCCGGCGGCGTGAAGATGAAGCCCTCTATCTCCGTCCCGTCCCGGCTGGTGAACTGCACGTTGCGGACCTCGGCCAGGCGCACGCCGTCGATCAGGCCGTCGTTGACCGAGGTAAGCCGGCGCAGGGTGTCTTTCTCGAACAGAAACACTTCGCCGGGGCGGTGCGCTTCGCTGATGAGCGTGGCAATGGTGCCGTCCGGGGCCATCATGTAGGATCGCACGCTGCGCTCGCCGGCAATGAGCCGCGTGAGGTGACGACCGGACAGATCCATGCGTGCCAGGTGCCGTTCGGCGCTGTCTTCGAGCAAGAAGTAGATCGACTGGCCGTCGGGCGCGAAGCGGGGGGTACTGACGTTTCGGTCGAGGGAGGCCGTCAACACGCGGGGCGCGCTGCCGTCGGCCCGGACCACGGCGAGGTGGTTGGTGGCATACCAGATCAGGTCCGGCTCGGTGACGGTGACGTAGGCGAGCTGCTGCCCGTCGGGGCTCCACGCCGGGGCCGAGTCCGCACCCGGATTCGTGGTGACCTGGAGCAGCGTCCGGCCCTGGTCCGTGTTGTCCGCCGAGACGACCCAGATGTCGGTGTTTCTATTGGCATCGGGGGTGTCGGTGCGGTTGCTGACGAACGCGATACGATTGCCGTCGGGATGCCAGGCGGCCTGGGCTTCGTCGTACGGGCCGGAGGTGATTTGCCGCACGCTCTTGTCGCGGAGGTCGAACACGTAGAGGTGCGTGCGGCGGTCGTCGAGGTAGCCGGCATAGTCTCGTTTGAATTGCAGCCGGTCGATCACCCAGGGCTCCGGTTTGTCTTTTTTGTCCTTGTCTTCGTCGTCGTTTTCCGGTTCGGGATCCCGCACCGTCAGCACGAGGCGCGTGCCGTCCGGCGACCAGGCATAGCTGCCGACTCCTTGCTTGATGTCGGTCAGTTGCTGGGCCTCTCCCCCGTTCCGGTTGAGGGTCCAGACCTGCGTTTTTCCGCCGTTGCGGGCGGCCAGAAACGAGAGGTACGTGCCGTCCGGGCTCCATCGCGGGCGGCTTGCCGAGGAGCCTTTTGCCGTCATCGGAAGGGCTTCGCCACCGGCCGCCGGTATCATCCAGATCCGCGTCTCCGATTTGTCTTTTTCGAGATCCGTCTCCGTGACGGTGTAGGCGACCCACCGGCCGTCCGGGCTGATGCGCGGGTCCTGCACCCGGTGGATGGCAAAGAAGTCGTCTACGGTGAGGGTGCGGCGCGGGGGGGCGTCTTGCGCCACCGCAGAAGACGAGACCATCAGGCACAGCACGATAAGGGCCGGGACGCCTGCGTGAAAAGAGGAGCCGACATGTCGCCGATGCATAGCGTTATCTCCAGGTAGGATGGGCGTTATAAGGTGGTTACCAGGTTGCTTAATAGACGTGAGGCGCTGCGACCCAGGTTGGTACGTCCGCTATTGTAATTCCGAAGCAAGATAACTCCGATTTTGGTTTCCGGCTCGAAGCACAGATAGGCGGTGTATCCCGCTACACTGCCGCCGTGCCCGACGATCCGATGGCCTGCCTCGGAGCGCCGGATGGAAAAGCCCAGTCCATAGCCTTCGGTGTCGCTTTCCGGCGTCTGAACGCGCTGCATTTCGGCACGGCTCTCGGCAGAGAGGATGGGATTGCTTGCGGCTCCTGTCTGTCCCGCGATGAACTGCGCCAGGTCGCCGACGGTGGAGTAGACGCCGCCGTTGGGCACCTTGTAGCCGCGTCCGGCATGCTCTCGGGCAGGCCATGCCGTGTTGACGGAATCGCCCCGGTTGGCGTAGCCGACGGCCAGGTGCTCCTTCATCTCCGGCGTCAGGATAAACGTGCTGCTCTGCATGCCCAGTGGTTCGAAGATGCCGTTGTGTACCAGGGCCATAAACGGCTTGTTCGCCGCCCGCGAAAGGGCCAGGCCGAGGATGCCGAAGCCGATGTTGGAGTACGAATACTCGGTGCCGGGCGGGCTCTTAAACGACGTAGTGGGGATGGACATCAGGATCTTGTCTTCCCACGTTTCGATGAGGCCGGACGCGGCATCGGGCAGCGTCGGCTCGCGGATGAGTCCGGCGGTATGGCTGGCCAGTTGCCGAAAGGTGATGGACGAGGCGAGGTCGGGCAGGCTGTCGAGGGAGGTGATGGCCGGGAAGGAATGTTCAACGGGGTCATCCAGGCTCAACACACCCTGTTCTGCGAGTTGAACCAGGGCCACGGCGGTGATCGATTTGGAGATCGAGCCTACCCGGTAGATGGTCTCTGTGCCGGCTGGAATCTGCTGCGCTCTGTCGGCCCATCCAAAGGCGTCGGCCCAGACCACCTGATCGCCGAAAACGACGGCCGCGGTGATGCCGCCGACGCTGTCTGCTTCCACGTCTTCGGCAAGCTGAGCGGCAAAGCGTTCCAGGACGGCGGCGGCCTCGTTCGACAGCGATGCCTGCGCCGGGGCGGTTGACGGCGCTGCGACGAAGATGAGCAGAAACAGGGCGGAAAGCGTAAGACGGCGCGGAAGGGGAGGCATACCGGACCTCGGGAATGGAGTGAAAAGGCGTCTGCATTATGCTACACAGGGTGCTCGAAAACAAGAGGGCGGGGCTAGATAATCAGGATCGCCGGGGCTTCGGCCATAGATCAGAAAATCTTTTGTACATTGGTCGGCAAAAAAACCGAGGCTATGAAACAAAAACGCTTTCCCCACCCCATTACATTGTTGACGATCTGCATGATCGTCGCTGCCGGGCTTAGCTATGTGTTGCCCGCCGGGAACTATGACCGAGTGAAAGACGAAGCTACCGGCCGCGAGGTGGTCGTGGCGAAATCGTATCACAAGGTTGAGGCGGCACCGGTCGGTTTTTTTGACACGTTCGTGGCGTTGCCGGAGGGGATGGCCGATGCCGGCGATATCATCTTCCTGGTGTTTCTGGTGGGAGGGGCCTTTGTGGTGGTGGAGCAGACGGGCACGTTCGGGCGTGCGGTGCAGTCGCTGGCCTATCGGCTCGGGCATCGCGAGACGCTCGTCATTTACATCTCGTGCGTGCTTTTTTGCCTGGGCGGTGCGCTCTTCAACATGCACGAAGAGATCGTGGCGCTCATCCCCGTCTTGCTGATTCTGTGTCGTCGCCTGGGCTACGACAACGTGACGGCGGTGGCGATGAGCGTCGGCGCGGCGGTGGTGGGGTCGGCGTTCAGCCCGCTCAACCCGTTTGCAGTGGGGATCGCGCAGAAGCTGGCCGAGTTGCCCTTGCTGTCGGGCGGGCTCTTTCGGACCGTCGTGTTGCTCGTGGCTCTTACGTTCTGGATGGTCTACACCGCGCGCCACGCCACGAAAAACCGCCGGGAGAGGATCGCCGGTTCCGATGCGGACGGCGAGCGTATGAACCGCCGCGATATGATGGTGCTGGGCCTGGTCGTCCTTACCTTTGTGGGCTTTGTCTACGGTGTCCTGGCGCAAGACTGGGATTTCAACCAGATGTCGGCGCTCTTTTTTCTGATGGGGGTCGTGGCCGGCATCATGGGAGGACTGGGCGTTTTAGGGACGGCGAAAGCCTTCGTCGAGGGGTTCAAGCAGATGGCCTTCGCGGCGATGCTGATCGGGTTTGCCCGTGCCGTCTACGTGGTGCTGGATGCCGGCAACATCATCGATACCATCGTGCATGGTTTGTTTACGCCGCTGGAATCGTTGCCCGCCGCGCTGTCGGCCACCGGGATGATGGTCGTCCAATCGTTCTTACATTTTCCGGTGTCGAGCAATACCGGGCAGGCCGTGTTGACGCTGCCCATTCTGGTGCCGCTCTCCGATTTGCTGGGCATTTCCCGTCAGGTCACCGTCATGGCCTATCAATACGGCGGGGCGCTGGCCGACATCATCGTGCCCACCAACGGCGGATTGATGGCCATCCTGGCCGCCGCCCATGTGAATTATAACGACTGGGTTCGGTTTCTGTATAAGGGGTATGCCGTGCTCTTCGGTATGGGGCTTGCCGCCCTGCTTATCGCGATGCTGATCGGCCTTTCGTAGGTGTTTAGTGAGAGTGTGATCTGTGCAAAAAGAGCATGAATCCGGCGTCGGGGCTTCGATTATTTTAGCATCAACTTAGCAATAATTGCCTCCGGGAGGGGAAGGGTTTTCCTGTATTCCTGGAAGGATTCCTGTCCCATGCTCATTTACGGCTGGAGGATCCCGATCCGGCAATCCGGCAGGCGTTTTGTTGAGACCGGTATCAAACAGCGAAAAAACCCAGAGTCGCTGCTTTTCAGTTCTTGCTTTTTGCCTTTGGGGCACTCCCTTTTTCCAGCAGTCGAGGGATAGATCGGCCGAGTCATGCAAACGCCTAAGAGAATGAAACGAACCGTGATGGTGCTGGTGATGCTGCTCACGTCGGCAGGGTGTTCCGCGCTGGCGCAACAGCGGGCGCTGTCTACCTATGGATACGTTGACCTGGAGTTTGAGGCAACCACCAAAGAGGGGACGCACTCGACGTTCGATATCCACCACTTCAACGTCATCAACACCTTCAGGCTGGACGAGCACTTCCGGGTTTTCAGCGAAGTAGAGTGGGAGCACGGAGTGGATTTCTCCGGCAGCAGCGGGCTGGGCGAGATTCGGCTGGAGCGGGCGTGGGTAGAATACAAGTATTCGGATGCCCTGAAGGTGCGTGCGGGTAAGTTCCTGACCCCCTACGGCATCTATAACCTTCTGCACGACGCGACCCCTACCTTTCTGAGCACGTTTTTACCTACGTCCATCTATGGGAAGCATCGAAATCCGCTCGGCGGCAAACAGCGGTTTTATCCCAAGTTTGCCAGCGGCGTGCAGGTAGTGGGCACCTACTTCTATGAGGATTGGAAGCTGGACTATTCCGCCTACGTCGCTAACGGGCGCGGGCGCGATCCGTACAAGGCCGACGATAATCATAACAAAGCGCTCGGTGGACGAGTGATCGTCGGGTTTCCGGGAGAGAGCCTGGAAGTGGGGACATCCTACTTTACCGAAAGAAACGGCACAGCCGATCATGCGCGGCAGCATGGCTTTGGGTTCGACGCGGCGTTTGATCATGCGGCCGGATTGCAGTTGAAAAGCGAAGCAGCGTTTTCCCGGCTCGAACGGGTCGACCCCGATGGTGCGGGGACCGGCGTTTTTCAAAAGGCCCTGGGCGTTTACGGGCAGGCCGCCTATACGCTGGCCGACCGCCTGACCCCCTTTGTACGCTATGATTACTTCGACCCGAATACCGACCGCGCCGACGATGAAGAGATCGATGTGACCCTGGGGGTCAATTTCTCGGCGACGGCCAGGGTGTATCTGAAAACGGAGGTACACTTCAAACACTTCCGGAACGACGATGTCGCGTCGTATACCCTTTTTGTTTCTTCAGTGGCTGTGGCGTTTTAGGAGGATGGTATGAGAGACCGAACGAGACAGCCGAACAACGGCACGCCGCCGCCGGGGCTTATCCGGATGATGCTCGTGATGCTGCTTGTCGCAACCGGGACCAGAGTGGCACCGGCTCAGATTGCCGTGGTCGTGCATCCGTCGAGCCCCGTCGATAACCTCACCCTCACGGAACTGAAGCGGATTTATTCGGGCGAAGTGACCACGTTCTCCGATTTATGTATCCAGACCAACCTGGGCGACCGGTTTTTTGAGGTCGTGATGGACAAAAACATGAGGGCCGTGCGCAAAATCTGGGTCAAGGTGATGCTGTCCGGGCAAGCCTCGCAAGGCCCCATCAGCCACAACACGGATGAAAAGGTGCTCGACTACATCCGAGAGCACGAGGGGGCCATCGGGTTCATCCATTACGAAAACGTCCCTGACGACGTGAAGGTGGTCAGGGTGAACGGCCTCGGACCGGAACAGACCGTCTATGTGCTGAAATAGTTGAAGCGAATGTGGACCTGCGAACCCCCGTGACGTCGGATACTCTTCCCATAGCGCAGAAATATCTCGACCTGCCTCTTCGTGCCAAGCTCTTCGGGGTGGCTACGGTGACGGCGGTGATTGTCGGGGTGCTCGTCTTTTCGTATTTCCCGGAACAGCAACGCCGCCAGATCATCGATACGATGCGGGATAAAGTGGAAGTGGTGACGGAGATGGTGGCCCTGAGCGTGGGGAATGCGCTTGATTCAGGAGATTTTCAGGTGCTCGAACGGGTCGTCAGTTGGACGAAGCAGGATGAAGATTTACGATACCTCGCCATCCTTGACGAAGAAAACACGACGCTGAGTGTAACCAATCCGGATAGCCTGGCCATTGATGTGGCCTCGGTCATCTCCCAGGGAGGCATGGTGGAGCATCAGGGCTTCTTGCTCTATGCTTTCATCATGCAGAAGGGAGGCAAATATATGGGGCGCGTTATCCTCGGTTTTTCCCTGGAACGGGTTGATCGGAAAGTGATGGAGATGAGGGTTGCCGCGTTTGTCATGGGATTGGTGGTGTTGCTTCTTTTCGGTCTTGCCCAGTGGGTGACGCGGAGAACCGTAATTGCTCCGATCATGAAGCTGCAACAAGCAGCGAGCGAAGTGGCCGAAGGGAAGACCGACGTGCTGGTGGAAGCCTCGTCGAAAGATGAAGTGGGCCTGCTCATCGAAAGCTTCAATCATATGCTTCGCCAGATTCGCGAGCGGGACCTCGCGTTGCGCCGGGCCCATGACGAACTGGAAGAACGCGTCTGGGACCGAACGAGCGAGTTGCAGCAGGAAGTCTTCGAACGGAAAAAGACGGAGGCCGCGCTGGTACGTGCGGTCGAGGCGGCGGAAGCGGCGAACCAGGCCAAGAGCGAGTTCCTGGCCAATATGAGCCACGAGATACGTACCCCCATGAACGGCGTCATCGGCATGACTACCCTGTTGCTCGACACCCCCCTCTCGCCCGAGCAGCGCGACTTTGTGGACACCATTCGATCTTCGGGAGACACCCTGCTTGCCGTCATCAACGACATTCTGGATTTCTCGAAGATTGAGGCGGGAAAGCTCACGTTCGAAGCGTATCCCTTTGAGTTGCGTTCCTGTGTCGAGGAATCGCTCGATCTCGTGGTGGTGACGGCTTCCAAAAAAGGCCTCGAACTGCTCTACTATATCGACGACGAGGTTCCGGACATCGTGGTGACGGATGTAACCCGCCTGCGGCAGATTCTGGCAAATCTGCTCTCGAACGCGGTCAAGTTCACCGAAGAAGGCGAGGTGTTCGTGCACGTCACGGCGAAGCTGTCGGGGGTGGACCGATACGAACTGGGCTTTGCCGTGCGCGATACCGGCATCGGCATTCCCAGGGCGCGGCTGGATCGTCTGTTCAAATCGTTCAGCCAGGTGGACTCTTCCATGACGCGCAAGTACGGCGGGACGGGCCTCGGCCTTGCCATCAGCAAACGACTCGTCGAGATGCTGGGAGGCAGCCTGTCCGTTGACAGTGAAGAAGGGGCTGGATCGACGTTTTATTTCACCATTACGGTTACCTCGGCTGCCGAGCGACCCACAACACCCTGGAACGGGGAACAGCCCGTTTTGCGGAACAAACGGGTGTTGATTGTAGACGATAATGCGACCAACCGGCGCATCCTGGTGCATCAGACGCGAGCCTGGGGCATGCAACCGATAGCCGTGGCCGGCGGCCCGGAGGCGCTGGCCCGGCTCGACCGGGGTGAATCGTATGACGTGGCCCTTCTAGACATGCAGATGCCCGAGATGGACGGATTGAGGCTGGCGGAAGAAATCGCGAAACACGGCGACGGTAAGCCGTTTCCGTTGATCATGCTCAGTTCAGCCGGCTCGTCGATCAAAACACATGCGGTGTCGCTCTTTGCGTGGTTGACCAAGCCCGTTAAACAAGGCCAGTTCTATGAGGTGCTCGTAGCGGCGCTCACGTCGCAGGGAGGCGTCGATGCGTCCGCAGCGTCGATCCCCGTTCATCGGCCCGACGAGCAGGCTGAGGTAGTGCCGTTACGCGTGTTGCTGGCCGAAGATAATCTCGTCAATCAGAAAGTGGCGCTGCGTCTGTTGGAGCGATTGGGCTATCGGGCGGACGTGGCGGCCAACGGTCTGGAGGTGCTCGATGCCTTACGACGGCAGGCGTACGACGTGGTGCTCATGGACATTCATATGCCGGAGATGGATGGGCTGGAAGCTACCCGACTCATTCGGGAAACGTGGGAGCCTGCCGACCGGCCCCGCATCATTGCCCTGACCGCCAACGCCATGCCGGGTGATGCCGAGCAGTATCTGGAAGCCGGGATGGACGACTATATCAGCAAGCCGGTGCGTTCCCAGGACCTGGCGGCTTCGCTTTCGATGTGTACTCCTCGGACGGTGCACAATCCTGAATGCGAAGAAAGTCAGGTGGTGTCTCCCGATGGATCATTGGAATGATTATTCCACCGTGACGGTGACGGCGGGGATCGGGTTGAACCCGTCTTCAAACGTAAAGTCGTTGTCTTCCTGGATGTTGCCGGCAGCGTCGGTGGCACGCACGCGGATCTCATGGGTGCCGGGCGTAGCGTCCCAGCGAATGGTCCATTTTACCCATACGGAGCGGAACGGAAAGGCCAGCCCGTTTGCCACCTGGCGAGCGTGGGCCAGGTCGGGTTCGTCGGTCAATAACTCGTCGAACGGCACGAGGCGAGCAGGTTGAAAAGGACCGCCGTCGAAGGATACCTCGACCCTGGTGACGGCCCCGAACCCGCTGACCGCAAAGCCCGAGACCAGCATCGTTCCGGCAGGCAGCACCTGGTTGAAGACCGGGTTGGTGATCTTGCTGGATACCCGGATGACGCTGTCGTCCGAGAAGCCCAGCACTTGCTGGTAGGTGCCGAACACCTCGTCGCTCTCCGTCGCCTCGATGCGTGCGATCCACTTCACGCTTCGATAGCCGTAATCGTTGAAGACGAACAGGCGTGCGGGCCGTCCGTGTTCGCGGGTGAGAGGCCGGCCGTTCATGTGCGTGGCGAGCATCGGCTCGAACTCGTCGGGGCCGAAGTCGCGGTAGACGTCGTCGAGCTTGAGGTTGTTGGTGAAGCCGTCCGTGCCGTAGATGCGCAAGCGGTGCGCACGGGTGCGGTCGATGCCGGCGCGGTCGAGGAACAGGCGCAGGGGGATGCCGCTCCAGAGCGTTGTGCCGATCAGGCCGGGGAACTCGTTCGAGTCGGTGATGCAGCGCATCGTTTTGAGGAGCGTCACGGCGGGTTCGGCTTCCAGGTCGGCCAGGCCGAGCGTCAGCGGGGTGGCTACGAGGCCGTCGATGGTCAGCGACCAGGTCGCCGGGTCGAGGTCCGGCATCGTCCAGCCGCCGATAGCGCCTTCCGCCCCGTTTTCGACGTAGAAGCCGCCCTGTGCCGGGTCGAGGTCGAGGGGAGACAGGAAGGCTACATCGCCGCCCGTGATGCGCGGGGTGACCGTGATGGTCTCACAGCCGCCGAGCGGCACAAAGCCCAGGCCGACGGCGATACCGCCTGCTCGCTGAAGAAACGTACGCCGGGTCATCGACCGGTTTTTCATGAGCCGTTGGGATAAGGCGGTACCGCCCGACCGGTCCCTGTGCCGGTCCACGTTGCCATTGGTCAAAGGGCTCTCTGATGCATAACAGGTTGGGTGTGCGGGATGGGTACCGGAGCCACCTTCTAGCATCATCCTATTCTACCGTTACTCCGCTGGCGGCATCCATGCCTATGCGGTGGTTTTGGCTGAACAGGTAGCTCCTACGCATGGCTACCCTTGTTTTGATCCGGCAGACTCAGGGGAAGAAAATAACCTGCTTCGCTCGGGGGGGCGACGGACACGGTAATAACGCACGTTGTACCCTCAGGTCGCACCCCGGAACTGAGGAAGCGGCGAGACGAAGAATCGACGCACAAACAAGGGCCTCCCTTCCTTGCTGCGACCAGAGGGGAACGCAGAAGAAGGAGCATCAATTATCGAGTGCGTCGTCGGCAATCCACTGGCGGACGGCGCTGATTTGCTCGGCGGAGAGCGGGGCTCGTCCGCGCGGCATGCGTTCGCCCACGATGCCGGGTGCTCCGGTGATTTTCAAGAAGAGATAGCTGCTGTCCGGGCTGCCCGGCGCTACGCGGAAAAGATCGGGTCTCTCCCGGCTGCGGACGTTCACGACATTTGCGTGAGCCTGTCCCTCGCTCAGGTTCATGCCCTGCTGGGGAGCGGCTCCTGCGTGGCAGCCCGAAAGCGCACAGTTGGTGCTGAAAATGTTAGCCTGAATACTCGTCAGCGTGGGTTCCAGAGGGATCCGTTCCAGCGGTCCGACGTGTTCGCAGCTCGCCGTAAGCAAGGTCAACAAGATCAAAGAGACAAGACGGTTTCGAAAGGGGGGCATCATGTCGGGGGGCTGTTCAGAAGTTCAGGATGCGGAAAATGTTGAACCCGAGGCGTAGATCGCCTTCGGTGATGTCGAGGTCGCCTCCACGCAGGTACTGATCCGTCGTGAGCCCGACGGTGTTGCTGACCACGATCTGGAAGACATGGCCCCCGGTCGTGATTTCGAGGCCGCCGCCCCAGCTATCGAAGCGAATGTCGTTGCCGAAGGTCGTCGTTCGTGTGAACCCGGAAAGGATGGGGACCCACTCGCCGACGAGCGAGAGATTCCGGTAAAACCGCCAGCGCCCTCCCAGCCCCAGCGTAACCATCGGGTCTTCTCCTTCGACGTTTTCGGCAGGATTGATCAGAAGACCGGGCACGACGGCCACGCCGACGCCCGGCGCTATCTCGCGTGCCAGACTCACCTGGCCGGTGAACTTAAAGGCTTCGCTCCGGTAACGGCTTTCTCCCGGCGGCTTCTCCGAGATCCAGTTGACGGCCGCCTGCGCGCTAACCGCAACGGGCCACCTGCGCGGTCCATCCTGACGCGCTATCCGGTATCGAGCCTGGAGTTCGACGTTGTCGGAAGCGTTGCTCCGGCCCAGCGCAATGAGAAAATCATCCGTCAGGGCATGGCCCACACTCAGGTAGATGATGCCGCTGCCGTCGAGGCCGAAGAGGGCATCGTATCCGTCGCTGATCTTGGGGTTGAAACGGTGGCCGATGAGAAAGAGGACGCTGCCCGCATCGAGGGCCCGCGTGGTCGGTAGATTGATGATTTTCCAGCCGTCGAAAGGATAGGGTTCGGAGGCTGTTACTTGTTGCTTGCGGCGTTCGTCTACCTCGTCGAGGCGGGCGATCCATTGTTCAATGGTCCGTATGTCTTCGTCCGAGAGCCCGTCGCCGGCGAGCGGCATCCGGCTTCCGATGATGCCTGGGGCTCCCTTGACTTTCATGACGAGGTAGCTGATCTCGGGTTGGCCGGGGTGGACGCGTTGTAAGGCAGGCCGTTCCCGGCTGGGCTCGCCGACAATCGAGGCATAGAACTGATCCCGGGTCAGCATCATGCCTTGCTGCGGCACGGGGCCGGCGTGGCAGCCTGAGCGGGCACAGCTCCGTTCGAACAGGTCGACGACCTGCTGTTCTAAGGCGTCGAGGCCGACGTCCTGGGCCGTCGCTCGAACGGGCGTTCCGAACGACAGCATCAAGAACAGGAAAACACAGGATGCAACCCGCGCACGGGTTGGTTGGGGGCTTAGGGTAGGCATGTGGATGTGCAGGTAGGGGGCAGGGGTGAGGTATCTATCGCATGGCAGCGGTGAGAAAACATCAGGGAGGCACGCACTACGGCAGCCGGTATTCGACCCCGAAGAAATAATCCGTAGAACGCACGGTGTTACGACCGGAAGGCGTGAAAAAAACCTGCGCGCTCACTCCCAGCTTACGGAGCGGGTAGACCGTCAGCCCGGCCCCGGTTTTGATGTAGCGTTGCCGGGTAGGAATGGGGTTGCGCACGGAAAAGCTCGTCTCCGCATCCGGCGATTTGTTCGACCACACCCCCTGGCCCAGGAATTGCACCAGCGCCCATCGATCAAAGTTAAAACCAATTTCGACAGAGAACAAGAGTTCATCGTCATACTTCGGCTCGGTCGAGGCAAAGCAGTTCACGTCGCGGCCTTCCTGGCATGCGGTAGTGGCGGAGAGGCCGTAGAACGCCGAACGGTAGCGGTAGCCGAGTCCCATCTGGGCATAACCGGGCATCGGATAGAGGCTCAGCCCGTAGTTGATCGTCGTCTGGAAATCGACCTGCCCCGGACCGACCGACGGTGTGAAGTTACGGGTATAGCCGGTGGGGAGGGTAAGCATGACGTTCGCTGCGAGGGTGTGTCGGTCGTCGGTGAGGCCGATCCAGTGCTTGATGCTGGTGCGCAGGCCGATCATCACGGACCCCACGCCCTCGGTCTCGTATTCGAAGGCGGCGTCGAGCACGCGAATGGATTTATAGGGCAGGACGACGACCACGGTGAGTTGGTCCGTCAGTCCGTACTCGCCGTAGAGGTAGAAGCTGCGGTCAAAAAATGCGTCCCCGTCGACGTTGTCGGCGTAGGCTTTGGTTTCGCCGTCGAAGCGGAACTGCTCCGAGGCGGTTGCGCGGCCATGCGACAGCTTGACGTAGGCGTGTCCTTTGGGCTGCAACCAGGCCTGGGCGTGGCTATCCCGCCTCTCGGCCAACCAGAGGACGCTCAGGATGCAGACGACGCGAACGGTGGAAAGGAGGGGGCGGGACAAGCGCATGAGCTTCGAGCCGGGTAGTCTCAGTGTGGCGGTCAGGTCCCGGAGGTCGAACGGCGTGATTACGTAGTGAGCCGGTCCGGGAGGGTCGTTGTTTAGTACACCGCTTCTTGTACCTGTTACGCAACGAGGGAGACGTTTTTGTAAGCGTCCTGGTTTCTTAACGCAGGCGAAGAACCGGGGCGCGTGCCGTGCAACAAGACCTCCCGTTGTGCTCTCCGGTCGCCCTGTGGAATCGAGGAAACGATGAATCGACGAATACACACAGCGACCTCGACGGTGTTCTTTCCATCGACGGAGGGATGGGCTAGTGCGCGTCGCCGGCCGTGATCGTTCCGGTCAGTCGAAGCAATTTTTGGGGCCGGATCTCGTCGTCCGTCTCCAGCGTCAGCGTGTAGGCGATGTCCGTTCCGGCGGCCAGATGCCCGGTTTTGACCACGACGTATATCTCGGCGAGGTCGTCCGCAAAGATCGGCTGTGCCGGAATTTCGACCGTAACGTGGTCGTGTGACGGCGTGGCGGACCTGATGCGAATGGGGCGCGTGCCGGTGTTTTGGAGACGGAAGGTGTGGAGGGCGTTGCGTCCCTGCGGGATGTCGCCGAGGTCGGCGGCCTCGGGGTCGAAGCGCAGGTTGCCCTGGGCGATGCCGCCGGGGAGGCGGACGCGCTCGACAAAGCCTTCGATGAAGAGTTTCACCTGGGCGGGCTCGCCGTCGGTTGTCACGCGCACCGACTTGACGAACGTGCCGGGTCGGTTCCGGGAGTCGAAGACGACCGTGATGGAGCCGGTTTCGCCGGGCGGTACCGGATCGCGCGTCCACGAGGGGGTGGTGCAGCCGCAGTTTGGCTGCACGCTCGTCAGCCGGAGCGGGGCGTCGCCGTCGTTGCGGAAGATGAAGTCGTGGCGGGCCTCGTGCCCCTCTTCAATGGTGCCGAAGTCGTGCGCGGTGTTTTCGATCACCAGTTTGCCCTGTGCCCCCGCAGGCAAGGCGGGCAGCAGCGCAAACATCACCAGCCATGACAGGCAACGCTGCGTGTTCATAGGTTCGTTGGCTATGGAGAGGCCGCTGCCTGCGTCCGTCAATAGGCCAGCAGGGCCCGGACGGCCTGAAGGATGTCCTCGTCCTGGGGGAGCACGGCGCGTTCGAGCGGATCGGCGAACGGGATCGGCGTGAATGCCCCGGCCACCCGGCGAATCGGCGCGTCGAGGTGCTCGAACGCCTTGTCCGCAATCTGGGCGCTGATCTCGGCTCCGAAGCCGATGAATTCGTGATCTTCGTAGACGACGAGCACACGGTTCGTCTTACGGACCGAAGCCAAGATTGCCTCGGTGTCGAGCGGGACGATGGTGCGCAGGTCGATAATTTCGACGGACGCGCCGTCCTCTTTCTCAATCTGCCGGGCCGCGTTCATCGATTTGTGCACCATCAGGCCGTAGGTGACGATGGTCAGGTCGGTGCCTTCGCGATGGATGCGGGCCTTCCCGAAGGGCAGGAGGTCGTCGGTGCCGGTTTCCGGTGTGCGGGCCGCCGCCGCGCGATAGAGCGCCTTGTGTTCCAGGAAAAGCACCGGGTCGTCCGAGCGGATGGCCGTCTTGAGCAACGCCTTGGCGTCTGCCGCCGTCGAAGGGAGGACGACGTGGAAGCCCGGCGTGTGACCGAAGATGGACTCGATGTTTTGCGAATGGCACAGGCCGCCGTGGATGTAGCCGCCGGTCGGTACGCGGATCACCATGGGGCAGCCCCATCCGTTGTTGGAACGGTAGCGGAAGGGAGCCACCTGGTTCCGCAGTTGCTGCATCCCCGGCCAGATGTAGTCGGCAAACTGAATTTCGACGACGGGTTTGAAGCCGGTCGCGCTCAGTCCGACGGCGGTGCCGATGATGGACGCTTCGGCCAGGGGCGAGTTGAAACAGCGGTCTTTTCCGAAGCGGGCGGTCAGGTCGCGGGTGGCGGTGAACACGCCGCCTTTGTTGCCCGCGACGTCCTCGCCGTAGACGATGACTCGTTCGTCGCGCTCCATTTCTTCGTGCAGCGCGTGGTTGATGGCGTCTATCATCACAACGGGAGCGCCCGAGGGATCGGTCGTGGCATACTTCAGCTTCAGATCGTTCTCGGAATAGACGTGCCGCGTAGCAGTCTCCGGGGCCGGGTCGGGCTGTTGATCGGCCCACACCGTCGCTTCGTCAACCCGCTGCCGGGTCTCGTTCCGTATCGCATCCATTTTTTCATCCGTCAGGATTCCGGCTTCGATCAGCCGCATCTCAAGCCGGACAATCGGGTCGATCTTGCGGTCGGCGGCCAGTTCTTCCGGCGTGCGGTACTTGGTGTGGTTGTCGGACGAAGAGTGCGGGAGCAGGCGCACCACGTCGGCCACGAGGCAGACGGGCCCGTTTCCTGCCCGGATATAGTCGATGGCGGCGCGGGCGACGGCGTAGACCTTGAAGAAATCGGTGCCGTCCACACGGATGCGTTGCAACCCTTCGTAGCCGGCGGCCAGCTTGTAGGGGGTGCCGCCCGCCGTCTGCTCGGCCACCGGGACCGAAATGGCGTATTTGTTGTCCTGGACGAAAAACAGCACGGGGGCCTCGTTGCGTGCGGCCCAGTTGAGCGCTTCGTGGAAGTCGCCCTGGGACGTGGCTCCTTCGCCGCTGGAGCAATAGACGTACGCGTCTTGCTCGTCGCGCCGCTGGACGCCGAAGCCCATGCCGAGCCCCGGCAGGTACTGTGCGCCGACCGACGAAGCGGTGGTAATGACGTGCTTATCGGGGAGGCTGTAATGCTCGGACATCTGGCGCCCGCCCGAGTTCGGGTCGTCCGCCTTGGCCATATGGGCCAGCATGGTTTCTTCCGGGGTCAGGCCGAGCATGAGGGCCATGCATAGATCCCGGTAATACAGGGCAAACCAGTCGTGGCCGGGGCGGGAAAGCAAGCCGACGGCGGCCTGTGCCGCTTCGTGTCCGGCACAGCCGATGTGAAAGAAGCCTTTTCCCTGCTTGAGCAATGTCAGCATCTTCTCGTCGAGGCGCCGCGAGGTGAGCATGGTGCGATACACCCGGAGCAACGTCTCTTCGTCGAAATCGGCTACGCTGACAGGGTGGATCGTGAGCGTCCCGTCGTGTTCGATGCCGGGTAGGGTGATCCCGTCGGTGGGGTCGTCCCGTTTCGTTTCCGTTCCATTGGTTGTTGCTTCGGCCCTGTCGTTGCCTGGAAGCGGTTCCTGTAGCGAGCCCGTTTTTTTCTTAGAAGAATTTTTTCTGTTCGCCATAGACCTCAATTATCGGTTAGCGGCCCGGGGGGAGGCCGTGATATGATCCGCCGCATGCGGGAGGGCCTGGAAGAGGGGGCGGCCAGGCGCGCAGTTCACCGCCAGGGAGTATGCAGGCGGTGCATGTACAAAGGTTGAATTGCTCCTCGTCCCAACACGTTCCCACAGCTAACGCATAGATCCTATGCGCCCATGGAATTTACAAAAAATCAGCGTGTATTGGCGGAAAGGGTGCAGCGAATTTAGCGCGAAAAGCGGGTCTTGCAGAAGCAGAGGAACCGCACGTACGGGTCATAGGCCGTGGAAAAGAAAGGCGCTGTCCCGGTGTGGGCCAGCGCCTTTATGGCGATGCGAGGGGGTGAGGCTTACGGTTTTGATGAGCCGATGATGACCTGCGGCACGTCGCGCACCAGGGTGTTGATGTTGGCAATCTGCGTCGAGAGGAGGCGGTGGTAGGCTTCGACGGCCTGCGCCGTTTCTTCTTGCAATGCTTCGAGCCGTTGCCGTTGCGGCATAGTCGGCGGGGCTGTCGCTCCGTTGACGGCCGACATCAGCGACCGGATCTCTTCGCGGAGGCGAGGCCGCTGCCGGTACGACATGCCGGGCGGCGGGCGTTGCAATTCGCTCCTGAACGCCTTGATTTCTTGCAAGGCCTGGTCGATGACGGCAGGCACGTTGGCTTCCGGCGATAACAAGACCTCGCCGGCGGGCAGGGGCGGGTCGCCCGAGGTGCGGTTCACCTGTTTCAGCTTTTTCTTCAGATCCGCGAGTTGTTCGCTCAGAACGTCGGTGTCGTTGATGAGACCGTGCACCTGCGAGAGCAGATCATTCAAGGTATGGAGTGCTTCGGCCTGGGCCGCGTAATCGGCTGCCGTGAGCGAGATGCGCGGGTCGGCCCGGACGGTGATTGTGGTCGCGTGTTCTTGCCCGGCGGCGTGCAGCGTGGCCGTATAGTCGCCGGGGGGCACGAAGGGGCGGAGTGTCCCGCGTCGGAAGCCGCCCGTACCGGTCCGGTTCAAGGGCGTTGCACCCTCCGAGCGTAGATCCCACACGATGCGGTTGACGCCTGCCCCGGCGGTCGAGTCTTCGAGTACGCGCACCATGTTGCCGGCGGTGTCGGTGATGGTTAGCGTCACCGTTTCGTCGGTATCCTCGGCGAGGTAGAAGTTGACATAGGCACCGTAGCGCGGGTTGTCGGCCACGTAGGTGCGTTGGCCCAGGCTTTCCATGCGGCCGTTGAGGTGCCAGCGGGTGGCCGTCCGTACGTCGAAGAGGTGCACCTCGGTGGTTCGGGCTTCGGCGAGATCCTGGAGGGGGCGGATGTCGTCGAGGATCCAGGCTCCACGACCGTGGGTGCCGACGATGAGGTCGCCCTCGCGCGCCTGCACCCGCAGGTCTCGCACCGACGCCGGGGGCAGATTGTTGCGAATCGAGATCCAGGTCCGGCCGGTATCCCACGAAGCAAAGATGCCGTGCTCCATGCCTGCGTAGAGCAGGTTGGGATTGCGGGGGTCCTGCCGGACGACCTTTACGTAATCGTCTTGAGGAAGCCCCTCGTTCAGGGTCGTCCAGGTCTGGCCGTAATCGGTGGTCATGAACGCATAGGGTCGGAAGTCGTCGCTGCGGTGGTGGTCTACGGCCACGAACGCCGTGCCCGCGTCATGCTCGGAAGCGTGGATCTTGCCGACCCAGGCAAAGTCGGGCAGGCCCTGGATGCGGTCCTTCACGTTCGTCCAGGTGGCACCGCCGTCGCGGGTGATCTGGACGTTGCCGTCGTCCGTGCCGACCCAGATGACGCCTTGTTCGACGGGCGATTCGGCAATGGTGAGGATCGTGGTGTGAAATTCGGCTGCCGTGTTGTCCTGATAGATCTCGCCGCCGGAAGTCTGTTGTTTGCTCTCGTCGTCGGTCGTCAGGTCCGGGCTGATCACGTCCCACGAATAGCCCTGATCGGTTGTTTTGAAGACCACGTTGCCGCCGAAGTAGACGGTGTTCGGGTCGTGCGGCGAGATGAGGATGGGCGAGTCCCAGTTGAAACGGTACTTATGATCGACGATGGCGTCGCCCGCCGAGCCGGTAATCTTCGGATAGGGATGAATGTTGCGCACATTGCCCAGCTTGCTATCGACGTGGAAGATTACGCCGCCCTGGAGGTTCGCGTACGCCTCGTGCTCTCGACCCGGAATAGGAACGGCGTAATACCCGTCGCCCCCGGCCAGGCCGAACCAGTCCCGCTTCAGGATGCCGACCCGCCGGAGCGAGTTGCTCGGACCGCACCAGGTGCCGTTGTCCTGCAAACCGCCGCAGACGTAGTAAGGGTCGCGGTCGTCCGCGTAGATTTGATAGAACTGCGAGAGTTCGACGTTATTGACGATGTCGAAGGTTTTGCCGGCGTCGAAGGAGACCTGGAAGCCGCCGTCGCTGCCGCTGAGAAGCCGGTTCGAATCCATCGGGTCGATCCAGAGCCCCTGGTGGTCGCCGTGGACGCCCTGAGCAATGCGCCGGAAGGTCTTCCCGCCGTCGGTGGATTTGGACAGCCGCCCGGAGAGCGAGTAGAGGTGATCCGGGTTGTTCGGGTCAACGCGGATGTCGCTGTAATAAAAAGGCCGGAAGTTGATGTTCGGATCGTCGTTCACCATGCGCCACGACGCGCCCCGGTTGTCCGAGCGAAAGAGTGTGCCTTCGCCCCTGGCTTCCGTGATCATGTAGACGATGTTCGGCTGGCTCTGGGCGATGGAGATGCCGATGCGCGCCATCGGCCCTTTGGGCAGGCCCCTGGACAGCTTCGTCCAGGTATCGCCGCCGTCCATCGACTTGTAGAGGGCGGTTTCGCGGCCTCCGTCGTCGAAGCGCCAGGGCCGCCGCCGGAACGTCCACATGCCGGCATAGAGGATGCGCGGGTTCGACAGTTCCATGGCGATATCGGAGCAGCCGGTGTCTTCGTCGAGGTAGAGGACCTTCGTCCAGGATCGGCCGCCGTCGGTGGTTTTGAAGACGCCGCGCTCGTCGTTCGGCCCCCACTCGCGCCCCAGGGCACAGACGAGCGCCACATCGGGACGGTCGGGGTCGACGACGATGCGTTTGATGCGCTCGGTGCCGTCGAGGCCGAGGTGGGTCCAGGTCGTGCCGCCGTCGAGGGATCGGTAGACCCCGTGCCCGTAGCCGACGCTGTTGCGGGGGTCGCCCTCGCCGCTGCCGAGCCAGAGGATGTTAGGATCGGACGGCGCGAGGGCCAACGCCCCCACCGAATACGATTTCTGGTCGGTGAAGAGGGCTTCGAACGTGACGCCGCCGTTGGTGGTTTTGAAGACGCCGCCGTCGGCACCGGCCACGTAGTACGTGCTCGGATCGCCGGGTATGCCGACGATATCGGTGACACGTCCCCCCATGTTGGCGGGGCCGATAGCCCGCCACCGGAGCGAGGAAAGGGCCTCCGCTTCCGGAGATTGCCGGGCCTGAAGGGGGGCGCTGGTCACTCCCGACAGGAGGACGAGCAGCGCCGCGAGGCGAAGCATGCGTTGAGAGAGAGCCATTACGGTACCTCCGTGTGTGTGCGTGGCAGCCCGATCATCCAGCCTTCCTGCTTACGGCTCGCGCTGGTAGGCGATCTGGCCGCCGACGATGGTATAGAGCACTTCCGTTGCCGGAATATCGTCTTCATCGATGGTCAGGATGTCCTGCGAGAGCACGACGATGTCGGCGAGTTTGCCGGGCGCGAGGGAGCCCTTGATGTCTTCCTCGAAAGCGGCGTAGGCGTTGTTCAAGGTGTAGGATTGCAGCGCCTCCAGGCGGCCCAGGCGTTGATCCGGGAAGAAGACGGACCCGTCGCTCAGTTTGCGGGAAACGGTGGCATAGTAGCTCGCGATGGGATCTACGTCCTCGACCGGGGCATCGGTCCCGTTAGTGACCACCGCGCCCGACTGCCAGAGCTTTTGCCATACGTAGGCTCCTTCTTCGGCGCGTTGAGCGCCCAGGCGCTTGTAGACCCAGGGTGCATCGGAGGTGCAGTGGATGCCTTGCATAGAGGCAATGACGCCCAGGGCACCAAAGCGTGGAATGTCGTCGAGGTGGAGGTGTTGGGCGTGCTCGATGCGCCAGCGCAGGTCCTGCTTGTCCGGGTTGGTGGCGAACGTCGTCTCGTAGATGTTGAGTACTTCGCGATTACCACGGTCTCCGATGGCATGCACGTTGAGTTGGAAGCCGTTCTCAATGGCGATCTCGGCGGAGCGCGCGATGTCGTTGGGGTCAGCGGTGTTCAGCCCGGCGCTTTGCGGCATGTCCTCGTAGGGTTCCAGCAGCCACGCGCCGTGCGAGCCGAGCGCGCCGTCAATCGACCACTTGATCGAGCGAACCGTGAGTTGGTTATCGCCATACCCGATGAGGTGATAGTCCGGTAATTTCTCCGCCAACTGGTCGGGCGAAGCGCGGACCATCACGTAGAGGCGTACGGGGAGCTTGTTTTCATCGGCCAGTTGTTTGAAGAAGTCGACGGTAGCGAAGGAGGAACCGGCGTCCTGGAAGGAGGTGATGCCTTTCGAGAGGGCTTCCTGGGCGGCCAGTTCGGCCTGCATACGTCGTTCGGCTTCGATGTCTTCTTCCGTCATCTCCTCCCGAGCCTGGGCCCGTGCCCTTCCTACCAGCCCCTGGGCGGTTTCTCGGAGCATGCCCGTCGGCTCGCCCCGGAAGTCATGGACGATTTCGCCGCCCGAGGGGTTCGGCGTTTCGGCGCTGATCCCGGCGCGTCGCAGGGCTTCGGCGTTGACGAAGGAGGCATGGCCGCTGGCGTGCGTCAGATAGACCGGGTTGTCGGGAGAGACTTCGCTCAGGCTGTGATGGGTGGGGAGGCCGTCGATGCTGTTTTCCGGCACCTCGTCCCATTTTTCCTGATGCCAGCCCCGGCCCATAATCCATTCGCCTGACTCGGCATCCTGGGCGGCGTCGGCCACCATGCCTACGATGTCGTTCCAGTTATTTACCTTCGTAAGATCCAGGATCATCTTGGCGCGTCCGAGGCCCATGTAATGCCCGTGGCCTTCGATGAAGCCGGGGATGGCGAGCGAGCCGTCCAGGTCGATGACCTGCGTGCCGGGGCCGATGTAGGCGGCCATCTCTACGCTGCTGCCCAGCGCCACGATGGTGTCGCCCGCGACGGCGAGGGCCTCGGCTTCGGGCATCAGCGAATCGACGGTCACGATTTTGCCGTTGGTCAGGACGAGATCGGCAACGGGCGTGTCCTGGCGGCATCCGGAGAGCAACCCTATCGTCAACACGAGGGCGATAACGAAGAGGGTGGCTAGCTTTTTCCACGGTGCGTTCATGAAGAACCTCTAGTCTTTTGTGTGGACGTATGGGGTATCTGGGGGGTCTTACTCTTCCTTCCGCGTACATCATCCACCTCTCGATCTTCCCAGGCGTTTTTCTGTGTTGTCGGGTTTCCTTGTTCGAGTGCGAAAGTGCCGGTCTCTGTAGTGTTCGGCGCAGTGGGGGTTCAATTTCGTGGTATCTGATAGACGAACGCAAGAGGCATCGACAACTTGGTAGAACGTGCAGAGGACGTGAAGGAAATGGGACTCCGGGATCTTGTGCCGTCTGCTCCGTATAAAGGGCTTTTTGTGGAAGGAGACCAATACATAGCACAGCCTGACGTGTCAGGGGAATCCTCCGCTCGTCATTCATGGAGAGGCGGCCGTAGTGGACGAGTAGAAACCTTATGATAGTACGGGTAAGGAAACGGAGACGGCGTCCCCGGATTGGGTATGCCGAGCGGAAGGGGCTTCATCCGGAATATGTGCCGTATGTATCGGACGATCACGTTCCAGATGGTGCAGGGGCGGTTTCGGGATCGGAGACCGTGTTCAAGGTGGCCACCTACAACGTGCATCGATGGTCCGGCGTGAAGGGTGGACTCCGGTGGCACCCCGATCTGGCTACCTCCGTGATTGCCGAACTCGATGCCGACGTGATGGCCCTGCAAGAGGTGCTGCGTCCGTTCCACGAGGCCGACCCCCTCCGGTGCATCGCTGACCGCCTGCACCTCCATTATGCCTTCTCCCCGACGCGCCGTCATCGCCTGGGCGTGCTGGGCAATGCCATCCTCTCTCGCTGGCCGATGCAGGCCGTTTTCACCATCGATCTAAGCGTGGGACGGCTGGAGCCCCGTTCGGCGATAGCGGCCCAGTTTCATAACAACGGGCATACGGTAGCCGTGGTCGCTACGCATCTTGCCATCGTCGATCGGATACGCGGGTGGCAGGTGCGGACGCTGCTCGACCACCCGGTGCTTGAAGGGTCCATCGTGCTGCTGGGCGACATGAATGCCTGGCGTCGCTGCCGGGCTACCCGCAAGCTCGAACGCGAGTTCGCCGAGCTACACCACAACCGGGCCTGGCCGCCGAGCTTTCCGGTCGCACGCCCCGTCCTGGCCCTCGACCGGATTTATGCCCGTGGCGCGCAGGTCTCCGGCTTGCACACGTACACGAGTGCTGCCGCCCTTCGTGGTTCCGACCACCTTCCCGTCCACGCCACCGTCACGCTGGACGAGACCGGGTAGGCCGGCCCCGAAAAGCGGTTCGTCTACTGGTTCGGCAGGTAGCGAGCGCATCCGCTGCGGCCGGTGCTGTCCCCGAGTCCGAGGTCCGGGAGCGCGTGCTTGCCCTCGACGTAGTTCTCGAAGCTCGCGTCCATACGATGAGCATACACACGCTGGAGAAGCTGTCGCAGGTCGGCATTGGTGAGGGATTGCCGTGGCTCCGAGAGCAGGGTCCGCATCCCTTCGTCGAGGCTGAGGTCGTGGAGCGCGAGTTGTTGATCGAGGAAAAGGGCAAACAACGCTCCCTTGCTGTAGACGAGACGGCGTGCCCGGCTGTCGCGGTCGTATCGTAGCGAGGCCGTCGCCAGGCTCTGGGTGCTATCTTGCTCCAGGTAGCGCATCTCGCCGAAGAGGTCGGACAGGCAGCGTTCGGCGTCTTCTTCGGGCATCAAGCCGGTATCGCGAGCCACCCGGATGCCGTAGTAATTCGTAAAGCCTTCGGTGAGCCATCTTGCTTCAGGACGTGCCAGGTCGCTGTGTGTCCACCAGTGGAATACCTCATGCGCCAGCACTTCGGGCGAGGGGCGTTGCACCACCGAATGCATTCCTGCCGCTCCTCCACGCATAAAGCGCGGAGGGACGATGATGACGGTGCGGACGGCGTGGTTCCCCGGCGGGGGCGTGCCGATCAGGTCCAGTTCGAACTGGATAACGATGACCGCATCATCGGCTGTGAGGCGGGTTTCTTGCCGGGGCACGGCGATCCGAAAGAGGGTTTCACCCACCCTCAACTCCCGGATCTCGAAGGGGCCGACCCCCAGGTAGTCAACACGGTGTAGATCCGTGGAGGCTGTCGCAAAGCCGTCGGCGTCGGTCTGCCAGGGCGTTGCGACGATCCAGCCCTCCGGTACGGTGAAGGAAATACGCACCGGTCCGTTTGGCACGTTGAGTGCCGGAAACAGGCTCGTCGTTCGAAGTACCGCGAACGCTTCCGACACCCTGCTCCGGGCGTCTTCAGGATGTTCGGCCCGGCTGCCCGGAGGATAGTAGGTAGGATCGACGGTGTACTCGACAACGACGGGGGCGGTGGGGTGGTCGAGTTCGAGGTGCCAGACGTTCGCCGCCAGCTCCGAAGGCTGCTCTATCTTGAGGGGGCGATGCTCCGACCAGGCGCGTAGCGTGTTGATCCCTTCCGGACGCCGTTTGTGGTCGGCAAAACGAAGGGTAAGCGAAGCCAGGCTGTCGAGTGCCTCAGCAGGGATCTCCCCTCGAACATGAACGAGACCGCTGCGGGGCTCGGCGATCCGGACGAACCAGTGGAGAGGTGCTAGAGAGCTTGCTGTGGATTCCATGGTGGGCTGGCCCTGCACCGGTCCGGCAGCTACAAGCGCGGCCACGGCCACGCTGGCGAGAGCACGTTCTATGGAGTGGTGCATCCTCATGAGCCTTTTGGATCGGAAGGATGTTGCCTACGCTCGGGGGGGCGCCACGGCTGTCTCGTTCAGTTTGCGCCTGGGTGCATGTGCTGCGTCACCCGCGCCACGCGCTCGCCCAGCCGGCGAGCCTGATCCAGCCCTTGCTCACTGGCTACCGGCTCCGTTCCAAATCCGGTGGTAGATCCTGCTCCAAAGTTTCCGTAGCTGATAGGTCCGTCTTCATAGACCGGGCCTACTACGATCATGCCGTTGTTCATCATGGCCAGCAGGAGCGATACGATCACCTGCTCTTTTCCACCTGCCTCGCCTGAACCGGTTGCGAAAGCCCCGCCCACTTTGTCTCCCAGATAGATTCCATACTTGAAGCCCCAGTTGTCGATGAAGACCTTCATGGGTCCGGCCATGGTGCCGTAATAGGTCGGCGAGCCCAGAATGATAGCATCGGCGGTAACCAGGTCCTCGCGCGTTACTTCATGGACGCGTTTCAACATCACCTCGGTGTGGGGGACCCGTAATGCTCCTTCTCGAACAGCATGAGCCAGTCGTTCGGTGCTTCCTGTCTGTGAGTAGTACGCAATGAGAACATCGGTGCCGGTGTCTGATGAATCTGCCTGGGCCTGGCAGCGCTTGTTAGGAGGCGGCAACAGGATCAGCGTCAGGGCGAGCGTTTGTAGCAGTAGCCGGTTCATAGCGCATCTGTATGGGTCGCTGTTGGTTTAGCGCGTCATCCAAATTTGATCATGGTCATGGCGGGCAGCGAGTTGAAGAGGGCGTGTATGAGAATGCAGGCAAGCAGGTTGTTCTCGGTGCGCTCATACACGGCTCCCAGAATCAATCCCATAGGCACCCCCTGCCCCAGGGCGGAGGCGAACGCCGCGCCCCAGTCGCCGTGGGACGGCCAGTTGGGGTTCAGGTAGGCATAGGGCAGGTGATAGATGCCGAAAAGAAACGCCGTGAGCACCACGCCCCAGACCTTCGACTTCAACAACTTGACCAGCCGCGTCTGGAGGATGCCGCGAAAGAACCATTCCTCCGTGAAGCCGGCCAGGAAAAGCATCATCACGAAGACGAGGGGGAACAGCCACAATGCCTTGCCCGAGCGGAGCAACTGCCAGATCTCTTGCTGGTGACGCGACAGCAACAGTTGAACGGAACTCAGAGCGAACCCCAGCAGGACGGCCCACCACAGACCCCGTTTCAGGTTACCCCGCCGTATGCCGACGGACGCGAGGCTTTCTTTAACGGACGTACCCGGTGCGCGCTTTTTCTGGTAGAGGTAGAGCAACAGGAAGGGAAGCAGGACGAGCGTGAGCCAGTGGAGAAACTCTCCTTCCTGATAGATAAACAAGTAGCCGAAATACAGCCCAAAATACACCAGTCCGAAGATCGCCTCGCGGCGATAGTCGATACGCGCATCCATCTGGTTCTCCGTCATAGGTGGTAGGCCCCCTCATGATTGGACAGAGAAGAGTGAATCGGTAGGTCCTGTTGATGAGGATGCGTAGACCGGATCCTCGGAGGAAGCACATACCGGGCTAATACAGCAGGTGGCCTGCCGGATCAGGGCTCCAGGATTGCAGCACCTTCATGTAGTTGGCCCGCTCGAAAGCGGTGGGCTCGGCGATGTGCTGCTGGCTCATGCTGCCCTGCATCTGTTTCACCGATTCATACTCATGCTCTTCCATCCACAGGCGCAGGTCTTCGAGCAACGTCCGGATGCAGTCGATGCCGTGGTGCAGCAAGGCCGAAGCCATCATCGTCACGTTTGCACCGGCCATCAACCCCTTGAGGATATCTTCGTGGGTATGCACGCCGCTGGTGATGGCGAAGTCCACGGGGATGCGCCCATAGAGGATGGCTACCCAGCGCAGGGGCAGGCGTAGTTCGTCGGAGTCGCTCAAGACCAGGTGCGGCACCACGTCCAGCGCGTCGAGGTCGAAGTCGGGTTGATAGAATCGGTTGAAGAGGACCAGGGCGTCGGCTCCGGCTTCGGAGAGGCGGTGCGCCATGTTTGCCGGGGCACTAAAGTGCGGCCCGAGCTTGACCGCCAGCGGGATGGTGATGTTCCGCTTTACCTCGCCCACGATCTCCAGGTAGCGTTCTTCGACCTCGGCTCCGGTGAGATGCGGATCGGTCGGGACGTAGTAGATGTTGAGTTCGAGCGCGTCGGCCCCGGCCTCTTCTATTTTCCTTGCGTACTTCGTCCACCCACCGGTCGAGATGCCGTTGAGGCTGCCGATGATGGGGATGTCCACGGCCTCTTTGGCCCGGCTGATCTTGTCCAGGTATTGCTCCGGTCCCACGTGGTAGGTCGCGACGTCGGGGAAGTAGGTCTGGGCCTCGGCAAAACTTTCGGTACCGTAATCCAGGTAATGATCCAGCCGCAGTCCTTCGTGGCTGAGTTGCTCTTCGAAGAGCGAGTGCATCACGATGGCTGCCGCGCCCGCATCTTCCAACTGGCGGATGGTATCTAGCTTCTCGGAGAGCGGCGAAGCGGAAGGGACGATCGGGTTGTCGAGGCGCATCCCCAGGTAGGTCGTGGTCAGATCCATGGTGCGTTCTCTTCGGAGTGTGGTTCGAGGGACGACGGGCGAGGAGGATGGAGCTTACGAGGAAGGCGGTAACTTGCCGGCGGCGACGGGCTTCACACCCGGCTTGCCGGTGGGAGGCATTTTCTTGCCGTCAGGGGGTGCCGGTTTGTCCGCCGATGTAGAGGCTCCGTTCGACGCCCGTGCCATCTGCTCGTATTTTTTCCAGTGATCTCGCACGTTTTGTTGCGCCTCTTTCAGGAATCGGGCGGCGGCCTCCGGGGCGGTTTGTTCCAACATGCGGTAGCGCGTTTCCTGGTAGGCGTAGTCCTTGAAGGGGATCTTGGGAGCTTTCGAATCGAGTTGCAGCGGATTCTTATTATCTGCCGCGCGCCTCGGGTCGTAGCGGTAGAGGGGCCAGTAGCCCGACGCCGTGGCTTGTGCTTGCTGGTGCATCCCTTTGGCCATGTCGATGCCGTGGGCGATGCAGTGGCTATAGGCGATGATCAGCGACGGGCCGTCATACGACTCGGCTTCCTCGAAGGCTTTGATCGTTTGATTATCATTGGCACCCATGGCTATCTGGGCCACGTAGACGTACCCGTAACCCATGGCCAGCAGGCCCAGGTCTTTCTTGGGTGTTTGCTTGCCGCCCGCCGCAAACTTGGCGACCGCACCCAGCGCCGTGGCTTTCGACGCCTGGCCGCCCGTGTTCGAGTACACCTCGGTATCGAGCACCAGGATATTGACGTTGTGGCCGCTGGCCAGCACGTGATCCAGGCCGCCGTAGCCGATGTCGTAGGCCCAGCCGTCGCCGCCGACGATCCAGACGCTTTTCTTGACCAGCAGGTCCGCCAGGCTCAGCAGGTCGCGGGCGGGGGCCTCCTCGCGGTCGTCGAGGAGGGTCTTGAGCCGGGCGACGCGCTCGCGTTGCTCGGCGATCCCTGCCGGGGTGGATTGGTCGGCATGGAGGAGGGCGTCGGCCAGGTCGGGGCGGATTATCTCGCGGAGGCGATCCACCAGTTCGCGGGCGTATACTTCTTGCTTGTTCAACGCCAGGCGCATCCCCAGGCCGAACTCGGCGTTGTCTTCGAAGAGCGAGTTGCTCCAGGCCGGGCCGCGCCCGTCTTTATTGCAGGCCCACGGGGTAGTGGGCAGGTTGCCGCCGTAGATGCTGGAGCACCCGGTGGCGTTGGCCACGAGCGTGCGGTCGCCGAAGAGGCGGGTGAGCAGGCTCAGGTACGGCGTCTCTCCGCACCCGGCGCAGGCTCCCGAAAACTCGAACAGCGGCTCCAGCAGTTGGACATCCTTCGTCTTCGTGAACTTGAGGGTGTTTTCATGGCGGGAGACCTCCGGGAGGGTCAGGAAGAAATCCCAGTTTTTCTGTTCCTGTTCGAGGATCGGACGCTGCGGGGCCATGTTGAGCGCTTTGCGGTTCACCCGGCTCTTATCCTTGGCCGGGCACACTTCTACGCACAGCTTGCAGCCGGTGCAATCTTCGGCGGCTACTTGCAGGGTGTAGTGCTTGTCCGGCAGTTCTCGCCAGCGGGCCGCCGCCGTCTTAAAGCCGTTCGGGGCACCGACCAGGTCGCTTTCGCCCACCACCTTGGCGCGGATCACCGCATGCGGACAAACCATGACGCACTTGCCGCACTGGATGCATATATCCGTCTCCCACACCGGTACGTCCAGGGCCAGGTTGCGTTTTTCCCACTGGGTGGTGCTACAGGGGTAGGTGCCGTCGTCCGGGAGGGCACTCACCGGGAGCAGGTCGCCCTGCCCGGCGATGATCCGGGCCGTGATTTCCTGCACGAACGCCGGAGCGGTGGCGGGCACCGTGAGCGGCAGTTCGATCCGGCCGTCGGCGGCATCGGGCACCGTCACTTCGTGCAGATGGGCGAGAGCGGCGTCCACGGCGGCAAAGTTCATCTGCACGACCGTCTCGCCTCGCTTGCTGTAGGTCTTTTTGATCGCCTCCTTGATCTTGGCGATGGCCTCCTCCCGAGGTAGCACACCGCAGAGCGCGAAGAAGCAGGTCTGCATGATGGTGTTGATGCGGACTCCCAGGTTGTTTTCCTGCGCTACTTGATAGGCGTCGATGACGTAGAACGTGAGCTTTTTGTCGATGATCTGCTCCTGTACGGGACGAGGCAGTTGGTCCCACACTTCGTCGGGGCCGTAGGGGCTATTGAGCAAAAAGGTGGCACCTTCCTGGGCCATCGCCAGCGTATCGTAGCGTTCCAGAAAGCCGAACTGGTGCACCGCCACGAAGTTGGCCCGCTGGATGAGGTAGGTGCTGTGGATGGACCGGGGGCCGAAGCGCAGGTGCGAAATGGTACGCGCGCCCGCTTTCCGCGAGTCGTAGACGAAGTAGCCCTGTGCGAAGGCGTCCGTCCCTTCGCCGATGATCTTGATGGAATTCTTGTTCGCGCCCACGGTGCCGTCGGAGCCGAGGCCCCAGAAGACCGCCCGGGTGACGTCGTCCGGCTCGATGTCGAGGTCGGGATCCCAGTCGAGGCTGGTGTGGGTGAGATCGTCGATGATGCCGACGGTGAAGTGATTTTTGGGCTGATCCTCACGCATCTCGTCGAAGATGCGCTTGATCATCGCCGGTGTAAATTCTTTCGACGAAAGGCCGTAGCGACCTCCCACGATGCGCGGAAACGTGGTGAACGGCGCGGTGCCGCCGGTTATTCCTTCGCTGATGGCGGTCACGACATCCTGGTAGAGCGGCTCGCCGGCAGCTCCGGGCTCCTTGGTGCGGTCCAGGGCGGCGACGGTTTTCGTAGTAGCCGGGAGGGCTTTCAGGAAATGCTCGACGGAAAAAGGACGGTAGAGGCGCACCTTTACCAGTCCCACCTTTTCACCCCGGTCCACCAGGTAGTTGACGGTTTCTTCCGCCGTTTCGCATCCGGAGCCCATCAGGATGAGGACGCGTTCGGCATCCGGAGCGCCTACGTAGTCGAAGAGATGGTAGGCGCGTCCTATCCGGTCGGCGAGCTTGTCCATAGCTTTTTGCACAATGGACGGCGTGGCCAGGTAGTAGGGATTTACGGCTTCGCGGGCCTGGAAGAACACGTCGGGATTCTGCGCGGTACCCCGGATAACGGGGCGGTCCGGCGTGAGTGCCCGCGCGCGGTGCGCACGGACCAGGTCATCATCGATCAGGGCACGAAGGTCTTCTTCCGAGAGCTTTTCGATTTTCTGAATCTCGTGCGAGGTGCGAAACCCGTCGAAGATGTGCAGGAAGGGGACGCGTGCTTCCAGCGTGCAGGCCTGGGCAATCAGCGCAAAGTCCATGACTTCCTGGACGGAGTTTGCGAAGAGCATCCCCCATCCGGTGGCCCGTGCCGCCATCACATCCGAATGATCCGCAAAGATGGACAGGGCCTGGGCAGCCACCGAGCGCGCGGCGATGTGGAAGACGGTGCTGGTCAGCTCTCCTGCGATCTTATACATGTTTGGGAGCATGAGAAGCAGGCCCTGGCTGGCCGTGAACGTCGTCGTCAGGGAACCTGCCTGGAGGGCTCCGTGCACGGCTCCGGCAGCACCCCCTTCGGCCTGCATCTCGACGACGCCGGGCACCGTCCCCCAGATGTTTTTCTGGTGTTGAGTACTCCACAGGTCGGCGAGTTCGCCCATGGGGGAGGCCGGCGTGATGGGATAAATGGCGATGACCTCGTTGGTCTTGTGTGCCACGTAGGCCGCCGCTTCGTTGCCGTCGATAGTTACCTGGCTACGCATGGTGCTCTTCCTCTCGTTATGCGAAATGGGTCCAACTGCTGAGGTGACTGCTTATCGGCAAAGATGCCAGAAGGGATCAGCGGGGACGTATCCTGCAAGTAAGAACCGGGGTGCCTAGCGGTGCGACGGGCGTGTTTCCATGCCTCGTGTGGGCGAATACCTGGCATTAGCGTAGGGGAAACCCCTACATGCCGGATTCTTTTTTAAAGGCATACCAGATAGGGGAGGGTGGCTTGTACCAAATGCCGGTGTATCATTGCTATGCACCTGGAGAGATTCTATCATAGAAGAGTTGTCGGGGGGTGCCCTGGAGGGGACACCGTCCTCCTGCTGAAACCCTTATCGAAAAAGAGAACATCACATGGCCGAGATAGGAACCGTCACGTTGCATCGCTGGGACGACATGCCCAAAGAAACCCTCACGCCTTTGTTGGACCGTCGCCTCATCACGGGTGAGCGCATGATGCTGGCGCACGTCTACCTCAAGAAGGGGTGCATCGTCCCGTTGCATCAGCATGAGAATGAGCAGATCACCTACGTCCTCGAAGGCGCACTGAAGTTTTGGATCGGGGAGGATGAAGGGGAAGAAATCATCGTCCACGCAGGCGAGGTGCTCCATATTCCGTCGAACGTGCCGCACAAGGCCGAGGCGCTGGAAGATACGCTCGACGTAGACGTCTTCAGCCCGCCGCGCCAGGACTGGCTCGACAAAACGGATGACTACCTGCGTCAATCCTGATGCTCCTTTATCCGATGAAGAAGCTTTTGTTTGCCTTGATCGTGTTGGTCGGAGGCCTCAGCGTGGCCTGGGTGCTCGGGCCTCGTCCCTCGGTGGAGTTGGCGCTTCGGGCGTTCGATGTGCCGGACGACCTGGACGCCTACCTGGCCCGGTCCGAGGCGCGATTCTCCGATATCCGTCCGGGCACGGAGAAAACCATCGTCTGGGCCGACCCGGCGCAGAAACGCAAGACGCCCCTATCCGTCGTGTATCTCCATGGCTATTCCGCCACGCGGCAGGAGGTGCGCCCCCTCTGCGATACCCTGGCGGCGCGGCTGGGCGCTAACTTGTTTTATACCCGCCTGACGGGGCATGGGCGGTCGGGCGAGGCGATGGCCGAAGCGTCCGTCAACGACTGGCTGAACGACGGCATCGAAGCGTTGAAAATCGGGCGGCGGTTGGGCGAGCGCGTCGTCGTCGTGGGGACGTCCACCGGAGCTACGCTGGCAACCTGGCTGGCGACACTGAATGTGGCCGACGACGTGCTGGCGGTTGTGTTGATCTCGCCCAACTACGGGCCGAAGGATCGCAATGCGCGGTTTTTATTGTGGCCGTGGGGCGGCGCACTCGCACGGCTTGTCGTTGGCGACAACTATAGCTGGACCCCGCACAACGAGGAGCAGGCCCGGTACTGGACCACCCGCTATCCGAGCGAGGCGCTGGTGACCATGATGAGCCTGGTCGACCTTACCGATTATGCCGATCTCGACGCGATCCGGCAGCCCGTCCTCGTCCTCTACTCGCCGCACGATGAGGTGGTCGATGTGGAACGAATTGAGGCGCGCTATGCCGAGATCGGCTCCCTGCACAAAACGCTGGTTCCAATAGAAGAAGCCGGAGACCCTTCCCATCACGTGCTGGCCGGTGCCATCCTTTCGCCCGACGCCACCGAACCGACGGCCCGCCTGATTCTGACCTTTCTTCAGCCGTTCCTGGATGAACAGGAGGGTGAATAAGGGAGCCCGGCCTATACGCCCATGCCCAGGCCGTTTCGCCTCGATGGATGCGCCGGGTCGGCGGCTTTTCTGAGCCGTTGGAGTAAGGTTCCTATGGCCCGCTCGACGGCCGGGAAGGAGGTCTGGACGGCATGGACTCCGGCTTCGAGGGCGGGCGCGTCCACCGCGTCTGCTTTGCAAATCCGTTCCAGGTCGGCGCAGAGGGACGAAAAATCCGTGCAGCCCATCATTGTGCTGCTCGATTTCAGGGAGTGCGCCACGAGGCCCACGTCGCGTGCGTCGCCCCGTAGGAAGGAGGCTTCGATGTGGGCCACCTGTTCCGGCGCGGTGCTCAGGTAGCTTTCTAATAACCCCGTCATAAACTCCGGGTCGTCCTCGCCCACGATGTCGCGGAGCGTAGCGAGCATATCCCCGCACAAACCCGTGTTCGACGGGGGGGGTGCCGGGGTGTGATGATCCTGGGAGGGCTGGGTGTTACCGGTCTGTTTGTCCCCTTGCCGGGCTTTCCAGGCGGCGGCGCGCTTCAGGGCGTCGGCGAGGTCTTTGGGACGCACCGGCTTGCTCAGGTAATAATCCATGCCGGCTTCGAGGGCACGCTGACGGTCTTCCTCCATCGCGTTGGCCGTCATCGCGGTAATATGAGGGCGTTCGTTATCTCCGTAGCGAGCCAACAACTGACGTGTAGCTTCCATCCCGTCCATCTCGGGCATGTGCACATCCATCAACACCAGGTCGTAGCCCACCCGTTCAACCATCTCCAGCACTTCGAGGCCGTTGTTGGCTACGTCGGCCCGGTACCCCAGGCGTTCCAGCAAGCGCAAGGCTACTTTCTGGTTGACCTGGTTGTCCTCGGCCAGCAGGATCCGTAAGGGGTACCGGTGTCCCTGGGTGGCGTCGAACACCGAATCGGGCACCATCGGTTCGACCTGTTCCGCTTCGATACCCCCGACCAGGTGCAGCAAGAGCTTCAACCACGGTTGCTGTTTGACCGGCTTGCTCAAACAGGCCGCCAGCGGCGTGGCTTCGATGTTGATAGGATCACCCACCGAGGTGAGCAGGAGCATCGGCGGGTGCGGACCCAGAGCGGCGATCTCTCGGGCCAGCATGAGGCCGTCCATCTCGGGCAGGTGCATGTCCAGCACGATCACGTCGAAGGCGGTTCCCCCGCTCAGCACATCGAGCGCTTCGGCAGGAGTAGCCACCGCTTGCGCGGTCATCGCCCAGTCCTGGGCCTGGATCGAGAGCACCCGCCGGTTCGTGTCGTTGTCCTCGACCAGGAGCATCCGTTTGCCGGCCAGCGGTGCGGGAGACAAGGCGGCCTCGGTGTCGGTCTTCGCAGTCCGCTCGGCCTGAATCGTAAAGTGGAAAACCGAGCCTTTGCCCACTTCGCTCTCGGCCCAGATGTCGCCTCCCATCAACGCGCACAGTTTGTTGGAAATGGCCAGTCCCAGCCCGGTGCCGCCATACTTGCGCGTGGTCGAGGAGTCGGCCTGCGTGAAGGCATCGAAGAGCATGTAGATCTTCTCCTCGGAAATGCCGATGCCGGTGTCTCGAACGGCGACGTGCATCTGGTAGCGCTCGTTTTCGAGCGGGGTGGCATCGACGGTAATGACGATCTCGCCGTGGTTGGTGAACTTGAAGGCGTTCGAGAGCAGGTTGACCAGGACCTGGCGCACCCGGGTGACATCGCCGATGAGGGTATCGGGCACGCCGGGATGGATGTGGCAGACCAGTTCGAGGTGTTTGTCGGCAGCCTGAGGGGCGAACAGGTCGAGGGCGTCTTCGATGCAGTGGACAAAGTCGAAGGGGACGAGTTCGAGGGTGAGGCGTCCGGCTTCGATCTTGGAAAAGTCGAGGATGTCGTTGATGATAGTGAGCAGGCTGTCGCCGCTGGTGCGGATAATATCGACGAATTCGCGTTGTTGATCGGAAAGCGAGGTGTCGAGCAGGAGGCTGGTCATGCCGATGACGCCGTTCATGGGCGTGCGGATTTCGTGGCTCATGCTGGCCAGGAAGGCGCTCTTGGCCCGCGTGGCTTGCTCTGCTTCATTTTTAGCCAGTTCCAGTTCGTGGATCATCTGCGAGAGTTGGGCGGCCTGTACCTCCACGGCATCTTTGGATTCAGCCAGGTCGCTGGCATAGCGCTGAATGTCTTCGTCTAACTGCCTGCGTTCGGTGATTTCTTGTTCCAGTTCCTTATTGCGTTCGCTGGTTTCCTCGGAGAGGGTCCGGGTGTTCCGCAGGCGGCGCTGGAGTTGGACGATCAGGAGGGTCAGCCCGGAGAACCCGACGATGGCGAGGATGCCCAGAAGGACGAGTGCTCGTGCCAGATGCGGCACCTCGTGCGCGGCGGCCGTCTCCGAGGGGAAAAAGAACCCGTACCACAGAATGCCCAGCACGCCAAGGGTATGCATGAGCGCCAACACCATCATGCTACGAGCCCGGAGTCGGTGAACTGGGCCGGCGGGCAGAGGAGAGGTTGCTTCGCGCGCGCCGTTTCGGTTTTCAGTAGGGGTATCTAACATCTCAGTCTTCTGTAGGCCCCCGGCGGTGGATGGAGGAAGTGCCTGTTGACACCTCATGGATCGTACCATACTGTGCTGCTTGTTGCCGAAGCACGCGGGGACGGAAGCTTTGCCGGATTTTCTACGACGGGTAGCCGTGGCAGCCGCCGCCCGGATGAGGAACCTTCCGTCCGCCGGTTTGACCTCGAATCTCTTCGGTACGTCCGGGATCAGACCGTTTCATGATCTGGGAGAACAGGTAGGTGGGCTGTATATGAGAGGCGGTATGGGGAAAATCTCCATATACTATTGGGAAAGGTTCCCAGGATAGAGGAAATGGAAAGAGAGGTCTTGTCGGCAAATAACGGGACGGCCGGGGCATAGGAGGAAATATTTGCCGGGGCCGGAGGGAGGCTGTAACGTCATGGTCGGACCGCGTGGGATGCGGAACGAGGACCGTCCATGGGCACCGCTTCGACTCCTGTTTTTGGAGGCTATACTTCGCCTGGCTTCTTTCCGAAGTATCGGAGGAGCATCTCCAGCGCTTCTTCCACGTCGCTGTAGGCTGTCCGAATGGTCTGAATGTTGGCTGCCAGCGTCTGCATGTCGACCTGTCCCGACCTGCACGTTTCTTCCACGTCGCCGCACAGCGACGAGAACGCGGAACAGCCTATCATGGCACTGCTCGATTTCAGCGAGTGTGCCACATGCCCCACCTCGCGCACGTCACCTCGACGATAGGTTTCTTCGAGGTGAGCCATCAGTGCCGGTGCCGTGTTCAGATAGCTTTCCAGTAATGCGGTCAGAAACGCCGGATCATCGTCGCCCACGATGTCTCGAAGGGTAGCCAGTACCTCTTCGCACAACTCTTCGTTTGATGGGGGCACATCCGGGTTGTCCATCATACAGGTAGCTGTTATTCTGTTTTTTGGGCAGCGTCACAGGCAAGGGGCTTTACCGTTCCAGCCGGCTGAGCGGGCTAGCTCAGGTCGTGATTCATACCCTCTCCAACGCGGGGGGTTCTTCCGAAGGATCTCCCGAATGACGCCGGGAGGACATCGGGCCGTGTTGTGTGGCAAGATAATATCTTTCTCTGCATTTTTTGTGGAGGATTTCCTCGCAAAGCCGAGCCGTGTTTCCCCCTCAGACACAGGAACCAGCCGGCCTGTCAGTCTTTTTTTGTCGTTCTTCTTATTCTGGTAGCAGCATCATAGATCGGGTCCATGGGGGGCAGCATGAAATCTGCGCCGGTTTCTTGCCGTGCCATCGAATGGACCGGGTGATCGACAGGCAGGCGGTAGGATGTCCAGGCAATATCCAGACGAGGTAGGCCATGCTTAGAATCAAGCGTATTCTCTTTCCCACCGATTTCTCCGAGTGTGCCGAACACGCCTTTTCGCAAGCGGCGCATCTGGCCGAGAAGTTCGAGGCCGAACTCCACGTGCTGAACGTCGTGGTGCCTCGTGCCAAAGATCCGGACAACCCCATGAACTACCTGGAACAGGTGGATTTCTCGGTACCTTTCGACGCGGTAGCCGGTGGACGTGCGGAAGGCGAGCTGCGCGTGATCCACGACCAGGAAACCAGTTATTCGGAAGCGACCGGTATCCTGGACTATGCGGATCGGCACCACATCGACCTGATTGTGATGGGCACGCACGGTCGGCGCGGCCTGGGGCGGATGTTGCTGGGCAGTGTGGCCGAAGAGATCGTGCGTCTCGCTTCAGGACCGGTCCTCACCGTCTGTTCAAAAGCCGAAGCCGGTGGAAACAAGCCGATTCGGCGGATCCTGGCCCCGGTGGACTTTTCGGACTCGACTCGTTCGGCCCTGGCTCATGCCGGGGAACTGGCCGCCGCCTACGATGCCCATCTGGATCTGCTTCACGTGATCACGGACGTGACGCTGCCGGGAGTCTATGGCGTGCAGTCGGTGTCCATTGCCACCCCCGAGGTGAAGATGCGCGTCCGGCAGGCGCTACGAGACGAGATGGAGGCTGCGGGGAGCGGGATATCCTACGATGTGCATGTAGTCGTCGGGGTGCCGGCCCGCGACATCGTGGACTTTGCCGCGCAGCAAGGCACCGACCTGATTGTCATTGCCACGCATGGACGCACCGGCTTGAGGCGACTCGTGATGGGTAGCGTGGCTGAGAATGTAGTGCGCCAGGCTCTCTGTCCGGTGTTTACCTGTAAAAGCTTCGGGCGGTCGTTGCTGGAGGACGAGCCGCCGTCCTCCCGGCAAGCCGCCGGTGAAGCGCCGTCCGTGCCTTCGTAGCCTGCCCGGAAAAGCTGGTGTGCGGCACCATTTCGTCTATAACCTTCTGGTTGACAGTGCGTACCTTGTTGTATCATGGGGTGCTAATACAAGGATGAATCATGGCTGCGCTATCCGTACAACGCATCCTGCATCCAACCGATTTTTCGACGACGGCGGATGCAGCCTGTGCCTATGCGCTCGACCTGGCCCGGCGTTCTGAAGCCGAGCTTCACCTGGTGCATGTAGTGGCCGGGCGGCGCGACTACGCTCCGGCGACCGGCCTGTCGGCAGAGGAGGAAGAAGCGCTTTTTCGGCAACTTCGTGAGACGACGAACACGCATCTCGGGACATGTAGCCCCGAGGAACGCGAGGCGCTGCATCTCGAGTATGCGTTGGTGGAGGGGAAGCACGAAGCACCGGCCATCGTAGCGCACGCCGAGCGGCACGGCTTCGACCTGATCGTACTCGGCACCCATGGACGACGCGGCCTGCGCCACTTGCTCCTTGGCAGTGTTGCCGAAGAAGTCTTGCGTTCGGCACCGTGTCCCGTGCTGGTCGTCCGCGAGCAACAAGAAGCAAAGCCGGTGGAAGTCGCGCGGATTGTCGTTCCGGTCGATTTCTCGGCCCATTCCGGTCAGGCGCTCGCGCAGGCTAAACGCCTGGCGGCCTTGTATGGAGCTACCATCTCGCTGCTCTTTGTAGCCGAAGAACAACTGGTGCCCTTTTTTAGCGACACCGGGATTCCCACCTTCACCCTCCTGAAGATCGATCCCGCCGTCGTGGCGCAGTCCGGCGATGCGCTTCGGCAACTCGCCGCACACACCGGCGGGCCCGACGTTCCGGTTACCTGTGCCGTGCGTACCGGACAACCGCCCCACGAAGTGCTCGACTTTGCTCACGAACAAGAGGCCGACCTGATCGTGATGGCTACACGGGGCCTCACCGGCGCGGAACGGGGTTGGATCGGCAGCGTGACGGAACGGGTCGTTCGCACGGCTCCGTGTCCGGTATGGACGATTAGCCCCTCCGTTCCGATGACACCGGCGGACGCCGGGAACGGCGCGCAAGCTTCGGAAGCGGAGCCCTAAAAAAAGACGATTCATGAAAAAGAGGATAGATGAGGTGCCGGGTTTCATACTGGGCCTGGCACTGTTGCTCGGAGCAGGGAGTAGCCTGCCCTATCCATGTCCCGCCCAGCCGGCATTTGACGGCGGTGTCGAGGGTACCTGGCTCGGCACGCTGAAGGGACCGGGGTATGAACTGCGTCTCGTGTTCCATATTTCGAAGGAGGATGACGGCACCTTCACGGCTACCCTCGATAGCCCGGACCAGGGCGCGACCGGCGTGCCCGTGAGCGAGGTGATCGTTTCAGACGACAGCCTCCGCCTGGAAGTGCAAGTGGCCGCTGCGGTGTATGAAGGGAGGATCAGCGAAGACGGGACGACGATTGACGGGACGTGGACCCAGGGCGGCGGATCCCTGCCGCTGGTGCTAACACGTACCGACGACGCTCCCGAACTCCGGCGTCCCCAGGAGCCGAAAGAACCCTATCCGTATGAGGCGGAGGACGTGGTCTTCGACCATGCGGAGGCCGGCATCCAGCTTGCCGGTACCCTGACGCTGCCGCGCGCGGAAGGCCCCTTTCCAGCCGTCATCCTCATCAGCGGTTCGGGGCCGCAAGATCGCGACGAGGCGTTGCTCGGCCATCGCCCCTTTCTGGTACTGGCCGACTACCTGACGCGGCGGGGCATCGCTGTGCTCCGGTTCGATGATCGCGGCATCGGCCAGTCGCAGGGCTCTTTTGCCACGGCTACCAGCGAAGATTTTGCCGGCGACGTGCTGGCGGGCGTGACGTACCTCAAAAGCCGTCCGGAAATCAATCCGGCGCAGATCGGGCTGGCCGGGCACAGCGAGGGAGGGCTCATCGCGCCGATGGTGGCCGTGCGGTCGTCCGATGTGGCCTTCATCGTGTTGATGGCCGGGCCCGGATTGACGGGCGAGGAGATTCTGTACCGCCAGGCCGCCCTCATCAACCGGGTAGGCGGCACCAGCGAAGAAGCCATCGCAGCGAATCGTACCCTCCAGGAGCGCATGTTTGCAGTGCTCAAGGAGGAGCCGGATAGCCAGGCCGCCGCCGGGAAGCTCCGCGCGATCATGGAAGAGACGCTGGCGGCGATGAGCGAGCAAGAGCGAGAGGAACTGGGTTTTGCCGGCGACGATGTGGGACCCCTCGTGCTGAGGCAGATCATGCAGGTCAATTCGCCCTGGTTCCGGTACTTCCTGACCTACAACCCCCGTCCCACGCTGGAACAGGTGACCTGTCCGGTGCTGGCCGTTAACGGAGAGAAAGATTTGCAGGTGCCGCCCAAAGAGAACCTTCGAGCCATTGAGGAGGCGTTGCAAGCAGGTGGCCATGCGGACTACAAGATCGTGGAGTTTCCGGACCTGAATCACCTCTTTCAGACCGCCGAGACCGGGTCGCTTGCCGAGTATGGTCGGATCGAAGAAACCTTCGCTCCGGCAGCCTTGGAGGTGATCGGCACCTGGATTCTGGAAAAGACGTCTGCGCAATAGAAAGAGGACCTTCGATGAAAGGTTTACATAGAGGTATCCTGGTGTTGCTGATGAGTTGTGCCCTGTTCCCGGCTGTGCGCCCGGCCCAGGCACAAGAAGAGACCGCCCTCTCCATCATGCAGAAGTCGGACGACCTGACGCGGGGCGAGACGCAGAGCGGCACCTATCGCATGATTATCGTCCGCCCCGATTGGGAGCGTGCGATGGCGTTCGAATACTGGTCGGAAGGCACGGACAAGGCGTTCATTCGCGTCAAAGAGCCGGTCAAAGAGCGAGGGGTGTCGTTTCTGAAAATCAAGCGGGAGATGTGGCAGTACGTGCCGCGCATCAACCGGGTCATCAAAATTCCTCCCTCGATGATGCTGCAGTCCTGGATGGGTTCCGATTTTACCAACGACGACCTGGTGCGGGAGTCGAGCATCGTGGACGATTACACGCACACGTTGCTGGGACGCGAGGAAGTAGCGGGCGACGAAGCCCACAAGATTGAACTCGTCCCGAAGCCGGACGCACCCGTCGCCTGGGACCGCATGCTCTACTGGGTCCGTGTGGGCGATTACGTGCCGCTGCGCGCAGAGTCCTTTAACGAGCGGGGCGAGCGGATACGTACGGTGCTCTACACTGAGATCGAAGAGGTGGGAGGCCGTGTCATCCCGTTGCGGATGGAGTTGATCGAAGACAAGAAGCCGGGGCGAAAGACGATCCTGGTGCTCGAAGACGTGAGGTTCGACATCCCCATCAGCCGGTCGGTGTTTACCCAGCAGAACCTGCGGCGGTCTCGCTAAAACGGACAAAGCCATGCGCAAGCTCCTCAAACTGGCCTGGCGCGACGTATGGCGCAACCGGCGGCGTAGCCTCATCACGATGGGGGCTATCGTCTTTGCCGTCGTCATCATCTCGCTGGCCAATTCGGTGCAATACGGCACCTACGACGCTATGGAAGAGATCTCCGTGCGGCTCTTCAGCGGCGACCTCCAGGTGCATCGCGCCGGGTTTCAGGACGAACGCACCTTCTCCTATTCGCTGGAAGAATACGAGCAGGACTGGGCCAAGTGCATCGACGAGCAGCCCTGGATCGAGGCGTCGAGCAAACGCCTGTCGGGCTTCGGGCTCGTCAGCTCCGACTCGTCGAGTGCCGGGGCGATGATTCTGGGCATCCAGCCTGAAAATGAACGGCAGGTAAGCACCTTCGCCAACCTCGCAGTGGAAGGAACGCTGCTGACGCCGGAGGACGACCACGCCGTCCTGCTGGGAGAGACGCTGGCGCGCAACCTGTCGGTCGGTGTCGGCGATTCGGTGGTGGTGCTGACCCAGGGCTATCGCAACGCGATGGGGGCGGATCTCTATGTGGTGAAAGGGCTCATCCGAACGGGGACGGGCGACGTGGACCGGGCCATGATGATCATGGCGCTGCCGGATGCCCAGTATCTTTTTTCGATGGAGGATCGCTTTACGGAAATCGTGCTGCGTACGAGGGATTTTCGGCAGGCCGAGGGCTATGCCGCCGCGCTCCGGGAGCGCTTGCCGGAGGATAGCTACGAGGTGATGCCCTGGAAAGAACTGATGCCCGAACTGCAACAGGCACGAGCCCTGGACGACGCCGGGAATTATATCTTCTATATGTTTTTGCTCCTCATGGTCGGGTTCGAAATTTTCAACACCACCACCATGAGCATGATGGAGCGAGTGCGCGAGTTCGGCGTGATGATGTCCATCGGGATGAAGCCGCGCCAGGTGGGCCTGCTGGTGGGGTTGGAGTTGGCCATCAAGGTGGCCCTGGCGCTGGCTGCCGGCCTGCTTGTTACCGGCGTGGTGGTGCTGTTTCTCAAAGACAACCCCATTCCATTGGGCAGCGAGTTACAGCAACTCTACGAAGACTTCGGCTTCAGTATCGAGGGTATTTCGTTTTCTGCGCGCCCGGTGGTTTTTGTCTACCCCCTGGTGTCGGTGACCATTGTATCCTTGCTGGCGATGGTGTACCCGATTCTCAAGATGCGGCGTTTTGCCCCGGTAGAAGCCCTGCGGAGGGTGTAGGACATGGTGTTTAGAAAATGGGAAATTGGAAATGGTTATTGGGAAATGGAAAAGTGGAATGGCTGGACGTCCGCTCCCCATTTTCCAATAACCATTTTCCCACTGCCTCATACACGACATGAGTATTCTTGCTAAAATTGCCTGGCGCAACATCTGGCGCAACCCCCGCCGGTCGTGGGTGCTGATTTCCGCCGTCGCAATCGGTGTCTTCAGCTTCCTGGGGGCGGTGGCCTACATCGACGGCATTGCCATCCAGATGCTCGACTCGGCGATTGATTTGCAGGGTGGGCACCTCCAGATCACCGCCGAGGGGTATTCCGATAATCCCACGATTCGATCGTATGTGCCCGATGTGGAGCAGGTGGAGGAGGTGCTAGCCGAGATGACCGGCGTCCGCTACGCGCCGCTGGCGGTAACGCCGGGGATGATCAACAGCGCCGAACAAGCCTCCGGGGTGCAAATCAGCGGCGTCGATCCCCGGCGCGAGGGGCAGGTAACGTCGATGGTCTCCTCGGTCGTCGAAGGGCGCTACCTGTCTCCGGAGGGCGGCACGAACGAAGTGCTGATCGGGGCGGGGCTGGCCGAGCGGCTCAATGTGCAGGTGGGCGAAAAGGTGGTGTTGATGGCGAACGACCTGGACAATGAAGTGAGCGCCGGGGCCTATCGCATCGTCGGCCTCTTTCGCACCAGCAGTTCGGACTTCGACAAGACCCGTATTTACCTGCACCTGGATGCGGCTCGCGACCTGATCGGCTACACGCCGCAGCAGGCATCCTCCTATACCCTGCGTCTGGCTCCCGACCTCGACCTCGACGAAGTAGTCGAGCGGGTGCGGGCCGGCCTGGGCGACACCGGGCTGGAAGTGGTGACCTGGAGGGACCGCTCGCCGATGCTGGTGATGATGCAGGATATGTACGACGTAGCCAACATCCTGCTGGTGATCATCCTGTTCACCGCCATCGCGTTTACCATCATCAACTCGTTTCTGATGGTCATTTTCGAGCGAATTCGGGAAATTGGGATCATGTCGGCGAACGGGGTGCGGCCTCGCCAGGTTCGTCTGATGCTCTACCTGGAAGCCGTTTTCATCGTGCTTCTGGGCACTGCCGTGGGAGGGGTGTTGGCCGTTGCCATGATCTGGCACTGGAGTTCGGTCGGGCTCGATTTGTCCGCCTTTGCGGAAGGATTGGGCTCGTTCGGCATCAGCACCGTGATCTATCCGTATCTCGACTGGAACCACATCATCACCGGGATTGCGATGATCTTTGTCATGGTGCTGGGGGCCGTCCTCTATCCGGCGTTTAAGGCCAGCCGATTCGAAACCGTAGATGCCATCCATTATGTCTGAACGTTCTATAGATACGCAGCCCGCCGTCGAGATGCCGGTGGACGGGCGGGCGCCCATCGTCGATGTCTCGAACCTCGTCAAGATTTACCGCGAAAAGGACGGCGTGCCGGTCCGGGCGCTCGACGATGTCACTTTCAGGGTGGAGGCGGGCGAGTTTACGGCCATTGCCGGGCCGTCCGGCTCGGGCAAGACGACGCTGTTGAACCTGATCGGCGGGTTGGACCGGCCGACCTCCGGGCGCGTGGTCATCGCCGGCCAGGATCTCGACGCCATGAACCGAAATAAACGCGCCGAATTCCGGTTGCACAACCTGGGCTTCATCTTCCAGGCCTACAACCTGATTCCCGTGCTCACGGCGGAAGAAAACGCGGAATTCAACCTGCTGCTGCAAGGAGTCCCGGCCAGAGAGCGCCACGAGCGGGTGGTCCGGGAACTGGCCGACCTCGGTATCGGGCGGGAGTTGCTGCACCGGCGTCCGCGCGAACTCAGCGGCGGACAGCAGCAACGCGTCGCCATCGCGCGCGCCCTCGTCTCGCGCCCCCAGTTGATCCTGGCCGATGAGCCCACCGCCAACCTTGATTCCAAGACCGGCGCTCGGCTGCTCGACAAGATGAAGGAGATGAACGAGAAAACCGGCGTCACCTTCCTCTTCTCGACCCACGACCCGATGGTGATGGAGCGGGCGCGCCGCCTGGTCATCCTGCGCGACGGACAGATCGCCGAAGACGAAGTGCGTAGCTGAGCGCCATGACGAGGTCGGTTCGGTATAGCATCTGCTGCTTTCTCGGGGTCCTGGTCGGGATGCTGTCGGGGGGAGGGACGGGGGCCGCAGCGCAAACGACGCTGGAACTCCGGGGATATGCCAAGAACCTCGGCATTCGCTCCTCGTCGATCCTTTCGAACGAGGCCTACCTGCTGGATATCAGCCGGCTACGCGCACAGGGGTTGCTCGGCGTGGGCGGAGGCTTCCACGCCGAACTCTGGCTCGATACCGAGTTGCTCCTCGGTAGCTTTCTGGATACGCCGGAGTTTGCCCTGGGCCAGTCGTTGGAGCGCCCTACGTTCTTCGATCTCGACTGGAAGGTGGCAGAGGGCAAACGGTATCACCTGCGCCAGCAATTTTTTCGGGCTTTTGCCACGCTGTACCTCGGGCAAACCCAGGTGACCGTGGGACGCCAGCGTATTGCCTGGGGCACCGGCTTTGCCTGGAACCCGACGGACGTGCTGAACCCGTTCAACCCGAGCGCCATCGAACTGGGAGAGAAAGCAGGGGTCGATGCCGCCTACGTAGCGATTCCGCTGGGAGCCTTCTCCCGCGTCGAGGCCGTCGTGGCACCGGGCCGCCACCGCGACCGGACCAGCGCTGCGCTCCGGGCCAGTACCAACTGGCGCGAATACGACGTGTCGGTGATGGGCGGGCTTTTCCGCGACGACTGGGTGCTGGGGGGCGATTTCGCCGGATACCTGGGCAATGCCGGTTTTCGCGGCGAGGTGGCCTATACCTGGAAGCAGGACGGCCGCAATCACCTGCGCGCCGTGCTGAATGCCGACTATACGTTTTCCGGCGGCTACTACGTGCTCGTGGAATGGTATTACAACGGCCAGGGCACACGCGACAAGGGCCAGTACGACGTGGCGGCACTCCTGGCCGGCGAAACGTTCAATGTGGCGCGGGACTATCTGGCTGCGTCGGTGGCCAGGTCCATCACGCCGTTGCTGAGCGGTGCGGCCTACAGCCTCGTTAACCTGGACGACCAGAGCAGCCTCATCGGTCCTTCGTTTACGTACTCATTGGCCGAGAACCTGGACCTGCTTGCCAGCACGTACTTCTTCATCGGCAAGAGCGACACCGAGTTCGGAGCGCAAGAGCATGTCTTCTTTGGTGCCCTTCAGTTTTATTTCTGATCGATCCCTCTTCCCGTCACGTCATGGGAGCCGGTACGGGCACCGGCGTTTCGTTCAGGGTATCGAGGTAGGCATTGGGGTTGTGATAGAGGGCTCCTTCGGGCAGCCACGCCCAGAGCGGCCCCAGGTCGCGCCGGATCGTTTCTACATAGAACGCCGGGAGCGTCGTCGTCTCGCCGTCGAAATAGCGCCGCGTGGCGGGGTCATTCAGATGCTTCCGGAGCTTGAGGTGATGGCCAAACTTATACTTGCGCTCGGAGGCCAGGCCGCGAAAGAGTTGCTCGTAGCGCGTGGGCCGGTGCCGGGTTGCCCGGAAGCGCCTGGTGATGGCCGCCCGGGAGTAGGCATACGCGTAGGCATCGCACACGTGATCGTAGAACGCCGTCCACGAATAGTTTTTGGGACGGACGTTCATCCCGTGGAACTGGTTCAAGAAATGGAACGGGATGTTGAGCACCCGCCCCTCGCGTTGATAGTCCAGGTTGTCCGGCGCATTACGTCCGAATGCCGTCAGGAGTGAAAAATAGGGATAGACGCCGGGCGCGAGATCGACGAACCGCTTCGTCAGTTCGAACGGCTCGGGGCCTTCGTCGGCGTCGAGGCCGAAGATCAGGTTGCCCTGCATGTAGGGGATGTAGGACATGATCATGTTGGCCTGATCGGCCACGCGTTTCACCTTGTCCAGGCCCTTCGTCGAGCGCAACTTCGACTTCCCTCCCATGTCGTACCACGACTCGATGCCCGGCAAGAGGGCCTTAAAGCCGTTACGCGCCAGCCGCCTGGCGTTTTCCTCCTTCAACAGCGACAGCGACATCTCGGCCAGAAAGGTGAGGCGGCCCGGCGGTACGGTCTCTTCGATGAGGCCCATGTAGTCGTCGAACCGGATCCCGAAGTTGGGATCGTGCCAGACGACGAGCGAGCGCGGCGGCTTGTTCTTCAGGACAAAGCGCAGGTCTTCCTTCAACGCCTCGAATTCCAGCGGCTGATAGGATACCAGAGCGTCGATGCAGAAGCTGCACACGTAGGGACAGCCCAGGCTCCCGATCATCGGAATCGCCTTCACCATCGGCGCTTTTTCCATGATGGGGGTCATGAATTTCCAGCGCTGGCGCACGCCGGGTAGGTGTGTGGGCTGTTTCGGGCTCGAAAGAAATTGTCCTCGTGGGCGATGCGGCGCACCGTCTTGCACGATGTCGCCGAGCAGGTCTTTGTCGCAGAAACCGACGGCATAGTCGAAGTATTTGATCGTGTCGTCGGGAAAGGAGCGGGCATGGGGGCCGCCCAGGACCGTCACGGCACCCTTCGAGCGGTAGTAGTTGCTCAGGGCGTAGGCCAGCAACGCATTTTGGGAGAACGCGTTGATAAAGACCATGTCGACATCATCGGGGATGCCACCGGCCATGATCTCCGGGCCGTTGTAGTAGGCCATCGAGACGTCGTGGCCGAGTTCTTCGCACCAGACGGCCACGACCTGCGGCATGATGCTCTGATTATTGGGCCGTATAAACAGCGACCTCAAGCGACGTAAGAGATGCCGGCTCGTCGTTTTGCCAAGAATGTCGATAACGCCAATGTTGAGCTTGCGCATAGGAGGACCCCGGAAGGTAAGGGTGAGAGGGCGAACGCAATATACGGATTCAGGGAGGACGGCGGGCGATTTGCGTGCGGTTATTTCGTTGTGTTGTCGTGGCTTACAAGAGAAACATCATCGCGTTGTTTGCAGGCGCGGAAAACGCACGATGAAGGTGCTTCCCCTGCCGGGACCCTCGCTGTGCGCCTGGATACGCCCGTCGTAGCCGTCTACGATAGCCTTCACGATAGAGAGGCCGAGACCGCTTCCATGGGTTTGCCGCACGGCAGGTTGGTCCGAGCGATAGAACCGGTCGAACAGATGCGCGCGCTCTGTTGTGTCAAAACCGATACCGGAGTCGGAGACGGTGAGTTCGATGGTTTCGTCGTCCACGCGTATCGATACGCGGACCGTGCCGCCCGGCGGCGTGTATTTGATGGCGTTGTCGATCAGGTTGGCGAGCAGCGTCTCGACGTGGCCGGGATCGGCCAGCACGAAGGCGTCCGGTTCCACCTCGTGCTGCAAGGCAATCTGCCCGGCTTCGGCGTGTGATGCGTAATAATCCAGGTGCTGACGGGCGAGTTCAGCCAGGTTCACCGTCCTGGCCTGCGAATGCTCGATGGCTTCGGCTCTGGACAGCCGAAGCAACCCGTCGAGGATCCCGCTGACGCGTCGGGTGTGGTCGCGTACGGTCTGCAAGGTTTGTTTATAGTAGGCGGCTTCGCGGGGCCGACGCAGCGCTACGTCGATCTCGCTCTGCGTAGCGGAGAGGGGCGTAAACATTTCATGCGCAGCGTCGGCCTGGAACCGGCGTCCCCGTTCGAAGGAGGCCTGGAGCCGGCCCAGCATGGCGTTGAACGTGTCGGCCAGGTCGGTGAGTTCATCGCGCATGCCGAAGTCGGTGGGTAGACGGTGGTTCAAGTCCGTAACGCGAATATCATTGGCTGCCTCGGTGAGCATAGCCACGGGCCGCAGGGCACGCCGTGCCGGGCTGTAGCCGCTGCCGATGGCTACGAGCACGCCCAGCACGACGCCTACGGCGAGCAGCCACTCCAGCCGGTGCAACTCGCGGTGGATGGCCGATTCCAGCCGGGTGATCTCCAACCATCCGCGCAGGGCTCCTGACTGCATGTGAACCGGGGTGTAGCGAGAACGGGCCGGGGCTCCCTCCCACGTATGGTTGAAGGACGCTTCCGTCGCGATAAGGGGCACCGAAGGCCGGAAGTCCTGGTGCCCGTCGAAATTCGGACTCTGGTACAGAACGGTCCCGTCCGGCGACAACAGGCGCACATAGGTTCCAGCGGCACCGTCGGTTTGGTAGGCCACCGACCGGATGTCACTTGAGGGGATCAGTACCGGTGTTTCCGTTTCGGTTTGGATTACAGGCCGCAACAGTTGCTGCGCCCGGTCCATCTGCTCGCTAAAGTCCCGGTGCAGGCTCACGTGAAAGCTCGTGTAGAGGAACACCACAAACACCGAGAGGATGATGAGCAGACTCAGACCATACCAGAACGTCAGTCGTACCGAGATAGGAAGGCGAAGCCCGGACATAGTGTAACTCGTTTTATGATGGCGATTCAGGAACCCTCGGAAGCCGGGTTCACGCGCAAGTAATACCCAACGCCCCGGACGGTCTCTACGGTCACGCCGCCCTGCACCGGATCGGCAGCCGACAGCTTTTGGCGCAGGCCGGAGACGGTGACATCGATGGCATTGTCGGTCACGTCGTACACCGATCCCCAGATACGCTCGGCGATAACACTTCGGGAGAGTACCCGGCCTTGATGACGCAGGAGGAGTTCCAGCAGCAGGTATTCCTTGGTTCGGAGGGGGAGGGGGGTCTGTTTGTAAAAAACTTGTCGCCGGGCCGTGTCTATCTCCAGGGGGCCGGTGTGCAAATGGACGGGCCGGAGGTCGGCAGGAAGGGGAGCGGGAGCCGGGTGGCACCGGAGCAACGCCCGCAGCCGGGCCATCAACTCCTCGAAGGAAAAGGGCTTGGTGAGGTAGTCGTCGGCTCCCGCATCCAGCCCTGCGACTTTATGATCGACATCGCGGAGAGCCGTCAACATCAAGATGGGCCGGGTATAGCCTTGTTTGCGGAGCCGTTCGATGAGTGTCCGCCCGTCCAGACGAGGCAGGCGCCAGTCGATGATCAGCACGTCATAGGTCTCGTTGAGCGCCCGCGCTTCACCGTCGAGGCCGTCCTGGGCCAGGTCCACGGTATAGCCTTCTTCTTCGAGGCCGCGCATGACCGGGCCGGCCAGCGTCATCTCGTCTTCGACCAGCAACAGCTTACCGGTAGCGTCTCGCCGGGGGATGTCTGTCGAGGGCATGGGATGAGGCATAGACGTCAATCCTTTAAAAAATTTAAGATAGGCAAAAGGTAGGTTTAAGGCGGGTAGTCGTAGGTTCCTGGATTCTGTATACGGAGGCTTCCAACCTAAAAAGATAAGCTGTGAATCACTTTCTGAGAACGTTTGCCGCGATGATGGTCGTGTTGGCCGTCGTGATGGGCGGTTGTTCGGGTGAAGCCAGAACCGGCGAGCATCAAGACGCAGGCAACCTTACGGCCAGCGAGGACGAACATCGCCGCGACGGCGGCGAGCATGATCGAGAAGGCCGAAGCGAACACGACGACGGCAGCGAAGGCACGCACGACGACGGCGACGAAGAATCAGGCGTGGAACTGGCCCTGACCGAGACCTACGATCAGACCCGAAACGGTGCCCGGCTGATCTTGACCTACGATGCGGAGCGCCATGCCTTCATCGGCACGGTGGAAAACACCACAGGCGAAACCTTGGAACGCGTTCGCGTCGAAGTACACCTGTCGAACGGCGTAGAACTCGGTCCGACAACGCCCGCCGACCTCGGCCCCGGTGAGAAGAGAGACGTCGAACTCAGGGCGACGAGCACGGACTTTGACGGGTGGACGGCCCATCCCGAAGTCGGAAGCGCCGAACATGGTCACGAGGGGGGTGAGGAATCGCGGTGAGTATCATCGGTCAGGCTGAAGTAAACACCACACGATGCCCTGAGCGGCCGGGTACAGGAATCGGTCCCCGCTTTTGGTCAATGCGTATGGCAGGATTCCTGGTCGTGAGTGTCCTGCTCGTCGTACCCGTAAAGGCACAGGAGGAGGCCCGGCTCGTCACGCTGGAGGAGGCCCTGGCATTGTTCACACAACATAGCCTGGCGCTTCGCGTGGCGCAGGCCGAGGCGGCGGCCCAGGCCGGACTGGCGAGGCAGGCGGCGGCCTATCCCAATCCTGCAGCGACCTTCACGCACGAACCGCTTTTTGACGACGGCACTACCTACTCGGAATCCTACTTCACCCTCAGCCAGCGCATCGAGTGGCCGGGGGTGCGCCGGGCGCGTATCGAGGCGGCGGAGCGGCTGACGGCAGCGGCCCGTGCTCGCACGGAAGCGGACAGCCTCCGCCTCGCGTTCGAGGTCATTCGCACGTATATCGAAGTGGCCTCGGAGGACGAACGCCGGGTCGTGTTACGGGAAGTGGCCGACGTGATTCGCCGCGCCGAGGCGAGTTGGACGAGCCGGCACACTGAAGGCGAGGTCTCCGGCTACAGCCTCCGGCGGATTCGAGTAGAACGCGCCCGGTACGAAAACGCCCTGGCCCTGGCCGAACTTCGCCGCCGGGCCGTCCAGCGACGGCTGGCGATGCTCGTCTTCCCGGAAGGCGACGCCACGGCGTTGGCTCCGGCGGATCGACTGGCCGGGACCCCTGCCGCCCTGGCGCTGGACGACCTGCTTTCCCGTGCCCCGGCCAACCGGCCCGAGGTAGCGGCGGTGCTGGCCGAAGTGCAGGCGTCGCAGGCGTCGCTGATGCGTGCCCGACGCGAACGCCGACCGGAGCCAAACCTGACGGCAGGCTTCAAACGGCAATCCGACGGCTTCCAGGGAGCGTTCGTCGGTGCGACCCTGGCCCTTCCGTTCTTCGACCGAAACACCGGGCAGATTGCTGCCGAGACGGCTCTCCTGCACGCCGCCGAAACGCGTCATATCCTGGCGGTGAAACAGGTAGAAAACGAGGTGCGGCAAACATACGCGGTGTATGCATCGCTTCGCGAGAGGGTGGCGCTTATTCAGGAGGGCCTGTTGGCCGAAACGGGGGACCTCTTACAGATAGCGCTTACCAGCTACGGCGAAGGCGAGATGACGCTGATCGAATTGTTGGACGCCGCCGCCGCCTACCGAGACGCCCGGCTCACCGGCATCGACCTGCACGCCGCGGCGTGGACGAGTTACTACGACGTTCTTCGTGCCGCAGGGAGTCCATTTCCGGCATCCTTTTAACGAACCCCTTACTCAACAAACAGCGAGTACGTATGAAAACCAGCCTTCTCAAGATCCTCAGCGCTGTCTTCGTCTCGATCCTGTTGTTCGTCGGCACGACGGGCTGCGGTGGAAACCATACCTCGGACGAGGCGATCCACGAACACGGCCCCGACACGCACACCCACGAAACCCCCTCGGCGATAGCGGACACGGCGGGCACCTACGCGGACACTACTTCGATTGATCACGAACACGGCCCCGAAACGCATACGCACGACGATGTCCCCGCGCATGAATGATCAGGGTAGCGTGGTTCGTAGAGACCATGCATCGACCATGAAGAGTCTTTGGATAACAAGATCGCTCGGGCTGCTGGTTGCGCTGCTCGTTGTCCTGGGCGGCTGTGGCCGGAGTGCAACGCCCACCGATGATGCACAGGACCATCAACATGCAGGCATCGCGGTAACGGTGTGGACGGATAAGACCGAGATCTTTTTCGAATACCCGCCCATGGTAGCGGGGGGCGACGGGGCTCCCTGGGCGATCCACCTTACGCGACTCAGTGATTTCAAACCGGTGACGGAGGGGAGCCTGACCGTGCGCTTTCGGGGCGAATCCGGGCAAGGCTACCGGGTCACCTCCGACGCGCCGGCCCGTCCGGGCATCTTCGTCCCGGCTCCCCGTCTGCCCGAGCCCGGTGTCTATCGGGTCATCATCGATGTGGACGGCCCCCAGCTTACCGACCGCATCGACGCCGGGGAGATCACGGTGTATGCAAGGGAAGAAGACGTGCCGCATGAAGATGCAGCCGACGCCGGCAATGCGATCAGTTTTCTCAAGGAGCAACAGTGGCCCGTCGAGTTTGGGGTGGCGAAGGTCGAGCAGCGTGCCGTGACACGCACGCTGGAGGTGAGCGGCACGATTTTGCCCGCAGCCGGGAGCATGGCCGAGGTGGCGGCCCCTGTGAGCGGGCTGTTACCGGCCCGGGCCAACCTTCGTGCTCCGGCTCCCGGCGACGTTGTGCAGGAGGGGCAGACGCTTGCTCACATTGCGCCCACAGGGGGGGACCACTCCTTTGCTGAAGCAAAGGCTCGTGTTGAGCGTCTGCGCCGCGATGTGGATCGCCTACAGCGGCTCTTCGACGCGGAGGCCGTCCCGGAGACGCGGCTCGTAGAGACCCGGCACGACCTAGTGGGTTTGCAAGGTCATAATGTCGGGTACAGGTGCTTCAACTTGAT
>JBHHWM010000002.1:0-70615 GCA_046756545.1 Rhodothermales bacterium | reverse complement strand
CCGGACGGCTCGCTGATAACATTGAATAGCGGAACGACCCTCACCTACCGGCGCACGTTCGGCTGGCGCACCCGCGCGATCCGTCTCGAAGGCGAAGCCTTTTTCGACGTGACGGCGAGCGCCAAGGTCTTCCGCGTGCACACGTTTAACAGCGCCGTTACCGTGCTGGGCACCCGCTTCAATGTACGCGCCTGGGCGCAGGACCCCACCGACAAAACGACCGTCGTGCTGGAAGAAGGCCGGGTCCGTTTTGCCGCAAACGCCGCGCCGCAGCAGGGCGTCGTGTTGCAACCGGGCCAGATGAGCCGCGTCGTGGGCGATGCGGCTACGCCGACCGTGCCGGTCGAGGTGCCGGTAGATCGCCTGATGGCATGGCGGACGGGCGGTATGGCGTTTACCGATCAGTCCATCGGCGACATCCTGGCCGAGGTCGAGCGCCGGTTCGGCGTCGACGTCCGCACCACCCCGGATTCGATACGCGACGAGCGGCTGAGCCTGTTTTTGAACAGCGTGGACGACGTCGAAACCGTGCTGGCCGCCATCTGCAGCCCACGCGGTTACCGCTTCCAGGCCACCGACACCGGCTACACCCTTACCGAATAACGGCTGCTAATCCCGGCTGGAGTGGTTCAGGTAGATGCCGTTCAACCCGTCGGAGTTCGCCACGCCGATGTCGGGAAACCCATCCCCGTTCACGTCGCCCGTAGCTAACCAGTACGTGATATCCTGCACGCCGCCGAACCTGAGTTCGGTGAAGTTCCGCCCATCCCCGACGTTGAAGAAGACGGCATTCTGCATCCCTATGTTGCCGGCCACGATGTCCGGGTCGCCATCCCGATCAAGATCCGCCACGGCCACCGAGAAGGTTTGCCCATCCGGACGCCCGAACCGAACGCCCGCGTCGAAACCGCCCCTTCCATCTCCGAAGTACACGGCGTTCGGCTCTCCGGCATTGGCAGTGACGATGTCGAGGTGCCCGTCGCCATCCATGTCTGCCAGGGCGGTGGCCAGCGTGGCATCGCTCCCGGTGCCGAACGGGCGGGCCTCGTCGTACCCCGCGTGCCCGTCGTTCAGGTAGACCCTGTTGGCCTGGCCGTCCCGGTTCGCCAAAACGAGGTCCAGGTCGCCGTCGCCATCGACGTCGCCAAGCGACAGCTTGATCGTCGAGTCGTCCGACGTACCGAATACCTTCCTTGCGCCGAAGCCTCCTTGCCCGTCGTTCAAGTAGATGACGTTCTCTGCGCGCCGGTTGGCTACCGCCGCATCCATCCACCCATCACCGTTCAGGTCTGCCAGCAACACGTCGCGGGTGAGGTCGGCTTCGTCTGCCAGGCGTCCGGCATAGAAAAACCGGCCGGTGCCGTCGTTCGTGTAGATCAGGTTGTGTGCCCTGTCGTTGCCGACCACAACATCCAGATCGCCGTCGCCATCGATGTCACCTGCAGGCACGGCGTAGCTGGTGGTCCATTCCTCTCCGAGCGTGTAGCCCAGAGTAAACCGTCCGTACCCTCCGCCGGGGGCAATGTGGGCACGGTCTTCGGGCGCGCCATTGTTGATGAACACCTCGTTCGCCTGCGGCCAGTGACGGCCGTTCGCCACGATCACATCGAGGTCGCCATCGCCGTCTACATCCGCGAACGTGAGCGACGCAGAGCGGTCCGTCCTCAGGCCGAGCAGAAAATCCGGCTCCTGCCCGAACGTCCGGCTCTGGGCGGCGGCACCCCACGGCAAGGCCAGGATGATGGCGAGGGCTGCGAACGTACAACGAGAGGCTACTTTCATAATAGAAACCGGTGGATTTCTGCTTCCTGACGGCGTGGGTTCCAGGCGTGGCGGGCCACGTTTCAGGCAAGCTATGGAGACCACCGCGCACCGGCAAGCCAAAACCGTCGCGCCGCCTGCCATGCGTGTTTAGACCGCCCCCTCGCCCGATGCCTCCTCGGCATCTCCGGTGTAGAACGCGAACCCCGTCTCCTGATCCAACCCATCTTCCTCCGTCAGTTCTCGGATCTCCTCGGCATACACCATGGGGGGATCCGACGGCTGGTTCAGCGTCATCTTGATGAGCGTCGCATCGCGCCGCAACCGCTCGACGGCGCGGGTCTCGGCCTCGGCAGCGTCACGAGCCTCGACGATTCTCTGGACATAGAACCCGGACGCGGTGGGACCGTCTCCGAGGTCGAAGAAGAAATGCGTACCATGAAGCAGAACCGCAAAACGGGGCATGACGCGCACCGAGTTGAGTGTGGGATAACGGTTCTCCCATCGAGAGCTAACATATCCTTACCCGAACAGCACGCAGATAAATTCCGATATACCACGTAGACAATCAACCGGGAGTACGCTTCTACATGCCCCCTTGGTACCTCCCTCCGCCCGGGTGTGTAGTACGGATGGAACCAGGGAAAGCCACCGAGCGGCGATGTAACCAGGGCTACTGTCACGAATAGAAAAAACTATCGTACACCGGTCCTGTTTCGCCCCAACACATACAGGAAGGATGTGCCAAATCCGAAGATACGCCGTCGTTTTTCTGGCCGGTTGGTTGTGTCTGGCCGGGCTCGGCGTATCTTCGGCGTCGGCGCAGGTGCAGGCCGATAGTGCGCAGGTGCAAACGCCGCCCTACACCTTCGACTTCCGGGGCACTCTCCTCACCGACGCGCTGCAACGCCTCCTGGAGGCGACCCGCATCGAACTGGTCTACGACCCGGCGCTGGTGTCCGGCAAGGAATCGAGGTGTACGATTCGCCGGGCCGGCCTCGAAGATGTGCTCCGTTGCCTGCTCGCCCGGAGCGGCCTCGCGTTCCAGCGATTGCCGTCGGGAGCCTACGTCATCAAAGAGGCCCCGGCAGACACCACCCGCCAGGCACGCCGCGCCCGCCAACAGGCCACGCCCCGATATACGATCAGCGGTTTTCTGGAAGACGCCGAATCCGGCGAGAAACTGATCGGCGCGAACCTCTACGCGGTCCTACGCCATGCGGGCACGGCCACCAACGCCTACGGATTCTACAGCCTCACCCTGCCCACCGATTCCGTCACGCTGCGGGTGTCCTATCTCGGCTACGAAACCCTGACCTACCGCCTGCTCCTCGACAAAGACCTCCGCCTCGATATCCGGCTTCAACCCGTCACGCTCATGTCGGAAGGCATCGAGGTGGTCGCCGACCGGCTGGAACCCATCGAGGAGCGCACCCGGATGAGCACGATTGACGTTCCCGTCCGGCACATCAAAGCGGTCCCGACGATCCTGGGCGAAGTGGACGTGCTGCGTACGTTGCAACTGCTGCCGGGCGTGCAGTCGGGGACGGAAGGCACCAGCGGCCTGTTCGTGCGTGGCGGCAGCCCCGATCAAACGCTCATCCTGCTCGACGGCGCACCGGTCTACAACGCCTCCCACCTGGGCGGCTTTTTTTCGGTGTTCAACGCCGACGCTATCAAACACGTAGAGATAATCAAAGGCGGCTTTCCCGCGCGCTACGGAGGCCGCCTTTCCTCGGTGCTCGACATCGGCATGAAGGAAGGCAACATGCGAGAGTTCGTCGGGGCGGGCGCTATCGGGTTCGTCGCCTCGCGCCTGATGATCGAAGGACCGATCAAGAAGGAAACAACCTCCTTCATCATATCCGGGCGGCGAACCTACCTGGACGCGATTATGCGGCCTTTTATGCCGAAAGACGAACGGGGCGGCTTCTTCTTCTACGATCTCAATGCCAAGGTAAACCACCTCCTCTCGCCCACAGACCGGGTGTACTTCAGCGTCTATCGCGGGCTCGACCGGTTTTCCGCCCTGGAACGCCGTGACAATTTTCGCAACAAGGCGTTTCTGCAATGGGGCAACCTCACCTCCACGATCCGGTGGAACCATCTCTGGAGCAACAAACTGTTCAGCAACGTCACGGCCACGTATAGCCGGTTCCGGTTCGAGGTAGGTAGCGAGCAAAAGGGAAGCAATGTGGACGAAGCCTTCAAGCTACTCTACCAATCCGGCATCCGCGATTGGGGCGTCAAAGTGGATTTCGACTACCGGCCCGACCCGGATCATTACATACGGTTCGGTCTGAACGGACTCTTTCACACGTTTCGTCCCGGTGCCACGCAAATCAAAGTCAACCTGGATGATAGCGGTGAGGCCTCGCCCGTCACCATCGAGCCGGCGGAGCCCCTCGATGCCCTGGAATATGCCGCCTTTGTCGAAGACGACATCAAGGTCAACGACCGGCTGAAAGTCAACGTGGGCCTCCACGCTTCCGGCTTTCTCATCACGAACCGGCACTTTTCATCGCTCCAGCCTCGCGTGTCGCTGCGCTACCTGCTCCCCAACGGCTGGGCGTTGAAAGCCTCGTATGCGTCGATGAAGCAATACATCCTCCTGCTCACCAACAGTTCGGTAGGACTGCCGACCGACCTGTGGCTCCCGGCTACCCGGCGCGTCCCGCCCCAATCGTCGCACCTCGTAGCCGCCGGCCTGGCCCGCACCGTCCTGAACAATCAATTCGAAGTGAGCCTGGAAGGCTATTACAAGGCCATGACAAACCTGATCGAGTTCAAGGGAGGATCCAACTTCCTCGGGCTCGACGAGAACTGGCAGGACAAGGTCGAGTCGGGCAAGGGGCATGCCTATGGAGCCGAACTGTTCGTGCAAAAGAAGGCGGGGCGCACCACGGGGTGGCTGAGCTACACGCTCTCGTGGAGCAACCGCCGCTTTGACAACCTCAACGGAGGCCGGATCTTTCCGTTCAAGTACGACCGGCGACATAACATCGCCCTGGTGCTGATCCACCACGTATCGCCGCGCACCGAGATATCCGGTAGCTGGGTGTATCTATCGGGCAGCGCCCTGACGCTCCCGACCACCGTCTATTACGTCCATCCCTACGTCGATGCCGACGCATGCTTCGGCTGCACCATCGAATCCTACGGCCAGCGGAACGATTTCCGCATGCGCGCGCGCCACCGTCTGGACGTCGGCATTCATTTTCACAAGCCGACACGGAGCGGCGAGCGGACCATCAGCCTGGGCCTCTATAATGCCTACAACCGCAGGAACCCGTTTTTTGTGACGCTGGATGAGAAGGAAGAAAAGCTTCACCAGTTCAGCCTTTTCCCCGCGATTCCCTACATCACCTACCGCCGCACCTTCTAGGGCCGCCCTTAGCTATGCGCTCAGCCCCATACATCCAAACATCCAGAGCAGGGCTGCTTGCCCTGACGGCCGTCGTGCTCTTGAGCGCCTGCGAAACGACGGTGGAGGTTGACCTCCCCCGGCATCCTCCCAAGATCGCCGTCAACAGCTTCTTCCGCCCCGGCTACGTCTGGGAAGTACACCTCGGCGAAGCACGCAGCGTGGTGGACGGACAGAGCGCCATCCAGTCTATCGATAATGCGCGAGTGGAGATCATCGAAGACGGCCGGGTGCTGACGACCTTACCCCACGTCGGGGAAGGACTCTATCGCGCCGCCAGCCTCCGCCCGGAAACAGGCAAAACGTATACGCTGCGCGCCTCGGCACCGGGCTACGACCGCGTCGATGCCACCGACGCCGTGCCCGGCCCGATCTCTGTTACGTTCACGCACGAGCGGGAAAGCCGCAGTGCCGGATCCGGCAACCTCAAGGTCACGATTCGCATCGCCGATCCACCCGACCAGCCTAATTATTACCGCCTGGATGCGTATCGCCGCATCCAGGATCCGAGAACGGGCGAACCGAACTTCTCCGGCGTGCGGTTCCGTACCGATGATCCGGCCATCACCGCCGAGAACGAAGACTTCTTCGACATCAACGAAGAGAATCGTTTCGGGAACGTCTACTTCACCGACGCCCTCCTCACGGACGGCCTCCACGAAATCAACCTGGACATAGAAGAGAGCTTCTTGCGCGATGAAGGCACCCTCTTCGTCAACCTCTACGGCATCAGCAAAGCCTATTACGACTACGCCCTCTCGTACGAGTTGCACCAAGAAGCGCGGGATAATCCTTTTGCCGAACCGGTTCAGGTGTTTACGAATGTCAAAAACGGGTTCGGGATTTTCGCAGGGTTCTCCCGCTACCAGTTAGCCCTTGCGTTGAACTGAGGCATCGTGTTTCGCAGAGCGTTTCACTTCTCCTCCGCGCCGGCCTTTTCCAGCAACCGTAACACCTCCAGGTGCCCGTTAGCCAGGGCCCTATCGTAGGCCGTCGTTCCATCGATCATGCGCACGTGCGGATCGGCCCCGGCTTCCAACAAGAGGCGCACGACATCCGCCGCGCCCTGGTCGGCGGCGGCCATCAGGGGCGTCCAGCCAATCTGCTCCATGCCCAGGTCGGGATGTGCCCCGGCCTCCAACAAGAACCCGACGAACGCCGCATGCCCCCCATAGGCCGCTTGCGCGAGCGGCGATTCTGCCTGGTCCGTCACAAGGTTGGGATCGGCCCCGGCGGCCAGCAACGCCCTGCCGATCTCGACGTGCCCGGCGATTGCGGCGCGCCGCAGGGCGGTATGTCCCTCGACGTTTACGGCATTCGGATCGGCCCCGGCAGCCAGCAGCACGTCGATCACCTCTATCTGGCTATACCGGGAAGACGCCGCATAGAGCAAGGCGGTGAAGCCGCGCGTATCCGGGCCGTCCAACGACACCCCTGCCGCCACCAGCCGGTGTGCCGCTTCCGCCTTCCCGAGCCGAGCCGCGTGGATCAACGCCGTCCTTCCTTTAGCGTCCTGCCGGTTCGGATCGGCTCCGAGGTCGAGGAGCAGATCGATGACCGCGAGGTGCCCGCCCGCCGACGCAGCCATCAACGGCGTAACGTTATTGACGGCATATTTGCTGGTGCTCTTCGTCCCGCTCAGCGGGTCGACCCCGGCCTCCACCAACACCTCGACGACGTGGCGGTGCCCCCCGTAGGCGGCGGCCATCAGGGCCGTGTTGCCGAAATCGTCCACGGCGCGAAGATCGGCTCCGAGCCGGAGCAGGAAAGCCACCATGTCGACGTGCCCTTCCATCGCGGCGAACGACAGCAACGTGCTGCCCCGGTGCCCTCGGCTATCGAGGTCGTCGCCCGCTGCCAGCAACGATTCGACCACCTCGACATGCCCGGCACGCACCGCGATAAACAGCGCCGTAATGTCCCAGAGTCGTTCCTGCGTCCCGGGGTCGGCCCCGGCTTCCAGGAGTATCTCGACGACCTCGACATGCCCGGCCCGTGCGGCGAACATGAGCGGGGTGTAGCCGCCTCGGGTGGTCGCCCTGTTGGGATCGGCCCCGGCCTCCAGGAGCCGCTGCGCCACGCCGGGCCGGCCACCGAAAGAGGCCGCCATCAACGCGGTAGCGCCGTCCGACCGCACGACATCGCCTTCGTTGTCGGAAAAAAAGGCGGGGGGACGCTCGTTCTCCGAAGACGCTCCGGACGCATTGGGATCCATGCCTGCCAGCAACAACAGATCGACGACGGCACGGTCCCCCTCGAACGCCGCCTCAACGAACGCTTCGGGGGTAACGGCAACGCCGCGTTCCGCCAACTGCTCCCTGGCCGATTCCTGCGCGGCGGCCTCCCGGCTCGCCGCACCGGCCCTGAATGCCACCAGGCAGCCACAGAAAAAAATAGTTCGGAGGGTCGCACAACTCATGGCATCATCATGTATGGAATCTGCATCTACGACACCCTATGCCAGCGCATCGCGCAACACCTCGGCGGGGTGCAACGCGTGGCGGCCCGTGGTGTCCCGAATCTGCGCCCGGCACGAAGTACCCGCCGCCGCAATGATCGTATCTTCGGCAGCCGCCCGGACGGCCGGCGCGAGGCGGTGTTCCGCCATCTTGATCGACAGCGCGTAGTGCTCTTTCTCGTATCCGAAGGCTCCCGCCATGCCGCAACAGCCCGCATCGACCGTCTCGGTCGTGTAGCTGGGCGGCAACGACAGGCAGCGTTCGGCCGGCCCGGTGCCGACAAGGGCTTTTTGATGGCAATGCCCGTGCAGCAACACCCGGCGGGTGTCGTCCGTCCAGGCGACATCGGCGAGCGCGCCTGCATCGGCGAGCCGTGCCACGTATTGCTCGAAGGTCATCGTCACTTCGGCCACGCGCCGGGCCCGCAGATCGCCGGGCAAGAGCGTCAGAAACTCGTCCAAAAACGTGAGGATGCAACTCGGCTCCAACCCGACGATAGGCAAGCCCTGCTCGGCGTACGGGTACAGGGCGTCAACGGTCTGGAGCGCGCGTTCCTGCGCCTCGGTAACGAACCCTTTCGACAAGAAGGGACGCCCGCAACAGGTCCGAGCATCGGGTACGATGACGCGGTACCCGGTTCGGTGTAAAAATTCGGCGGCGGCCCGCGCCGTCTCGGGATGCTGATAGTTGTTGAACGTGTCGGCAAAAAGCACCACGGAGGCCCCTTCATCCTCCCACTGCTGCCCGGCAAACCAGGTTGTGAACGGCTCGCGGGCAAACGGGGGCACCGTGCGTTCCGGGCTGATGCCGAGCGTTTGTTTCAACAAGGCGCGTACCGGCTTCAAGCTGCTCGCCCAGTTCACGATGCGGGCCTTCACGCCCCCACTCAGCAACCGCGCCAGACGCGGCTGATAAACAAAAAGTCGCGCCCGCCGCGACGGGCCGTTAGCCTCCTGGTAGTGGCTCAGCCACTCGGTCTTCATCTTGGCCATGTCCACGTTGGAGGTACACTCTACCTTGCACGCCTTGCACTGGATGCACAGATCCATCACCTCGTACATGCGCGCGCCGGTCCATTCCTCCGGCGGAAGCAGGCCCGACATCGCGGCGCGCAGCGCATTGGCCCGCCCCCGCGTCGAATGTTCTTCTTCCCGCGTGGCCATAAAGCTCGGGCACATCACCCCGCTGTGAAGCTTACGACAGGCTCCGTTGCCGTTGCACATTTCCACCGCCTCCGCCAAGCTGCCGTCCCTCGACCAGTCCAGCATTTCGCGGATCGGCATGGCTCGGTAGGCAGGACCCAGGCGCAGGTTGTCGCCGGGCGGCGGCGTGTCGACGATCTTGCCGGGGTTGAGTATACATTCCGGATCGAAGATCTCCTTGAGTTCACGATGAACCTGGTAGAGATCCGGCCCGAGGAATCGTTCGTTGAGCCAGCCCCGCACAAGCCCGTCGCCGTGCTCCGACGACACCGAGCCGCCGTACCTGGCCACCAGTTCCATCGATCCCTGGCTGATTTCGCGCATCTTCGCCACGTCACGCGGGTCCCTGGTATTGAGAAACGGACGCACGTGCAGGCACCCGGCTGAAGCGTGCGCATAGTAGGCGGCCCGTGTGTCCGTCTCGGCCAGCAGGCGATCCAGTTCCTCTATGTAATCGGCGAGGTGTTCGACCGGCACGGAGGCGTCTTCGATGACGGCGACCGGTTTATACTCCCCCTTGACCCCCATGATCAGCCCGAGCCCTGCCTTGCGAACGGCCCACACATTCTGGATTTGCGACGGCTCGACGACCCGGACGACGGCATAGCCCTGCCCTGCCCGGTCGAGGGCGCGTTCGAGATCCTCCAACCTGGACCGAAGGGTGCGTTCTGCTTCGCCGTAATACTCGGTGATCAGCACCGCACCCGGACTTCCCTCTACGAACGTCAGGCGGTGTGCAAAACCGGGCGTCCGGCGCGTCTGTTCGATGGCCACGCCGTCCAGAAGTTCGACAGCCGACGGTTCGGTTTCCAGGATCGTCGTCACGGCGCGCAGAGCCTCCGGGCGTGCGTGGAAATGCACGATACCCAGCGCCGTTCGCTTCGGGCGCGGCACGAGCGAGAGCGTCAGTTCCGTGCTGACGGCCAGGGTTCCCTCGCTGCCGCAGAGCAACTGGGCCACGTTGCGCGTCGTGGCCGGACGCCCGGCTTCTCCGTTTTCGTTGAGCACATATTCCAGCCGGTAGCCGCTGTTGCGCCGCCAGTGCTTCGGCGTGTCGCGCTCGATGATCGGGCCGCGCGCCTTGAGGAGTTGATCGAGCCCGCGATAGATGAGTCCTTCGAACCCGGTCTGTTTCGTCCGGGCACGCCAGGCGGCGGCGTCGAGCGCGTTGAAGGCGACCGGAGATCCATCGGCCAGAAGCGCGCGAATTTCAAGGATGTGGCGGACGAGGTTGCCGTAGAGGATGGAGTGTGTACCCGTCGAGTTATTCCCGACCATGCCGCCGAGCGTGGCGCGGTTGCTGCTGGCGGGATCCGGTCCTACCATCAGGCCGCGCGGGGCCAGGGCCGCGTTGAGATGATCGAGCACGAGGCCCGGCTGCACGCGCACCCATCGTTCGTCCGCATTGATCTCGTGAAGGGCGTCGAGGTGTTTCGTGAAGTCGATAACGAGGGCGGCCCCGACGGTTTGCCCGGCCAGCGACGAGCCGCCGCCTCTCGGCAGAACGGGAATCTGATAGCGCGCCGCCCCCTCCAGCGCCGCCTGTACGTCGTCCACATGTTTCGGGATCAGCACACCGAGAGGCTGAATCTGATACAGGCTGGCATCGGTGGCATAGACGACACGCGTCAGGGCATCGATGCGAAGATCACCGACGAGCCGGGGCCGGAGCCCGGCCGCAAAATCATCCAGCAATTCGGCAGACGGCGTAGGAATAGACGGCATAAGGAGTCCGTTCGAAGGTCAGCATGCAAAGTCCAATGTCCGCTTCTTCTGTAAAAAGTACAATGGCTTCGAACATCAAACGTCAAACTAAACGTCGAGCGGCACACCGGCTTCGGGCATAAAAACGTCGATCTCCGGGTAGAAAAACTGAATATTATCGGCCATCCACTCGCGCGCGCCTCCTTCACCGTGGACGAGGATCACCTTCTTCGGATTGAGTTTTTCGACGAGTTGGATCAGGTCGCGGCGGTGGCTGTGGCCGCTGAAGCGAAACCGCTCAACCTCGCAACGTAGCGGTTGGGCCCCTATATCCGCATCGAGCACCACCTCCCTTGCATCATTCTGCGCTGCACTGAGCAGCCGATCCGCCGGGGCGTCTTCCTTCGAAAAACCAACGAGAAAAATAGCATTTTTCTCATCCTCTACCAGTCGCTGCGCCACCCAGTTCGAGAGCGATCCTTCAAACATCATCCCGCTGCTGACCACGTGGATGCTCGGTCCTTCGAGGGCATTTCGCTTGGCCGTGTAGGTACGCGGCATCCGGCGTTGGTCCACCTCATAGACCTGGAAGTCAGGGTTCAGGCGGGGCGTAACATAGCGCGTTCGGTCATACACATCGGCGATGGCACGCATCCCTCCGGCCGTATACACAGGTACGTCCTCGGGCAACAGCCCCCGCTGCTTGAAACGGTCGATGAGCGCGAGCGTCTCCTGCGCTCGCCCCAGCGCAAACACTGGCACCAACACCGTACCTCCTCGCTCAACCACCCGCAACAACGCTTCCTGGAATTTGTGTTCCTCGGTGCGACGCGTCGTCAACTCGGCTTCGGGATCGGCCCCCATGGTGGATTCCATAATGAGCACATCGACGGGGGATTCGGGGTAATGCCCGCCGGGAATGATGGATTGATGCCGCAGGTTGGTGTCGCTGGAATAGAAGACGCGGCGCTCCCGTCCCTCTTCCTCAAACGTCAACAACACCCCCGCCGAGCCAAGAATATGACCGGAGTAGTAAAATCGTGCAGTCACCGGCGACGTAGTCCGAAGACCCGTCACATCGAACGATGCTTCGAGTTCGTGCGTCAGGTAGAGATAGTTGAGCACTTCCAGTTGTTCCTCGTCGAAGAGGGGCTGATGCACCGACGAGCCCTCGCGCAACCGGCGACGCTGCAACCGGGCCGAGGCCGGCAACACAAATTCCGCCAGATCGCGGGTGGCCCGCGTCATGTGGACGAGCACATGTGGGAAATGCTCGACCAGCACCGGCAGCGCCCCGATATGATCGTGGTGGGCGTGCGTAATGATGGCATGATCTACATACCAGCCGGGGTTGGCATGAATGACATCGAACTGGGGAAGACTGGCGAGACCTTCTTCATCCGGATCGGCACCGGCATCGAGCACGAGGCCTGTTCCTTCAACCTTCAGAAAATGACAGCTTGCGCCAATGGCATCGGTATCACCCAGGGCCATGAAGATCATACGCTACTACCGAGGTCTTGCCTGTCAACAATCCGCCCTCTCATGGGACCTCCAACGAAAAGGCGCAAAAAAAACGGGGCGAACAAGCGAATTGTTTCGATGCGTTTTCCATGCGCTGAAAACCGAAAACTGGAACTCTTTGCCGCGCGTTCCATCCAATCTTGTTCATCCAAAACACTGGGGCGTCGAACTCATGCGCGCTCCCCCGCCCAACACCGGTGCGTTTTTCCTTCGACGAGGAATCAGTAGATTGCAGCACCTCGACCTCTTACGCCCGGACTGCCCCCTAACGCAATGATGCTCCCTACGCATACCGCCACCCGGTACGTGGTGCCGCTCCGCGAAGGCGGCTCGCTACCGGCTATCCTCGATACCGAGGACGGCGGCCTGTACGTCGTCAAGTTTCGCGGGGCCGGTCAGGGAGCGCGCGCGCTGATCGCCGAGTTCATCGTCGGGTTGCTGGCCCAACGCGCCGGGTTGCCGGTGCCCGAACTGGCCCTGATTTATCTCGATGCCGCCTTCGGCCGGACGGAGCGCGACCCCGAGATCCAGGACATCCTGAAAGGCAGCCGGGGACTCAACGTCGGCCTGCGCTATCTCGACGGGGCATTCAACTTCGACCCGGTGGCCGTGGGCGACTTCGTCTCGCCGGACCTGGCCGCCGACATCGTATGGTTCGACGCCTACGTCACCAACATCGACCGTACCCCGCGCAACCCCAATTTTTTGCTATGGGACCGTCGCCTCTGGATGATCGACCACGGCGCGGCCCTCTACTTTCACCATAACTGGGACGGGCTGAACGAAGCCGGCATCCACACGTCCTTCCCGCTCATCAAGGATCATGTACTCTTGCCGCTCGCCGGCGACCTCGAAGCCGCCGACACCCGGATGACGACCCGCCTCCACGACGACGTGCTGAGCGAAACGGTCGCCCTCATTCCGGAAGAGTTGCTCATGGATGCCCCGGAAGGCCGCCGCCCCCCCTTCGCCTCGGCCGAAGAGAATCGCCGGGCCTATTATGATTATTTACGGCAGCGCCTTCGCGGGCCACGCCCGTTTTTAGAAGAAGCGATACAGGCCCGGCGCGCACGCAACCGGCAACCCTCTCAGCCGCTCCCCTACCGCCGATGAAGCCGCCGCCGACACCGCCTCCTCCCGATTCGACCTGGATCGACTATGACTACGCCATCGTGCGGGTGGTGCCGCTGATCCATCTCTGCTCCTTTCAAAACGTCGGCGTGGTGCTACATGCGCGTACCGCCGACTACCTCGACATCCGCCTCTACCTGAACCGGCATCACCTTACAAGGCTCTGCCCTACCATCGACGTAGAACTGATCGAGCGCTATCTAGATGCGTACCAGCGTATCTGCCGGGGCACCCCCGATGCCGGACTGATCGGCCTGCTGCCGCCGTCCGAACGCTTTCACTGGCTCACCACCCCGCGTTCCGCGATGCTCCAGACCTCCGAGGTTCACACCGGTCGGACCCGCAACCCTGAAGCCACGCTGGAGCAGTTGTTCGTCGCACACATCCAGGGCGCGTAGGCCCTCGCTCACTCCGACGTGAAGCCGATGGTGTTGTGCGTGCCGTCGCAGAAAGGCTTGTTGCTCGACGCACCGCACCGGCACAGCGCCGCCTGGCTGCCCCGCACACGCTCCTCGGCACCGATGAGGTCGAGAGGCCCTTGAACCAGCAGCGGGCCGTTGCGCGAGGGCCGCACCCGCAGCAGACCGTCTTCCCCCTCTTTTTCTGACTTGACTCGCACCTCTCGAAAAACACCCGAATCCTGAAAATCGATATTTCCGTGGCTGTTGTCGCAGAACGGCTTGTTGTTCGACGCGCCGCACCGGCACAAGGCCACCCTGGTCTCCCTGAGCAGTACGGAGCCGTCGGGCATGACGATTTCGATGTCTCCGCGAACGAAGAGCGGGCCGTCGGGGTCGACGGTGACGGTGTTTTGATCCGGGACGGCTTCCTCCGGTCCGCCGTCTTTTCGGGTGAACTGTAGCGCCCCTGTAGGACACCGCGTCACCACCTCCGTAAGAGGATCGGCGGCGGCTTCATCGGGACGGACCCAGGGACGGCGCTCGGGATCGAATACCGCCGGCAGGCCGTGCACGCATTCGGCCATGTGGATACAACGACGCACGTTATAGGCCACAATCACGTCTTCTCCTTCATACTTCAACACCTTGTCTGCCATAAGAACCGGGCTATGGTTAGAAAAGTAGACTATGCCATCCGCACGTCGGTTTGCTGCGCCGCCTGGAACGCTTCCCAGTCGGCAAGGAATTTCTCAAGACCGATATCGGTAAGCGGATGGCGGAGGAGGTTTTTGATCACCTTGAACGGCATTGTCGCTACGTGCGCGCCCATCATAGCGGCTTCCACCACGTGCATCGGGTGGCGAATGGACGCCGCCAGCACTTCCGTTTCGAAGCCGTAGTTGGCATAGATTTGCACGATCTGCTCCACCAGCCGCATACCGTCCGACGAGATGTCGTCGATGCGGCCTATGAAGGGGCTGATGTATGCGGCCCCGGCTTTGGCGGCAATGAGCGCCTGGGTGGGCGAGAAGCACAACGTGCAGTTGGTGCGAATGCCTTCGGCCTTCAGGGCCTTAATAGCCTTGATGCCGTCTAGAATGAGCGGCACTTTTACGACGACGTTTTTGTGAATGGCGGCCAGTTGGCGCGCCTGCTGCATGATGCCGCCAAAATCCGTCGCCGTCACCTCGGCAGAAACGTCTCCATCGACCACTTCGCAGATCTTGTAGATATGCTCGTGGAAATCTACGTTCCCCACCTTCTTCATCAACGAGGGATTGGTGGTGACGCCGTCGAGGACGCCCATGTCGTTGGCTTCCTTGATCTCGTCGAGGTTGGCGGTATCGACAAAAAACTTCATGGTATAGCTGGATGAATCGGGTGTAGTGGAAGGCGCGCTGTAACAAAGTACAGCTTTCTCTTGAGAACGCCTAGCCGGGTTCCTAGGTTGTACGGGGTTTTGGTAATTTCTTGTTGACGCCGGACGCCCTCTCGGAAATCGTTCCGAACCGGGGCCTCCGTTCACGTTTTCCACCGGATCCGGGCCGAACACGATGTATCTTTGCCTCTTCGAAGACGACCAGATCGATCACCTGCTGCCCCTGGTAGCTACCCGCGCCGTCTATGATCTCCGCCTGGGTATCCGCACCCTGCTCGAAACCACGCGAGAGGCGTTTGCCGCCCCCCCGACGCTGTTGCACGCTCGCTCGCTCATCGCCCCCGTAACGGCTCAGGAAAACAACCTGCCCGCGAACCGCATCCCGCACGATGCCGACGTGCTGTTCGTCAACGGCCGCCTGATTGCCGAGGACGGTCCGCTGCTCGAACGGCTGCGGCGGGCCGCCCGCAATGGAGAACCGGCCCGCGTTTTCGTGCAGGACGAAGAGGTCGTCGCCGCGTGGGTGCCCCGTGCCCGTGACGGGCTCGTGCAGGCCGAGGCCGTCGCACGAGCGACGTTCGAGGGGCTGCCTGAAGAAACGGTGGAAGGAGCCCGGCTGGTGGATCGCCTGTGGCACCTCATCGACGCCCTACGCCCGGCCCTCCTGCGCGACTTCGCGGCCCGCACCGCCGGGCGGTCTCTCCAGGATCGCACCGGGGCCGGGATTCACGAGAGCGCCGTTTTGATCGAAGAAGAGCGCATCTACGTGGCTCCCGGTGCCACCCTCCGCCCAGGCGTGATCCTGAACGCAGAGGGAGGCCCCATCTTCATCGACGAGCACGCCACCGTCATGGAACACGCCGTCGTGAAAGGCCCGGTGTACGTGGGACCGGGCACGCACATCAAGGTAGCGGCGAACATCGAGGGAAGCGCTATCGGCGAGCGAAGCAAAGTCGGCGGCGAGGTGCACGACAGCCTCGTGCATTCCTTCTCCAATAAAGCGCACGTCGGCTTCCTGGGCCATTCGTACCTGGGTCGATGGTGCAACCTGGGCGCGGGCACCAACACGTCCAACCTCAAAAACGACTACGGCCCCATCACGCTCTTCGATGCAGCGACGGGAGCCTTCGACCCCACAGGGCGACAGTTTCTCGGCCTGTTCATGGGCGATCATTCGAAGTGCGGCATCAACGCCACCTTCAACACGGGCACCGTCGTCGGCGTGTTCTGCAACATCTACGGGGCCGGTTTGCCGCCGCGCACCCTGCCCTCGTTTTCATGGGGCAGCGCCGCCACCGGATTCGTTGAATACCGCCTGGACAAAGCACTACGCGTGGCCGAAACGGTCATGGCCCGCCGCCAAAAACACCTGACCGACGCCGAACGCATCGCGCTGACCGCCCTCTTCGAAGCGAGGAAAGAAGCCGGGCGTTAGGGTTCCCTTGGGCCGTCCAGGGCGTTCATCCAGGAAGCCCCTACAAGCGCATCGAGGGGCCGGGCATCATGAGACCTGAGAATAGATCTTATACCTTGTACTTGTTATAGATCTCTTTGCGCGTGGGGCACACGCATACATACTCCTTGCCAAAAAGGTACTGATACGGGCAATACCCTTCGTTCAGGCATTTGATGAAATGGAGTTCTCTATCCACACAGTATTTCACTTTGCACAGATCCGTTCTGTTACCTTCCAGGCACGAAAACTCCTTCTTGCACTCCGTCGTCGCCTGTTTTACTTCCGTACTCAGGTTCAGCATGGTTCCGTGGCTTCATCATCTGGTGAAGGAGCGGATGAGCAGGTATTCTAACGTAACCCCGTTCCTTCAGGTATGCAACGTCCATACAGGGTAAAAATCCAGGATTTGCTTTTCTTTCATAAACAGCGTCGGGGAAAAGCGTGCTTCTGCTATCGAGCAGGCCGATCTTTTTTCATAGCTCCACGTGCCGTACGTGCTACCCAGTTACCTTCAGCACCACCATCGTCCGGTCGTCGCTGAGGACGGGTACCTCGCCGGTGAACACGATAACGTCTTGCTGGATGCTGTCGAGCAAGGCCTGCGCCGATTGACGGTGATGCGTTTTGAGGCAGGCCTCCAACCGCTCCGGCGTATATTCTTCTTCTTCCGCCCCCATCGCTTCCGTCACACCGTCCGTAAACATCACCACCGTGTCGCCCGGTTCGAGCATGACACATCCGCGTTCGTAGGGCATATTGCGCATCACGCCCAGCAACAGACCGCCGGCTTCCAGCAACTCGATGTCGCCGTTGTTACGCACCAGCATCGGCGGCTCGTGGCCTGCATTGACGTACTCGAATTGTCCCGTCTCGGCGTGGTAAATACCGGTAAAAGCGGTAATGAATTTATCGTACCCCGTATTCTGGCAGATGACGCGGTTCATGTGGCTCGTGGCTTCTTCGAGCGTCAGATCCATCGGCACCATGACGTGGAGACACGCCTGAAGGTTGGCCATCAACAGCGCAGCGGGGACCCCCTTGCCCGTCACATCGGCGATGGCCAGCAGGAGGCGGTTGCCTTCCAAGAGCACCGCGTCGAGGTAGTCGCCGCCCACCTCGCGGCTGGGCAGGGCCAGCGCGGCCACTTCGGCACCGGGCACCGTGGGGATTCGGCTCGGCAGCAATCCCTCCTGGATCTCTCGCGCGAGGCGCATTTCCTTCTCCAGCCGCTCTTTCTCGACCTGCTCTTCGAACAGATAGGCATTTTGAATGGAGACGAGAGCCAGGTTACCCAGTGAATACAGGAACTCCACTTCGTCCGGCTGGTAGCCCTGGCCCGTCATTTTCGGCCCCAGGCAAAGCAAACCGCGCGTCTCGCCTTGCTGCCGGAGCGGCAGGGCCAGCACCAACCCACATTGCCGAAAAGCTTCCCAGTCTTCGGCATCCTCGGCCTCCTGCTCCAGAAGCACCAGATCTTCCAGGGCGCACAGCCGGTCCACCAGGTCGGGCTCTATCACCTTCTCCTGAATGCCTTTTATCGAGACGATCTCCAGGGTGTGTTCGGCCTCGTCGTTTCCGCCCCCCGTGCGCCGCATCATGAAGAGATGCTTGCCCACCAGCATCTGCCCCATCAACGCGAACGAGAACAGCTTGACGAGGCGCTCCCGGTCCACGGTGGCGTTGAACTCCTGCGACAGATCGAACAGCGTGTTGAGTTGCTGGATTTTGCCGTCGAGGTCGCGGTTGGCCTGGCGGAGTTCTTCGACGATAAGCGAGTTGTGCACCGCCGAGGACGACATGTTGACCAGCGACTGGATGAACTCCAGTTCTTGCTCCTCATAGGGCTGCCCCGTCGCCTTCTTGCCCAGCCCGATCAACCCGATCTTGCGATGCCCGAAGGCCACCGGCAAAACGAGCCGAACGCGCAGAGCCGCCAGCGCTTCAGGGACTTCGTCGCCGTGCAGCATGCGGTCGTGGGGAAGATCGGCGGTTTGCACCAGGTCTCCTTTTTTGAGACCGGGAAGGCCTTTGACGGCAGCAGCCCGGTAGGCATCTTCAAGGGGGTCGTGGAGCAGCGCAGCCCCCCGCGTTACGAGCAGCTTGCTCATGGCCGTCAACAAGAGATTGCTGAGCACAAACTCCAGGTCGAGCGAGCTACTGAGTAGCTGGCTCGTTTCATAAATCGCTCGGAGGTCGAAGCGTTCGGTGCGCTGAGCACGCGTGATGGCGTCGGGCATGAAGGTACATCCGATTCAACGTTGAGGGTGTAAAGTTAACAAAACTGCCGCTTTGAACCCTGATTATTTAGACCGAACTCGGCCCCATTCCATTGATCCGTTCGGCCTCCAGCCGCCGTCAATCATCGAGATGGATGACTTCGGCCTGCGTCGGCGTTCCGTTGGAGAGGACGAGGCGCACGCACGTTTTCACCCGGTGCAGGCCCTGCCGCCCGGCGGCTCCGGGATTGATAAAAAGCATGCCGTCCAACGCGGCCACGCGCTCGATCTGCAAGATATGGCTATGGCCGCAGATGAACACATCGGGCGGTTGCTCGCGTAGCGCCTCTCCCATGCCGGCCTGCCAGCGTCCGGGCCGTCCGGCAATATGGGTCATCCAGAACGAGAGGCTCTCCTGTTCAAAACGCTGATGCTCGGGCACCCGGCGGCGAAGCGCCACGCCGTCGATGTTTCCCCAGACGGCCCGGGTCGGAGCCAGGGCTTCCAGCCGATCCAACACCTGCTCATCTCCCACATCGCCGGCGTGTAAGATCAGATCGACCGAATCCAGGAACTCCGGAAGCCTCGGATGAAAATACCCGTGCGTGTCGGAGAGAATACCAAGGGTCATACCGGCGAAGAATCCATGGTGAACGAGGTGCCGCCGGCCTGTTCTCTGCGGCTGCTTCCCCTGCGGCTCGATTCGTTACCGCAGCATCAGTTGCACCCCGAAGTGAAGACGTGCCTGGGGCCAACTGCCATTCTCCGCCTCCGGCGTCCATTGCTTGAGCGGCGCTCCCAGGAAGGGCGAAATCTGATAGCTGGGCCGGTGAAACTCGATGCCGGCACGCACCCATACGACCCCGCCGCGATAGGGAATCCTCCGTTCCTGACCTTCCTGCACGGCCGTGCCCTCTTCCAGATCGGAAATGTTCGAAACGGCCAGCGTCCCGGAGTCCGACCGGCGTAAGGGAGACTCGATTAAACTGTACGCGCCGCCTTCACCAAGAAAACCGAAGAACAGGTTGCTGCCTGCCGGGTCGAGGAGCAGGTTGTAATCCATCATCACGTGCAATTCGGTACCCAGCGCCCGCGTGAAAAGCACCGTCGGTCGGGGGCGGATGACGAGCGGATCGTCGGGGCCGAGGGGCTCGGGCGGCAGGAACTGCGCGTAGCCGATGTTGACCCGCCGCATCCCCAGGCCAAAGTCCGTCGAAAACACCGGCGAGAGCAAGGACGTGTAGAGAAAGGCGAGATCGACCTGGGGAAACCCGACGCGACCGTCCGACGAGGGATCGACGGCCAGCCGGAACGCGTAGTCCGACCGTTCCAGGTAGCGGTAATACTTGAGCACGAGCCAGCTTAACGAGACCGACCGGCCGGTGTTACCGCCGACGGCGTCGAAGATGGCTCCCAGGTCGAGGCGGGAGGCAAGCTCATAGTCGAAGCGGAAGCGGAGCCCGAGGTCGCTGCTGGCCGTAGGCAAGCCGTCTTCTTGCAATGATCCGGCCGACCGATAGGACACTTCAGCCGTGAATGCATATCGGTCGAAGAAGTCCCGGCGAGCCGTCTCGCCCCGGTAGAACGGGTCGTTGATGCGAAAGGGACGTTGGGCGGCCACGTCTCCGGGAGCGAGTCCCAGGCCCAGCAGGAGCGCCAGGAGAAGCCAGCGCCCGACGGGCCGCACGCGCGCGTGGACCCTGCCTAGCAAAAGCGGTCGAGGAAGCATGAACGTGCTCGTCGAAGCTGATGAAAGCCACCGAGCCACATCGAGGAATGATCGACGGCGTTCTGTGGGCCGTCTTGTCAATCATACAACTTTTCCTGAACTTACGCCACTATCGTTCAAGCGTTTCGCCGGCAGCCAAAATTCTTGTGTCGAACCCTTCAGCCGCCATCTGGGCCGCCCATTGCGCGGTATCTACTTCGATGAGCGGGAACGTATTGAAGTGGAGCGGAACGGTCAACGCGGGCTTGAGCATCCGGGCGGCCCGGACGGCCCCTGTCGGCCCCATCGTAAAACAGTCGCCGATGGGAAGCAGCGCAACGTCTACCTGGTGCTCTTCGCCTATCCACGCCATTTCGGCAAAAGGGCTCGTATCGCCGGCATTGTAAATGCAGAGGCCCTCGAAGTGGACCAGGTAGCCATTGGGATTACCGCCGTAGGTGCCGTCGGGAAAAGAGGACGAGTGGCGCGCGTACGTCTGGGTCACCGTGCCCCAGTCGAACGTCCACGACCCGCCCGTATTCATAGGTTGGACGTTGCCGTGGCCCTGCGCCTGGGCATACTGCGTAATCTCGAAGTTGGCGACGATCAGGGCCCCACTCCGCCGGGCAATATCGATGGTATCGCCCCAGTGATCGCCGTGCGCGTGCGTCAGCAGAATCACATCGGGATGGAGGTCGCCGGGAGTAACGATGCCGTCGGTGTGCTTATTGCCTGTGATGAACGGATCGAAGAGGAGCGTGGCACCGTTGGTCTCGATCTGAAACGCCGAATGGCCGAAGTAGGTGAGTTTCATGAAGATCCTCCTGCAATGATTGATACGGCGTGTCGGTTGCCTGAAAATAACGTCATCGATCGTTGTTATGCCACCCGTGATTGCACGAAAAGAGGCACGGCGAACATCTGCACCGTGCCCCTCCAATCGATGAAATCTATGTCGGCGGGCCGCAACGAAATGAAAGCCCCTGCACGAACCCCGTCTGAAAAGCTCCTTACTTCATCAAGATCATCTTGTGCGTCTGTATCGGTCCTTGCGGGTTCTGGAGACGCACAAAGTAGGTGCCGCTGGGCAGATCGCCGCCGTCGAACCGCACGTCGTAGCTCCCCGGTCGTCGTACCTGGTCTACGAGCATCGCCACCTGCTGCCCCGAGAGATCCCACACCGAAACACGGACGCGCTGCGTCTCGCGCACCTCGTAGACGATGGTCGTCGTGGGATTAAACGGGTTGGGGAAGTTACCGAGAAGCACCGCCTGCTCCTGCTCTACCCGGCCAAGCCCCAGTTTGATGGCACCGGAAAGCCGTTCTGCACCCCCGTCAAAGCGTTGACGGATCCGGTAAAACACCACCTGGCTTGCGACATCAGGATCGAGAAAGGAAAACGGTTCCACCCGGTTCACGGCAGAGATAGCTTCGGGCACCGCCACATCGCCGACGGCCTGAAAGTCGCGTCCGTCCGTCGAGCGCTCCACCACGAAAGCGGTCGTGTGTTGATCGCGTGTCTCCCAGGTAACCCGGATGGCCTCCCCGTCCAGCACGGCCTGTACATTGCGGACGGGATGATACAAGGCGAGATCAGAGGAAACACGCTCGGTACGCGGAGAACGACGCTCGATCAAGGCGGACGGAATCGGCTCTTCGAACCCAAGAAACACCACGCCGGCCTCCGTAGCCTCCACCGGCTGACGCATGGTACGTCGGATCTCGGCGGCTCGACGTGCGCGGGGCCAGAAATGCAGTTCATCGAGGAGCCCCGTATACCCGCTGCCGATTTCCACTGATGCGTCGGTAGACGGTAGACGCGCCCCGAGCGCCAGGGGCGTGCGGTGCGCAATGGTCAGCGGTACCGGGCTCACGAGCGAATCGGCGGCGGCTCCGTCGAGGAAGAGACGCGTCCAGCCGGCGGCCCCTTCGTGCGTCAGGGCAATGTGGTGCCACTGCCCGTCGGCTACCGGATCCTGCGTAACCATCGACTCGTGCCGCCCCGGCTGCCCCCGATAAAAGCGCAGCCGCCCCCCGGCATCGACGATCAATTCGAGGGGATAAGGGGCATGCTCGTCGCCCGTCCATGTCGAGAGCAGCACTTCGTTGAAGTCCGTGGTCCGCAGCCAGAATTCGACGGAATAGGCGGCCCGGGTGCCCAGATCCGGCAACGCCTCACGCTGCAAGAGCCAGGGCGCTCCGTCCCCTCGGAAAGCCAGCACGCGGTTATCGAGCACCGGGGCCGACATAGTCTGACGCACGAGTTGATCCTGGTGAAAGGCGTCGCGGGCTATCAACCGTACCTGTCCGTTGCTGGTGCGGCGTTGAAAGGGGGTGAGGGTCCAGAACGTATGCCCCGGCGTTCCCCCGGTCTGAATCCGAAAAATCAGGTCGTGCGCTCCGCGAAGCGCGCGAGAAGCGGAGATCACATACTGATTCCCCATCCGGTCTCCGCGACGAACCTGAAGGGCCATTTGCTCGTAGCCCTGCCGCAGGGCCGTCGCTTCCTGGAGCGTCCATCCGGCCGGAAGTTCGAGAAAGACTCCATCGAGCGACGAACGGCCGTCCCAGCGGGCAAACAGGTTGCACCGCTGGCCGATTTGAAGCTCTTCGGCTCCCCACACCCGGCTGAACTGTCCCCATACAGGTGCGCTATGCACCATCCCTATCAACAAGGCACAGCCAAAGAAAAGTACCGGTCGTTGCCGGAATATGGGCAACCTGAAACACATAATACTGTGGGTAAACCGGCGTGCAAAAAGGGTGGGGAATAAAAAAAGCGCGGTTTGCACGGAAGGGTAAAATAGAAGCTGCCCGCCTTGGTGTCAATACGGCGCGGCAGCTAAAAAATAATCACGCTCCCGGTGCCCCCGAAATGAAACCACGCCGCCTCGGTTCGTCGAACAATGCCCGCGTGTCCCCTTCAGGCCCCAACAACCCGGCCTTTTGTTCTACCTGCCCTACAAGGCGACCCCGACACAGGGCGCATACACCTGATGATCGAAGCCGGCCGCCATGCTGCCCTGGTCCAGGTCGATGAGTTGCAGCGGATTCAGCGATTCGGGAGCTACCGGAAACACGTAGCCTAGCTGCAAGAACTCATCCAGATCTTTGTAACCCCCGTACGTAAAGATGCGCCCGATGGAGGACGGTTTTAGTCCGAGGCGGTCGAGCAGCACGAGCGCGAAGTAGGCGCAGTCGTCCGGCGCGTCGGCGTCGGTGTATTGGCTGAAGTACCAGCGACCGTGGCGGCACAGCGTATACTCGACGTGCGTGGGATACCAACCGAGCGCAAGGGTGAACGGCGCGTCCTGGCGACGGCCTCCATCCCGCCGCTCGATCCGTTCAATGGCATTGGCCACCGCGTGCATGCTCAACGTCATGCGGTGGCGCGATTGGGGCAGCATCCGGCAAATGCGATCAAAGCGTCCATGCAGTTGCTCGTTCAGCGCCAGCACATGGAACCACTCGACGGCCACACCCTCGGCCACGGTTTCGGTGTAGACGGGGTCGGCCGTGAGACGGAGGGGTTGCGGCGCGTGCGAACGCGTCAGCAGGGCCGCTTCCCGGAGCAGGTGCGTCTTGCGAGCCTCCTTTCCCATATCGACGGGGATCGGCGTGAAAAACGAGTAGCAGGTAGGCGGATGCAGCGTGACGTGAAGCCGGGCGGCCACCGACCCCTCGAAGACATCATTGAGCGCGTCCGTAAGGGCCTCCAGGTACTCCGTGTTCGTTCCCTGAAGAACGGCTTCGGCCACGTCGAAATCGAAATCGCAACTACCGAGCCGGAGCAGACGATAGCGTGGACCCCGCTGCTCCACTTCGGCATAGCGGAGTTCCTTTCCATAGATGTCGATGCCTGCCCGTGCGCGTACGTCCATTGAAAGACCTCATCCCGGATGCTGGAACAGACCGATCAGATGGGACCTTATCGCATACAAGATCCTAACCCAGAATCTAAAACCTATAATCCAAAATGGACAGTCTACTCCCAACTGGCCGCGTTGAGTTGCGTAATGTCCGGTGTCTCGGAGCCGATCTGATCTTCGGAGTCCGGATCTTTGAGCAGATAAACGGCCACACGCCCGGTGTCGTTGAGCGTGTAGAGGAACCGCTTGCGTGTCCGGGGAGAGAAAAGCATCGAATCCGGGTCGAACCCGAGACCGAAGAGACTGTCCAGGTTGGCCACGCTCGCGGAGTCCGTTTTTAGCCACAAGACCAGAGAATCGAGCCCCCCCGGGAACCGGTCTTCCGCCCTTTCATACCGGATGAGCGCTATACGGACCTTGTCCATGCGCTCGCGCGTCATCCGTGTCATTTCTTGTCTCCGTTCCACCTCTTTCCAGGGACCGGTAATAGAGACATACAGCCAATAACCCAACGCGATGATGATGATCCCTAACAGGATTTGGATTGCGATTCTAAGACTTTGGCCACTCGAAGCCATGCGTGTCGTGCTCCAGATGTGTATGGGTGGGATAATCGTAAACAGGACGGCACTCTTAACAAAGCGCCGGGATCGAAAATACAGGTATTTCCCCCCGAAATGCAACTACATCGCGGCTCTCCCCTTGCAAGCCCCTGCCACCTTACATGCAGCAGCAACAAAACAAAGGTCGTTTCTATGGGGTTCTACTCTTTTCAGAGCCTCCTGCTATCGAAAGCAGACCCGGAAAACACGCAGGAGTTGCTCTTCCTCATCATTTTTTCCTTAAAGGTTCACGTTCATTCACCTTCTTACGCCTGTGACCAACCTGCTTATCAACATCGATCACGTCGCGACGTTGCGCAATGCGCGGCGCGAAACCTTTCCCGATCCCGTCCAGGCCGCCGTGCTCTGCGAACTGGCCGGGGCCGACGGGATCGTCTTCCACCTGCGCGAAGACCGCCGCCATATTCATGATCGCGATGCCCGACTCCTCCGGCAAACCGTGCAAGGCAAACTGGATTTCGAACTTTCGACCCACGAAGAGATCGTCCGCATCTGCTGCGACATCAAGCCTGAGCTAGCGACCCTCGTGCCCGAACGCCGCGAGGAGATCACAACCGAAGGCGGCCTCGACGTGCTCGGACACCGCGACCGGCTGCACGAGGTCGTTCCTCGCCTCTACGATGCCAGGATCGAAGAAGTCGCCCTCTTCGTCGATCCGGACGAGGACCAGATCGAAGCGGCCCGCGAGGTCGGGGCCAACGCCATCGAACTCCATACGGGCGACTTTGCCAACGCCCGCACACTCGCCGCGCAGCAGGAGATGGCTCGTCGCCTGGCACGCGGGGCCGAGAAGGCGCACGCCCTGGGCCTGCGGGTCCACGCCGGGCACGGCCTCGACTACCACAACTACCCTCTCTTCCAACAGACCGTCCCTCACGTTCGCGAGGTCTCCATTGGGTTTGCCGTGGTGGCCCGCGCCGTGCTCGTCGGCCTCGACCGCGCCGTCCGCGAGATGCGGCGGCTTGTGAAAGAATATTAAGCCTGCCTTCTATGGAACCCATCCTCAACCTCGACGCCGTTCCGGCCGATCATCGCAGCGGCTACGTGGCCCTCATCGGAAAGCCGAACGTCGGCAAGAGCACGTTGCTCAACGCACTGCTGGGCAGCAAGCTCTCCATCGTCACCCCCAAGGCCCAGACGACCCGGCATCGCATCCTCGGCATCTTCTCCGACGACGAGGCGCAGATCATTTTCCTGGATACGCCCGGCATCATCAAGCCGCGCTACCAGCTCCAGGAAGCCATGATGCACAACGTCCGCGACGCCATCACCGACGCCGACCTGATCGTCTTCCTGGCCGATGCGCGCCAGGACGCGCCGGACACGCTGAGCCTGGATCAACTCGGCACGCGTCCGGCCATCCTCGCCATCAACAAAATCGACCTGATTCAACAGGAAGACGCGCTCCCGCTGGTCGAGCGCTACACGACGCTCCGCGCCTTCGAAGAAATCATCCCCATCTCGGCCCTGACGGGTTTCAACCTCGACGTGCTGATGCGGGAGATCAGGCAGCGCCTGCCCCTGGGGCCGCCCTTCTACCCGAAGGATATGATCAGCGAACACCCGCAGCGGTTCTTCGTCGCCGAGATCATCCGCGAGAAAGTCTTCCAAAAGTACCGCCAGGAAATCCCGTACTCCGCCGCCGTCAACATCACCGCCTACGAGGAACGCTCGGATGGCAAAGACCTCATCGACGCGGAAATCGTGGTGGAGCGCGATTCACAGAAAGGCATCCTGATCGGCAAGGGCGGCCGGGCGCTGAAACAGGTAGGCATCGCCGCGCGCAAAGACATCGAGGCGTTCCTCGGCAAACCCGTCTTTCTGAAACTCTTCGTCAAGGTCCGAAGCGACTGGCGTAACAAGGACACTTTCCTGCGATCCTACGGCTACCGATGACGACGCCTGGGTGAAAAGGGAAGAGCCAGTAGGGAAAAGGAGAACGGCTGGCTGCCGAATCGCCCCTCCTACGTCCACCCGCTATTTTCGCAACACCATGCGCCGGGTCTCGACCAAGTCGGCGGCGCTAAGGCGGCAGAAGTAGACACCGCTGGCCAGGCGGCTCGCGTCCCACGCCACGCGGTGCCGCCCGGCCTCACGCCAGGCATCCACGAGCCGGGCCACCTCTCGTCCGTTGATGTCGAACACCACAAGCGTCGTGTGGGCAGCCATGGGCAGCGAAAAGCGCAGGTCCGTCGTCGTGCTGAAGGGATTCGGCACGTTGGGTTCGAGGCTGAAAAAGACCGACACGGGTGGCTCCTCGACAGCGACGGGCTGCCCGGCCTGCTCCTCAAGGTTGAGATGATAAGCCGGATCGATACGCCAATCTCCGTCGATACGACGCAACCGGGCGAAACCGTAGTCGGCATCGGCGGGGATAATGAGCGCCAGGACCTCGTCGGGAGTGTTGACCTCCAGCACCTCGTCGGCGCGGAGGTGGGGTTCGCGATGGACGGCGGCGGATCGCACCGCCAGCACGTCGATCATCGAAAGGTCGTGCTGCCACGTGTAGTAGCGCCACGCCAACAGGGTATCCTCAGCCACCCCGCCCCCCCGATGCGTCCGTGCCTCGACCGGGCGCGAGGTCACGGCGCCGGACCCGGCGGCATGCGGCAGGGCGCGGATAAACGCCACCGTCGTATGATTGCGAGCCTGTGACAAACCGGGCGGCCCGCCTTCGATGTCGAGCCGCATGATGGGTCGTTCGCCGTTGAGCGTCTCGCGCACGCGGTCGTCCTCGACGGTCGTTTTCAGCGGATACTCGACGGAGAACGGCTGCAAGAACAAGTGGCTGCCGGTACGCACGGGTTCCGGCGTGGTCGCCCAGAGGTGTTGCCAGAACGCAAAGCCGTCGCGCTCCGGCACGCGGCTCAATGCGTCCGAGTTGCCGTGATAGCGCATCACGTACTCGAACAAGGGGTCGTCCGGCCCGGCGATGGCGTTGATGTCGATGAGGTACGGCGCATGCGCATCCTGAATAAAAAGCACCGTACGCCGGTAATCGCCTGCGGGGCCTCGATCCAGGTCGTCGTCCGGGTGAAGTTCTATCTGGGCATTCAACACGTCGATCCGCCCGGTCGTTGCCCGATACAGCACGCGCATATCCTGATGATTGGACACCACGCGCCGCCGATCCAAGCGTACACGAGGCACCTTGACGCCCCCCTCGCCGTTTCCCTGGTCCAGTCCCATCGTCATCACGTTGTGGTCGGCATAATGATTCCAGGTGCTGTTGGTCAGGCCGGCGGCATCATCGTACCCGGAGTCGAGCAGATACGACACATCGTCTACATAGTAGAGCAGTTGCATCTGGTCGCCTTGCTCGTGTCCTTCGCCCCGTCGGATCGCATCGCCGCTTTCCCCATTGAGCAGCACGTAGTGGGTCGGGGTAGCTCCCTCGCTTCCGAATCCAGCCGCGCGGCGGATCACCAGTTGCTGCTCGCCCTCTCCGCCGGTCTGGTCAGCCGCGGTGTTGCCGATGTCCGGCGGCGGGAGGCCCGTCCCGGCCTCCAGGCGGGGGATGGCCAGTTCGACGGGCAATAACACCGTGCTCGGCCCCCACCCCCGGTCTTGCTGATCGGCAACCCAGGCCATTTTACGACCGAGCGCCGCGTCGCCATAGGCAGGGGTCCAGCGCATCAGGGCCGCGTCGCGCAGGGGCACCTTGTTGCCGTCATCCAGGGCGGGAACGCGTCCGTCGGGGGTAGCCAGGTCGGCCAGCCAGTGAAGCGGCCGGAAAAACCACGAGGCTCGAAAAGGATCATCCAGGTCGAAATCAGGATGGGCATCGAGCAAACCGTTGAGGCGCACGGCGTGCCAGAAAGGAATGATTTCACGGAGCGCAAAGTGAAAATAGTAGGGTCCTTCGGCGAAGAAACGCCTGCCGCTGCCGGTCTGGTAATTCCAGTGTTTGCTTCGGTTTCGGTTGGTCGGTGCTCCTGCGCTTCGCAGAGCCCGGTGGAACCAGCCCACGTTGTCTTGCTCCGGTGCCGCATAGCACCGCCCGTCGTGGACCTGGGCCGCCAGCACGGCATAGCCGACAGCCACATGCACCTTCATGGGCCAGTTGCCGGGCTGCACTTCGTCCAGGTTCAGCGTCGGGATCAGTTCTTCGTTGCCGAGTTCATTGAGCCGCCGGACGGATTCGGCGACGTTAAACAACCATTGACCCTTCTCGGTGCAGGAGAGCAAGCGGTCAGCCTCTTCGTCCGTGTAGTCCGGATCGGAGTAATGCTGATAGGCATTTTCGAGCGCCAGGTAAAAATCGACGGAGCGAGCCATGCTCGTCACCACCACCGTCCACTTCACGGCATCGCTGCTCATGGCCCGATTGACCTGGAACGCGGAGGCCTCGGCGATAGCCTCTTTGAAACGACGAAGCGCCACCCGATGAGAGGGTACGTTGGGACCTGTGCGCGCATTGAGGGCGCGTAGACTGTTGCCGTTTCGCTCCAGGATATAGGTAACAAGTGCTACGAGGGCCCGTGCCTGAATTCGCTGGGCATTCTCGATAACCTGTCCTCTGTTTTCCGGAGCCGCAACGAGAGGCTCGTTTGCAGAGAGGAGCAGTTTTTCGTACACCGCTTTGATCGAGGTGACGGGAGCGTCGGCGTAAACGGCGTGCAAGACTTCGGCGAGGCCGAGCCCGTGTGAACAGCCCTCCGGTGCATGATCGGCACACGTAAAGCCGTTGAGGCTAAGCCCCGGATACCGCACGGCAAACTGATCCTGAAAAAAGCGGGTGTTGCCGGTGGTAGGAGGCAGGTCGTCGAGGCGGAGCGCCTGTCCCGATCCCGCTGCAGCCAGCCCACACAGGAACACCGTCACCAGGCAGATTCGTCCAATCATCGCGTATCCTTTTGAAGACATTATCGTCCGGCCTGCCCGATCACTACGTACTCATCGGCACACCTGCGCCGGAAATCGTTCCCTTATCATGCATTACAAAAGACGTACCTATGACGCACGAGCCGGGTCATTGGGTAACACACCATGCGGTTTTCCGGATGCGCGTGCTTACCCTTGCCCCCGTTGAATCCGCAGCCCTTCCTCTATGAGTGTTCGATACCGGTCAGGTATGTCGCGGTGCGCCTGGGTGTGCCGCGTGAACGAGCGGCGGCGCGGATACTGCTTGCGCAAGCCGCTGAAGTATGCCGCGTGCTTCTCCGGCGGCAACGTCAGCAGACGGCGCAGGCGCGCATCGTCGGCCTGAAGGTCGTACATCTGCCGCACGAGGTGATCCAACCAGACCATCTCGGAAAGCATAGGATCGGGGACGGCGAGAGGCAGGACCTCGTCCGGGCCGGGAGCCAACGCGGCCCCGGCATCCCACGTCGGCAGCACATCCAGATAGTCGACCAGCGCCTGGTACAGCATACGTGTGCCCCGGATCTTTCCGTCGAATGAATAACCGGCGATGTGCGGAGTAGCCAGATCGACGAGGTGCAGCAGGCCGGGGTCCGGCACCGGCTCGTTTTCCCACACGTCGAGAACCGCCGCACCCAGATGACCGTCCGCAAGCACAGCTTTCAACGCCTCATTCGAGACGACGGCCCCGCGCGCCGTGTTGAGCAGCCAGGCTCCCGGCTTCATCCGGCGTAACGTGGTTTCATCGAGGAGGTGATAGGTAGCGTGCGGACCTTCCCGCGTGAGCGGCACGTGTGAAGTAAGGATGTCAGCCTCGGCCAGTACCTTGTCCAGCGGTACGAAGTCATGCGGCCTCTCGGCCTGACGAGCATGCTCGGCCAGGGGAGGATCGTTTTTCAACACCCGCACGCCGAATGCAGGCAACCGAACTGCCAGTTGGCCCCCGATATGGCCGCACCCGACGATACCGACCGTTTTGCCGCGCAATGCCTCGGCCTTCCTTACCGACAACCGCAACAGCGCCGCCAGCACATACTCGACGACGGATTCCGCATTGGAACCGGGCGCATAGGCAAAGGCAATCCCCCGTTCTTGCACATAGGCCCGATCCACGTGATCCGTCCCAATGGTTGCTGAACCGACGAAACGCACGGCACTGCCTTCCAACAGGGCCGCATCGACCCGTGTCACGCTGCGCACCAGGAGGACGTCGGCGATGCGCACGGCTTCCGGCGTCATCCGCCGTCCCGGCAGACACGTTACCCGCCCCAGCGTGCTGAAGGCTTCGCTCGCCAGCGGGATGTTTTCATCTACCAGGATGTGCAACGGCATCGCGGGCATCCCTCTATGTCGCGGTTGGTTACCGGCCGGAAGTCGCGTGTATTTCAAGAAAGAAAGTACAAACCCAGAAACCTTTGCCGCACATAGCGGCCACTCTAAAGAAAGGAAGAACGTGATATGAAAATTATCTCAATTAACAGGTAAACCCCGCTTTTACAAAAACATAAACCTACCCCTTAACGTACGGCGCCCCCGACATCATACGATTTGGTACACCATGTGATAGGGAAAGGAGTACGGTTGTTCGAAAGCAATTTCGAGGCCCTATCAGAAGCTATCCTACGAAGCAACCATCCATCCTGTATGGATCATATAAAACAGTTCACCATAAAGTCACGGCTAGGAGCTTATGGATGCTCGGTAGTGATTCTCCTCGCTGGACTTTTGCTTATCCGAAAGGATTGGCTGGATCATACGCGGCGTGGGAAGACGCCTCCGGAGGAAGCCCCGTTGCCCGAAACGTCCACCGACGCAACATCCTCCCTTCTCCCGGCAGCCCAGATAGAAGAAGCCCTGCGCAACCCGAGAACGATGCCCCGGGTCCCTCCGGAACTCATCGACTCGGAAACGCTCTGGCTGGCACGCGTCGTCTACACCGAGAGTAAGCGGCTTGAAGAACAAGAGTTGGTAGCCTGGGTCGTGCGCAACCGCGTCGAAACAGCCTATCGGGGAAAACGCACGTACCAGGACGTTGTGCTGGATGCCTACCAGTTCAGTGCCTTCAACCCGAACAGCCGGAAGCGCCGCTACTACAGCAGCCTCGACGTTGACACGCAGGCGCGGGGCTGGCAGCGAACGTTGTCCCTGGCCTATTATGTACGTCACGCGCAGGCCCACTTGCGTCCGTTCTCCGACCGAACCCGCCATTTCTACAGTGAAGTGGCCATGGGAGGCGACGAGCATCCACCGTGGGTTCGCGGCATACAGCCGATCACGCCGAATCGTCCCGTCAAGCTCATTGCCGAGCGTTTTCGATTCTACGAAGGCGTGATGTAATGGCGCACGGTGCGGCACGTGCGGGGAACACAGGCCTCCTTTTTTCTTAACGGACCACGCGCCAAAACGGAAAGGGACCTTGCCTTCTCGTATCTTGGCCCATGTGCTTCCACCACCTGTACCTTCCCCCCACCGTATGCCCGTATCCGTCGTTCCGCTACGAACCCACCGCGTCGTGGCGCGGTGGACATGGCTCTTGTTCGCGCTGGCCTTGCCGCTACGTTGTGCGTCCCCGCCTCGCACACCGGTTGCCGAGCCAACCGCCCCGTTCGCCTTCCGCCCTGAAGCGCCCCCGACCTATGCCTTCAGCGACGGCCTGCGCGTGGCCACGCTCAATACCGAATTCATGTTCGACGGCTTTGGCGAAGAAGGCCGGGCCACGTTCCCGCACAAGGGCAACCCGGAGAAAGCACGCGCCCACCGCAACCGGATCGGAGACATCGTGCGCATGCTCGACGCCGATGTTGTGATGCTGGAGGAGGTGGAAAACTGCCGGGCCATGCAACTGCTGGTCGATGAATCGCTGGCCGGTATGGGCTATGACGTCCATTTTGTACAGGGCAACGACCGTTTCACCGGGCAGGATGTGGGATTGCTCTCCAGGGTGCCGGTTGAAAAAATAGGACGAACTGACGAGCGAACCAACGTAGGCGCTTCGGACGACACGTACGGTGTCAGTAAGAACATGTATGCCCGCCTCATGCTGGGCGATGTGCCGACCACCATCATCGGCCTGCACCTTCTGGCACGCCCCGACGACCCCGACCGCAAGGACCGGCGCGAAGCGCAGGCCGAAGTCATCCGACGCCTCATCGCCCAGGAGACAGAAGCCGGACGAGACGTGATCGTCCTCGGCGACTTCAACGACTTCGACGACCAGACGCTCGACATCGGCGACCACCGTCCCATCACGAACGTGCTGGAGCGTATCAAAGCCGCCGGCCCGGACCCGGACGACGACCTCCGCAACCTGATCGCTGAAGTCCCCCAGATCGAACGCTTCACGTCTTTCTACGACCGCGACCAGGATGGACGCGTCGGGCCGGGTGAACTATCGGCCATCGATCACATCTTGCTCTCTCCGGCCCTCTATCGCCGGGTGCGCGAGGTTGTCTACGTCCAGGCGCACGACCCGACCACCCACACCGACCACTTCCCCATCGTCGTCAACCTGAAGATGGATTGAGCCGGCTACAGCCCGATGCCCAGACGCAGCATCGCCGTGTTGAGATGTTGGCGATCGTCGGTGGAAAAATCCTCAAAGCCGATGGTAAACTCATCCGCCACGAACCGAGAAATGCCGAAGGTGAAGGATATTTCCGGGTAGAGCGTTACGACTCCCAGCGACACTTCCACACCCAGGCCGAGTTCTCCGGCCACGCTCGGCGACTCCAGATCGCCGTCAAGATCGTCCGAGACGCCTACCGGAAAACGCAGGACCGGACCGGCAAACACGTAGGGCTTCACCGCCGGCGTACTGAACCGAAAGCGTGCGGCGATGGGGACCTCCACGAGGTTGATGTCGAAGTCTTCTCTGACGCCCGACGACACGTCGGAAAGTCCCTGAAAAAGATGGCCGGCATCCATGTAGCGCAGCCCCGGACGCACCGCGACAGGCCCGAGCGGCAGATCGGCCCACACTTCGAGATGCCAGCCCGTACTGCTTTCGAAGTTGGCGTCCACGCTATTCAACACCACGTCGCTGAGCCGGTCGAAGTTGAGACCGGCGGTTACGCCAAACCGGGCAAACTGAGCCTGCGCCGGCCGCACGCTCAACAGACAAGACACGAGAAAAGCTATCGAGAAAACAACCTGAAGCGAACGACCTTTCATAGCAGTGGATTCCTTTATTGATAGTGAACACAAAGGCTTAGTACGAAACCGGCGTGAAGCTGTTGCCTCAGGTAGACGCACGGCCTCTTGTAAGCCGCGCATAGCTACCCATTGGTCACGGCTCCATCGTGCAACCTGAGCCGGACTGATGGGTTCTCCCATTTGACCCCTACTGTTCCAAATGCATCCATCAGGCCTCGTCCTGATCGTGGATCTCCATCATAAGCTCAGGTATGAAAATAGGAATCACGTGTTATCCGGTCTACGGAGGCAGCGGCGTCGTCGCTACCGAACTGGGCAAGGCCCTCGCTGCGCGCGGACACCAGATCCACTTTATCGCCTACTCGCTCCCGTTCCGCCTGGCCCACATCACCGAAAACATCTGCTTTCACGAAGTCAACGTAAACACGTATCCCCTGTTCGAGTACCCTCCCTACTCGCTCGCGCTTACCAGCAAGATGGTCGATGCGGTGCGGTATGAAAAGCTCGATCTGCTGCACGTGCACTACGCCATCCCGCACGCCACCAGCGCCGTCCTCGCCCGGCAAATTCTCGACGAGCAGGCCCATCCTATCCCGGTCGTCACCACGCTGCACGGCACCGATATCACCATCGTCGGGCAGGATCCCTCGTTTGCCCCCGTCGTGACGTACTCGATCAATGCTTCCGACGGCGTAACGGCGGTATCGAACTATCTGCGCCAGGAAACCCTCGACAAATTCGACATCACCAACGACATCGAGGTCATCCCCAACTTCATCGATACCCGGCGCTTCCGGCGGCTCAACAAAGAACACTTTAAGCGGGCGCTGTGTCCCAACGGCGAGAAGGTGCTCGTGCATGTCTCCAACTTCCGCCCCGTGAAGCGAGCTTCGGACGTGGTGCGCGTCTTTCACCGGCTGCGCCAGGACGGCCTCGCCGTCAAGCTCCTGCTGGTCGGCGACGGCCCCGACCGCGTGCCCGTCGAACACCTGGCCCGCGAGCTGGGCGTCTATGAAGATATCCGTTTCCTGGGCAAACAGGAACCTATCGAAGAAATCCTTTCCATCGCCGACTTATTTATGATGCCCAGCGGCTCCGAAACGTTCGGACTGGCGGCGCTGGAGGCGATGGCATGCGGCGTGCCGGTCATCTGCAGCGACATCGGCGGCCTGCCCGAGTTGATCGGCAACAGCGAGGGCGGCTGTCTTCATCCGCTCGGCGACATCGACGCGTTTACCGAGTGCGCCCAGCAGATCCTCACGAACGACGAGCGGCAGGCCCACATGGCCGAGGCCGCCCGAAAACGCGCCATCGACGCGTTTGATGTCGAACGCATCATCCCCCAGTACGAGGCCTATTACGAGCGTGTTCGGGAACGTCGATTAGCGGAGGTGTAATCCCCAAACGTGCCCAGCCCGCAGGCCCATGTCCGTGCAACGACTCCACGGTATTCCCGGCTTCTCGATTGACCGCGTAGCTGCAGCCGCCGGGGATGACCCGGAGGTATTGCGGCTGGAAAACCTCGACACCGACCTTGCCCCGCCCTCCGGCGTGCGTGCCGCCACACAGGCCGCGCTCGGCAACGACGACGACAACAGCTACCTCCCGTTCACCGGCAAACACACGCTGCGCGAAGCGGTGGCTCATCATGCAGGCGCACACGCCGGCCACGGCTATCGCCCGGAGCATGTCGTCATCACCTGCGGGGGCACCGAAGGCATGCTCGATGCCCTACTGGCTACGACCGACCCCGGCGACGAAGTCATCCTGACGGATCCCACGTATGCGGGCATGATCTATCGCGTGCGCCTGGCCGGAGCAGTGCCCCGGCTGGTGCCTTTTGTGGTGCAGGACGGCACCTGGCGACTCGACCTAAACGCGCTAAAAGCCGCCGTTAGCAAACGCACGCGTGTGGTGTTTCTCATGAATCCGTCGATGCCTTCGGGAGCGGTGCTGACTCAGGTAGAATGGGACGTCGTGGCGGCGTTGTGCCGCGAATACGACCTCTGGCTGCTCTACAACGCCGCCATGGAACGCATCCTCTTCGACGGGCACCCGCTGATCCATCCCGCCGCGCTGCCCGGCATGGCCGAGCGCACCATCACGGTCGGCTCGGTCTCGAAAGAATACCGGATGATCGGCTGGCGCATCGGCTGGGTGGTGGGACCGGAAGCCATCATGGCCGACATTGCTCGCGTCCACATCTATAACGTCGTCACGCCGACGGGCATCGCACAGGCCGGTGCCCTAGCCGCCTTGCAATCACCCCGGGCCGACCTGGAGGCATGCGTTGCGGAATGGCAACGGCGGCGGGACGTACTCAACGAACAACTGCACGACTGGCCCACCATCTCCGCGACGGGCGGCTGGTCGCAATTGCTGGACGTCGGAGCACTGGGCTACGATTCATTTACGGCCTCGCGCCTCCTGCTGGAACGCGGCAGAGTGGCCGCCACGCCCATGCGCGACTGGGGCGAACGCAACAGCGATCAGTTCGTCCGCCTCGTCTTCAGCAACGAGCCCGTCGAACGCCTCGCCGATCTCCGCAACCGATGCATGCGAGCGCTATCCTGACACGCACATCTCAGGTTATCAGCGTCTTATTGCCATTATGTCCTGACCGTGTACCGTTCCAATCTGGAACGCGGCTGCGCATCTCCTTATGAACGCATCATGATCGCAGGCACAAAGGAATCAGGCAAAATCCACGCGCTACGCGTCATGATGCAGCCATAAAATGAAAATAACCCTCTGAAGGAGGTGCGATATGAAACGCTTTCGATTTCTTCTTTTGATGAGCATGATCGTGCTCTTGCTCCTGCCGGCCTGTGATTTTATCAACAGCGAGGAGCCTGAAAAAAACCTTGCTCCGAGCCTGGAGAGCTTGCAAGAAGCGATAGCCGCCCAGGGCGGGTGGCATGCCGATGCCTTCCCAACTATCAGACTCGTTGGCGACGGTGGGAGGTGTGTTTGCAAGGAGCGGAATGCAGCAGGCGAATGCACGCTCTACGAATGCGGCGGATCGGATAACGCTTGGGGTCCCGTGCTAGTCCCTCGGCCCAAGGCGCTCGCGGAACACTTGCCACGTGATCACTAACCGCGTACCTCTGCACAAAACCGCTGTGCGCAAGTGCCTGGTGCTTCCAAAGTGCCGGGCACTTGCTTTTTCAAGGCCGCTGTGTCACCTGGGTGAGACGGGGCCAGAAGTTTTCGCTCCAGTACGGCGTCCGCAGTGCTTCGACGAGCGTCATGCGGTAACGACCCGTCTCGCCCTCTAGCTTCAGCAACAAGCGTTCCGGCCCGGTGCCGCGCCAGTAGGTCTCGGAGGCATCCGTCTCTTCGCCGACGAGCGAACGCACCGGCTGGTCATAGCGCACCACGATGCGCTCGGCCTCCACGTTGCCGGAAAGCAATTCGATGGTATCGGGGCCTTCGAACAGGGCGCGGGCACGCACGTACCGGCCGTCGGCTTGGACGACGGCGAAGGTATGCTCGGTGGCTTTAGAGAAGTCGAGACCCCGAACGAGCAGCGGCAGTTCGTGAACAGGATAGGCGTTGGCCCGGTAGGCGAACGCGTCGGCGCGATTGCCGTAGTCGTCGCTCCGCATGAGCGCGGCAACGGTGCCGTCGGCGTGAAAGGCCAGTTCGCGATAGGCGTTCGAGCACCAGTCGAAGCTGGTGTAGGACGCTTTGAGGGGCGTCAGGTCGGCCTGGGCCGCATTGACGACGTAGTTGCGCTTGTACTGATACGAGCCGCTTTCAAATTCGTAGAAGAGGGCATACTTGAACGACGGCTCCGGCTGCTCGGCCTCCTCCGTCGCCTTCGACATCGCCGCGCGGTCGAAGTCATGTTTAACGAGATACGTGCCGACGAGGAAGCGTTGGTCGGCCTCCTGCCCGTACTGATTGCGGGTACGTTCTACCTGGTAAAAGGCTACCTCGGCCTGGCCGTCGTTCCACTGGGTGCCGGTGAGATAGGCCGCATCCGTAATAGGCTCGGCGGGTTCGCTGGACGGGGCCGTCTGCGCAACGCAACCGGCCAGCACCAGGCTCACAATAAAAACAAAGCTCGCAAGGATAAACGATGTTCTGCTCATGGGCTCGTACTGGATAGGAGAGACTGATCATCACGCGTCGCTCCTTGTACCAGGCAACCCGTACAACGATTCCGCCTGTATCGAAGACCACCCCCGTGGGGCCGACTACAAGGGTCGCCCCTACGGGGGCCGATTTCACGGGGGTATGCTATACCCCTCAGCCTCTGGCCAACTCGATGATAGCTTCCAGGGCGCGCGGGTCGTTGCTCTGGCCCAGCCAGAAGATGGCTTGCTTGCGCACGGCTGCCTTCGGATGCGTCTTGGCAATCTCGATCAGCATCGGCACACCCCGGTCATCGGACTGTTGGGAAAGCGCAAAGACGGCCTGTTTCTGCACCTCCGTATCCGCATCTTCTTCGACCATTTCGCCCAGAGCCTCGACGGCTCGTTCCGACGCTTTCTGACCCAGCCAGAAGATGGCATTCTTGCGCACCTCGCCACGCGCGTTGCGAGCCAGGTCGATGAGGGCTTCGGTAGCCGCCGCCAGATCCATCTGGCTGATACCGAACACGGCCTGTTCGCGCACATCTTCAGAACGATCATCCCGCGCCGTCCGGATCAATAGGTCGAGGGCCCGGCTGTCATCCTGCTGGCCGAGCCAGAAGGCCGCGCTCTCGCGCACATCCGTGCCGTCGTTGCCGGTGAGGATGTCTTCCAGCATCGCGACGACCCGCTCGGTTTCATCGTGGATCGCCACGGCCATGACCAGCTCTTCTCGAGCATCCTCCGACCGCGCCCGGTCGTACTGCTGCTGCACCAGGTCCAGGCTTTCGTCATCCTCAGCCGCTCCCAGCCAGATCAACGGATGGCGCTCCAGGTCCACGTGCCCCGCCAGGTTCGTAACGCGGACGTTGTGCGGCTCCGACGTACCTTGCCTGAACTCAAACAGAAGCGCCACCTCCTTGAGCACTTTGCGGTCGGGCTCGCCGTCGCGATAGTAGGCTCGCCCCCGTCCGGGCTCGAACTCTGCCTTTTCGCCATACAGCAGTTCGTGGAGCGTCATGCGTCGTTTTCGACTCGACCACGAGCCGATGTACGACTGCTCGCCCATCAAGCGTTCGATGCTGTATCCGATCCAGTAGCCTCGCTGAAAATCGTGTTGCCCGGCTTGCTCTTCGGCCCACGCCCACTTCTGGCCGAGGACCTCCGAGGCATCCGGATGCCGGATGACATCCTGGGCCTGAAGCCTTGCCGGACATAGCACCAAAACGGTGAAAAGAAGCCCTATAGTTACGATGAATTTCATGGTTTCCTACCGTTGTTCGGGTGACTTGTGGACGGGAGATCATGGGGGCATCTTGAGACACGTGGTGTCCCCACGATCTCCCCTCAGTATCCTATTACTGTCCGCGCACAATCTCCAGCAGGGCCTCACGGGCACGCTCGTCGTCGCTCTGGCCCAGCCAGAAGATGGCATCTTTGCGGACCTCCGGATCGCGATGCGACTTCGCCACTTCGATCAGGCGCGGCACGCCTTCGCGACCCAACTGCGAGTAGGCAAAGACGATCTGCTTCTGCACCTCCAGACTGCTGCTCATGTCGATGAATTCGTCGAAAAAGTCCAGCACCTCGGCACCGCCTTCCTGACCCAGCCAGAACAACGCATCCTTTTGCACCTCGCGGCTCCTGTGCGTGCGCGCAATGCGGATCAGGCGCGGCACAGCTTCCCTACCCAACTGCGAAAACGCGAACACAAGTTGCTTCTGCACCTCTTCATCGCCACTCGCATCGATCAGTTCGTCGAAAAAGTCCAGCACCTCGGCACCGCCCTGCTGGCTCAGCCAGAAAATAGCGTCTTTCTGCACCTCGCGGCTCTTGTGGGCGCGCGCGATCCGAATCAGGCGCGGCACGGCCTCCTGCCCCAACTGCGAAAACGCGAACACAAGCTGCTTCTGCACTTCCTCATCGTCACTCGCATCGATCAGTTCATCGAAGAAGGTCAGGGCTTCACTCCCACCCATCTGCGAGAGCCAGAAGATGGCGTCTTTGCGGACTTCCGCGTTTCGATGCCCCCGGGCCATGTCGATCAGTTGCGGCACGCCTTCGCGGCCCAGTTGCGAATAGGCAAAGACCACTTGCTTCTGCACCTCCACATCGTCTTCCTCTTTCGCGATTTCTTCCAGGAGCGAGATGACCTCTGCGCCGTCGCGCTGGCTGAGCCAGAAAATAGCCTCCTTGCGGATCTGCGGCTCCGGGTCGTCGAGGGCGATTTCCTTGAGTTTATCGGCGGCCCGGGCGTCGTCGAACTGGGAGAGCACGAACACGATCTTCTTTTTGTATCGCTCGCTGCTCGACGTCGCATACAGATCCAGCACGGCTTCCAGGGCGCGTTCGTCGCCCATCTGCCACAGTGCATCGAGAGCGGCGAGCTTCACCTCGTCATCGCCGTTTTCTTGCATCGACTCGACGATGGCCTGGTACTCGCGCTTGCCGCTCCGTACCAACCCCCGCCCGATGCGGATCACGTTGGACTTGGCGTCGTCCGTCCACTTGCTCCGGGGCTGCTCCTTGACGAAGCTATGATAGCAATCGAATGCCTGCTCGGGAGAGCGTTCGGCCTGTTCGAGTACATAACACTGCCAGAACTCGGCATCATCGACCCAGTCGCTGCGAGGATACTGCCGCACGAAATCGCGGAGGGCGTCGGCGGCCGCGCTCCAGTCTTCGTCGATAACCAGATCGTAGGCCGCTTCGTAGGCTTGCGCCGCCTCGCTCTGGGCACTGACCGTTGCGGGCCACGCCAGCCCGAGCAGTCCTATCACCAGGATTATGCCGCCTCCGAGCCGTAACAAGGGACGAGTACGTTGCTTACACATGGTTTCTTTCTCCTTATCTGAAAGGGTTAACGGTCAGGTAGTGTAGACTCTACGGCAGGCTGGAGTGGGTTATCGGCACGGCGCATTTCCGTGATATTGATCTTGAGCAGGATGGCCCGGCGATCTACCCCACGCTGAACCAGTTCGATAGCAGAGAGGTCGTAACGGGTCTCCAGGTTGGCAATCTGGAGCAGGATCACCTCCAGGTCTTCGATCAGCAAACGCAGCATCCGCTGATCCTCGTCGCTCAACGCCGCCTTGAGCGTGCTCGACTCCTCGATCAGTTCGCGGGCCACTTCTTGCTTGCGACTCAGGTTCAGGACAACGCCATCCCGTTCAGGCTCCATGTTGACCAGGCCCAGCAGTAATACCTTGGAGCGTTCGAGATACCGGTCGGTGCGTGCCTCCAGCGACGCGGCCCGTACCGGCACCTCTTCCACCGACGGATCGTGGGCCACGCCGGGAACGGGCGAAGACGAAGAACCAAAAACCAGCCATCCGATCAACACACCGACGGCAATCAAGGCCACAGCGCCCGAAAGCTGGAAGATCCGGCGCGGTGTGAGCCCCAGGGCAGCCACGTTCAGCCGTCCCATGTCGCGCAGCCATTCATTCAGGCGTTGGGCACGGTTCGCGCGATGCGTCTCCTCATGCATGCGCGCGACGAGGCGCTCGTAGTAGCCGTCCCAGAAGGCTTCCGGAGGCTCGGGCCGCGTGCCGGCATCCGCGACCTGGAGCGTGGCTTCCATCTCGTGCACCATGGCCTGGCATCCGGAACAGGACGCCAGGTGGGCATCGAGCCGTTCCCGGTCTTCCTCGCTCAACGTACCGAAAAACATCTCGGTCATCAGCGGCTCGTAGGTCGGACAGTGTTTCATGGTCGTTCGGTCAGGCTGACCGGTATGTCGTTTCAAGTCCTGCGCGGTGTGCGGTTTTTCACAGCGTCAAGGGGCGGGGCTACATCGCATGCCCCTCAAGACGGCAACCCCAGGTCTTCACGGTAAAAAGCGAGCGAGGTACGCAGCTTTTGCATTGCCCGAAACAGCAGGCTCTTGACGGTACCTTCGGCCACTTCCATGACCGCAGCAACTTCCTTCAGCGAAAGGTTCTGGTAGTGACGCAGCACAAACGCCGAGCGCTCGCGTGGCGAGAGCGTTTTCAGGGCCGCATCTACGTGCTGCCGGATGGCATCCGCCTCCAGGTGTTCCTCGGGGCCGCGCTGCGGAGCGTGGTCGCGGGGTGCCTGGCTGAAGTCGTCCCATAACTGCCGGAAACGAAGCGCCTTTTTGCGCCGCTTGTTCAGGTACGTATTGACGGCAATCCGATAGAGCCACGAATACAACTGCGCTTCGCCCCGAAAGCCGGAGACTCCCCGATACGCCTTGATGAAGACTTCCTGAGACAGATCCTCGGCATCATGATGATTGCCGGTGAGATCGTAGGCCAGGGCATAGAGGGGCCGTTGATACTGTTCCACCAGTTCGCAGAACGTACGCGGCTCGCTACGCTGAAGGGGTTCGGTCACCAGGGTTTTGGTTAGCTGCATCAGTTCCTCGTCTGCTCATCCCCTTAGACAGCAGGAGCGACGAGAGCGTTTACATAAAGGTAACTCACGTTGTGCCCTTCGGTCGCAACGTGGAAACGAGGAGACGGCGAGACGATGAATCGACGAGCAAACCAGCGGGAAACCTCTCTTCGGTTCGTCGTTTTCCCGATGCGTCGTTGCAACCCAAGGGGAGCACAACATGGGTTAAAGGTAAGCATGGAGGTGTAGATGAATCGATGAGCCGAGGATTTGTCCACACACCGAATCCTCCCTGCGGTGGCTCCAAAAAAACAGCCTCCACCGGCGAACCGATGGAGGCTGTACCCTCCCTCCCCCAGACGGCGTTGCACGATGGACCGTTGACCGCCCCAACCTCGCAACGCGCTGTCGTCTCAACGCGATAACCAGTAGGTAAACTTCAGCATGAAAATGTTGTCCGGCTTGGCGTCCAGGAGACGTCCAAACGACGGCCCGAACTGGAAGTCACCAATCTCTTCGAAGTCGTCGCGGGTCTGCGTCCAGACGAGAAAGAGCGTGGAACCGGGCCGGAACTCCCAGCGGAGCACCGCCGTGCCACGCAGCGACTTGAAGTTGAAGTCCGGGTTGAACAACTCCAGCGGTGCCACCGGGCCGTCGCCGTCCGGATCGGCCATGAAGGTCTCTTCGTCAAACGTCGATCCCTCTTCGCCGTAAATCATGAAGTCGTAGCTCTTGGGACGCTTCAACTCCTTGAAGTCGGTATAGTCGCCTGCCGAGATCAGCGGCTGGGCGAACAATTGCAGGCTGAGTTCCGGCGTAAAGGTCCAGTTGAGGCGGACGTTGGACGAGAACGTCGTCTGATCCAGATGGCCGAAGACGTAGCGCCGCCCGAAGGTGGCCTCGGCGGTGGGGTCATCGTAGGCACCCACCCACTGCGCCGTGGATTCGTTCCAGTTAATGCCCGGACTGACCGAAAGCGAGACATTGGCCGCCGGCTTCCACTCGACACCGATGCCGATATTGGCGCTGTTCCCTGCTTCCGTCCGATACGAGAACCCATTCACACTAAAGACCCACGCTTTGCGGCTGTCGGTACTGGCTCCGCCAAAGACCTCCCAGCCCCACGGGTTGAGCGTCAGCGGGCCTCCACGCGTGCGGCGGTTGTTCGTCGTCTGCGGGTTGACGGCCCCCCCCATAAAGAAGCTGTAGTAGTTTTTGAACATCATAAAGGTGTTCGCAAAAACGCCCGTCCAGGTCGTATTTCCATCAAAATCCATACTGCGGAAGAGCGCCGCGTTGACGTGAATGCGCCGGTAGAACGATTTCGGTTCCGTCCACCGATAGCTTCCCACCACGTGCGCGTTGATGATGTTGGTCTGCCACTGGAAGCCCAGGTCGTTGGCATCGAACGACGGCGATATGAACCCGATGGCTGCGTTCGTGGTGAAGTTGCCGCGCTGCTTGTTGAGCATCACCCGCCCCGACACGCCGGTCATGGAGGTGGCGCTGCTGTCGAGACTGGCCGCTTTGAAATCGGGACGCTGGAAGTAGTGCTGCGAACTGCGTTGCAGACGAATCATGCGCTCGGTGGAACCGCGCACGTGCGTCCCCCCCAGCCAGCCGGTAATCACCCACGTTTTGTCCCGGTCAAGGAAGGTCCAGCCGTCCACACCGAAGGTAAAGGCTTCGCTGTTGATCTCGTCGCGCAGCCGGTCGTCGGTGAAGGACCGCACCGTTGTGGTCGACATAAAGCCGAGGGCCTGGCGTCCTTCGTCAAACTCGCGCTGCGCCCGCACGATGCCGTAGTACGTGGCCGGTTCCACTTCGGCTTTGAACCGGTCGCCGCCCCGGTCCAGCTCGGCCATGGCCCGACCCGTCACGGCCTGAACCGTCCCGACATTCCAGCTACCGCCTACCTTGCCGGTGAGCTTGGCCGCGCCGAGGATGCGGGCTCCATCAGGGCGGTCGGCATAATCGTGAGCCGGCATGCTGCCCTGCGGAGAACGCCCGATGCGGCGGCTATAGAAAAAGCTGGGATTGCCGAAGTTAAAGCCCCAGTTGTTGTTCGAGCCGCCGCGCCCGAAGTTGAAAATGGTGGCCCCTTCGATAAAGAAAGGACGTTTTTCGGGAAAGAAGGTCTCGACGTCGCTCAGGTTGACCACCGCCGGGTCCACCTCGACCTGCCCGAAGTCCGGGTTGACCGTTCCGTTCAGCGTCAGGTTGCTGGTGAGCCCAACTTTGAAATCAGCCCCGAAATCGGGGGTAAAGGTCGAGCCGTCGTCAAACGGATTGCCCTCTGCGGCGTCGGTAAACGCCGCCTGCGAGGTGATGTAGGGCGTTACTTCGAGTTGACGCGGCGGCTTAATATGCTCGATGCCCACCAGATCGACGAACCGGGAGACGAACCCGCTTTCTTTGCGCGGCGTGTAGACGAGATAGATCTGCTCGTTCTTGCGAGAGATGTCGCGGCGGAAATTGATCCCCCAGGTATAACTGTCGCTCTTGTGGAACCGAAGCTGCGAATAGGGAATGCGCATCTCCGCCGTCCAGCCCTCGTCGTCAACCTTGACCTTGCCCTGCCAGACGCCGTCCCACGTGTCGTCGTCCCAGTCGTCGTTCATGAGCACGCCGTCCATGAGCGTTCCGGCGGCGTTGATCGCAAAGTAGAATCCGGTGCGGCGGTCCAGATAGGGATCGATGAAAAACCCGAACATATCGGAATCCAGTTGCGCATCACGGCGGCCCAGACGGGCAATAATCGAATCGGGCGCGGTGTCGAACATGCGTGCGCCAATGTAGATGGCCTCGTCGTCGTAGAGAATACGCACGACGGTGCGTTCGGTCGGCTCGGCTCCTTCGACCGGTTCGCGCTGCAGGAAACCGTCGATGACGGGCGCTTGTTGCCAGGCCGCCTCGTCCAGCCGCCCATCGACCGAGAGGTCCAGTTCCCGGCGCATGGCCTGCACCCGCCGGCGGGCCGATTCCCTGTCGATGGTTACGTCGTCGGCTACGCGATTGGCCGCCAGCGTCTCCTGGTCCTTCACGGGTTGCGGCGTTTGTGCCGATGACCCTATCGGGAAGGCCAGTGTACTCAGAATGAAAAGGAGAAATAGCAATTTTAGGTACTGTACCAGTCGTGTCATGGTGGGTCCTTGGCTTGATCCAGAGGATGGCGTTTCGAGGCAGAAATCAGCGCTCGTGCACGCTTTTCCCAGGTTAAAAGAGAGCACAACGCAAAGACGCTAGTATTCTAGCATTTCCCCTACGGTAATTTTTTAGCAGGGATGCACGCGACCTCAAAAAAGTTGTTTTTTTTTGGAGATCACCTCGGTGGCCCACTCGACTGCCCGGCCCCCTTTGCCTGAGCCTCGTCTTCAGAACGGTGCTGCACCCCCTCCAGGCTACCTATTGAGACACCCGGGCATCGAGGATCGTTTACAGCAGCGATGACATAGGGACGCATTTGTGCCCTACCCGCGACACCATAGCTTGCGCAGCCGGAGCAACGAAACAGCACACGATGTGTCAGAAACAAGACCGACGGGCCTCCGGCGGCGGACCCGCGTACTTGCGCGCTTCGTTCGAAACTATTTTGGCGTACCTTCGAATGTTGTCTCGGGAAACAACCCTGTTTCTACTCACCAAACACGTCACTCATGCTGTATCGCTTGCCAACGTCATGGACCTGTGGGCTGATGAATGCAACGCTCTTGCTGATGGGAGCGCTCGTAGTGGCCGGTTGCGAACAGGTAGAATCCGTTCGCGCATCCTTCGAACGGCTGACACCCCACGAACAATATGCCGCAGCGTTGGGAGAAGCCGGGCTGATGGAAACAGCGCTGGCCCGGACATGGCTAGATGCAAGCCTCGGTGCGTTGGACGAAGCGACCTCCATCGCGCTTCCTTTTCGCGAAGCCCGCTACCTCGACCCGGCACAGCCGGCGGCGGTGGGGTATCGCTTCGACCTGCAACGGGGCCAACAACTCCTGATCGACGTAACCACGCAACCCGGTGATACGGCCCGTGTCTTCGTCGATCTCTTCGAAGCGCCCCGCGACTCGACCGGTACCCCCCGGCACATCCGCAGCGCCGCCGACAGCACGCGAACGCTCGCCTACACCATCCGCCGGACGCGCACCTACCTCCTGCGCGTGCAGCCCGAGCTATTGCGAGGAGGACGCTACACCATCACCGCCCAGACCGACGCCTCGCTCGCCTTCCCCGTGGCCGGCAAGAATAGCGACGCCATCCGCAGCGTCTTCGGAGCCCCCCGCGACGGGGGCCGACGCCGACATCACGGAGTCGATATCTTCGCAGCGCGAGGCACGCCCGTCATTGCAGCCGCCAACGCCGCCGTGACACGCGTGCGCAACGGAGGGCTCGGCGGGAAGGTCGTATGGCTTCGAGACAGCTTCGGACGCAGCCTCTACTACGCCCACCTCGACAGCCAGATCGTACGCCAGGGGATGCGCGTGTCCGTGGGCGACACGGTCGGGCTCGTCGGCAACACTGGCAACGCCCGCACCACGCCGCCGCATCTGCATTTCGGCATTTACCGAAACGGTCCTGTGGACCCCTTTCCCTTCATCCATGTACCCCGTGCCCGGCCCGCTACCCTCCGCGTAGACACGAGCCGCTTCGGCCAGTGGACCCGCGTGGCAATCAACCGCGCCTTGTTGCGCGCGGCACCTCGTTCCAGAGCCGAGGTGCTCCGCACCTTGCCGCGTCATACGGCGTTCTACGTGGCCGGGGGCAGCGGCACCTGGTACCGCGTGCGCCTCCCGGACCGCACCATCGGCTACGTCGCGGCCGTCCAGATCGAACCGGCGCAACGTCCGGTCCAGGAGGTGCGCCTGGCCGACGGCCGGCCCATGCGTCGTTTCCCCGCACCGACGGCTCTTTCGATCGACAGCCTGGCGGCGGAAACGCCGGTAGCGGTCCTCGGCCGGTTCGAGTCGTTTCTCTACGTCGCCTCGCCGTCGGGCCGCACCGGCTGGATCGCGCCCGAGTGAGGCGCGATTATCGATCCGGCGGAACAAACCTCAACACTACGGACCGCTCTGTCACCTGATGCGTCGTCTCGTCCGTTACGCGCACGACCACTTCCACATCGGCCGCTTTGTCTCCCTCTTCCAACGCCAGCCCTATCCATTCGCGTGCCGTGCGGGTACGGCCGGCGTATCGTGTGCGGGCCGACGTACGCGTCTGCCGGTCTTGAAACAGACGAAACAGGCCCCCGGCTTCTCGACGCCTTACTTCATACTCCACGAAAAAACGCGTCCGGTCATCGGCTCCAAAAGCAAGGTGATACACCTCGAAATACAGGCCCAGCGAATCGCCTCTGGAGAAGGTAGAAAAGGGATACGGCGACAGGGCCGGACGCCCGTCGTCCCCATCGAGATCCATCCCCTCCGATGCAACGACGGGCACCAGATCGCTCATCTCCAGCACGTCCGGCCGGCTCTGGAGCGCCTGCAAACTGTCGGCCCGAAAGACGCCGCGCCGGACAGGTTCGTCGGAGGCTTTCCTCGTGGCGTCCCCTTCTCCGATCAGCGGATACTGATCCCATTGCACCGCCACATGATATCGCGCCGTATCGCCGCGCATAACGAGCGTCTGAACCGGCAGAACGGACTCCGCTCCCGCATTCAGCACGGTCCTCACGGTCTGCTGTTTGCGCTGTGCAACGCGCGTCGTGTAATCGGCCAGGCGCTGAGAGGTCGATACCGTCAGCAAGAAGCGTTCGTAGAGGCGGTAGTTCACGCCCGTCGCGGCAGGAACGCTCCAGTACACCTCGGTACGCGTAGTCCCATCCGGATCCAGAAAACGCGCCACGCGAGCCACCGCCGGAAAGGGCCGTACCTCTTCGAGGACCTTCGACCGTTGGCGAGGGACGGTTTCCTCGCGTGTCAACAGGGCGAGGTCTTCCTTGACCTGCATGTCGATGAGTCTATTTTGGGCATACAGGTGTACCGGGAATTTACGTTCGCTTTCCGCCCGCTGCGCAGGGACCCCATCTTGATCCGATTCCGAATCGAGATACACGGCGAGTTCGACGTACGCCTCGCCAAAGTCCGGGTGGTAGGGGGCCAGTTCCTGGTAGATGGCCCGCATCGCCTCCATCAAAACCTCCGTCTTTCCGGGCGGCACATCGGTCAGCAGGAGCGTTGTCCGTCTGCCGGACGCCAGGCGTAGCGAGCGTGGGATCAGATCCTCCGAGGAAGCCAACACATAGCGGCCATCCTGCTCGACGAAGAGGTAATAGATCGACTCCTCGATCTCATCGTAGACCCATACCTCGTTATCCGGAAAATCCTGGAGGCGGATCGGCGTGGTTGTCTTCTCCAGGATGCGTACGAGTCGAGGATTCGTGAATTGCACCGTCTTCTTTGTAGCCGGTGCGTCGAGGCGCACATAGATCACGCCCCGGTCGTCCCACCCCGTCAGCGTCTCGGGGGCCGCATAGTGCCGGTCTGCATAGGCAACCCGGCGCAAATGCTCCTCCAGCCGCTCGTTGCGCGGCGTGCTCGGGAGCGGATCTTGCGCGCGCCACCATGCCAGAAGAACGGCTCCGGCCCCCGGCAGTATCCGCCAATCCTCACGCAGCCGTCCCTCCAACGTGCGCACGTTCCCACGGACGACCTTCTTCAACACGGACTCCGGTAGCAACAGAATCATCTGAGCGACCTGTCGGCGCGCGGCCTGGCGTTCCTCCTCCGGCAACACAGCCCCCGCCTTCCCCAGCAGCGACAGGTATACTTCCACTCGATCATCTTTATCGACTCGCTCTCCCTGCTGCCCGTATCCGTGCACCTTCCCACCGACTGCCCCGCATAGCCAGCAGCAGCCAATGAGCAAGCAGGCAAAAAAGCGAGAGCCGCCAACGTTCCCAGGCACAACCAAACCTCCGAACGTATTGGTTTGCGCGTCTCGGTGGATTTATCGAACCATTAGGGCCAAAAACACGGCCATCAACGCCGTGTAGTCTCCGGCAAGGATGGTTCCTTTCAACCAAAAATACCAGGGGATTCCAGCCCCCTCTCTCGTACCGGTTTTACAATGCCTCCATCTCCTCAAACCCGAGCATACTCACAACCGGCGGGTCTACTGTCTGCACGCGCGCGTGGAAAAGATACGGGCGCTCCCATTCGAACAGGGCAGGATCCGTATGGGGCGTCAAGAGCATCTTCACCCGTTCATCCCCCGGCGTTGTGACCTCTAGCGCGTCCTCCCCAATCTGCGTCACCGTAACTTCGAAGACGACGATCTGCCCTGCCGCCTCTTCTCCTGCCTGGAGGGCGTCGTCCATCGAACCGTAGGCCACCTTCCAGGTACCCCCCTCGTTCGCCGCGATCAACCGCTCGAAACCCGTACGCAAACCGGTATAAAAATCGTCCTCTTTGAAAAAAGGCACCATCTCTTCCACGATGCGTGCAGACAGCGAATCGGTGACCTGCCACTCCATGCCGTATCCCACGTCGAGGTGAACTTGCCGGTCGTTTATCGACACCAGAATCATCGCGCCATTGTTGACGCCCGCTTCCCCGACGCCCCACTCATTCGCCAGTTGACGTGTGTATTCCTCGATAGTGCGTCCCTCCAGGTCGTCCACCGTCACCCCCACGATCTGGGCCGTCGTGTTCTCCCAATGTTCGAGCACAAGATTGCTCAGCGTGAACGTCTGGTTCTGCGTCAACACACCGGCTTGGTCCGAGATCCAGTCCGGTTGGAGCGGCGATTCGCCGGTGCAGGCCCCCAGCCATCCCAGGAACATAAGCACGACGAACAGGCGAAAAGCATGCATGATCGAGCCTCCTCTGCTCCCATCACAGAGATACACGGGGGGCATCACGAGCGAAGTCGAAGAAGGTGGCATCGATGAGGCACACATAATCCTCAGACGCCATCATGATCGAATCCGTCAGCGACCCGGCGTTGAAAGCGACGCGGTCATTTTCCTGAACCGAGGTATCGACGAACAGATCCAGGTCGAGAATCGGACGACCGAAGGGCGGCACGGATCCCGGCACCAGGCCGGTCAAGGCCATCAACTCGTCCGGCGTGGCAAAGCGTACTTTCTTCACCCCCAGAAAAGCCCGGATCTTACGCGCATCGAGGCGGCGTGCGGCGCTGATGACAAACAGCGCAAACCGGTCACCGATCTTCAACACGATGGCTTTGGCCCCTACCGCCAGCGACTCACCCCGCACCGCCGCCGACTCCTCCGACGTGCGCGTCGCCCGGTGATGCAGCGTCTTGAAGGCCGTCTCGTGTGCGGCCAGCCACTGCGTGATGCGATCCAGCGTCGTCATCGCAGGTTCTTCCGACAAAGCGTAAGCGTTTTTGATATTTTGCGGCTGACCGACATGCAACAGCAAGCCAGGATGGCGAAAGATAACGAATACATGGATTATGCGTTTGCGAGGAATCTACTGTCCTTCGGCCCTGTTACCCACGGGATGGGCTGAGAACGTCCGCATCGAGTTTGACGAAACCGGCACCATTGCCACCATCAGGCCCAACGCCGAACGCGGGGCGCTGCCGCCGGCTGCCGGTCCCGTCCTGCCCGGCATGCCGAACCTGCACTCCCATGCGTTTCAGCGTGCCATGGCCGGGCTGACCGAACGGGTAGGCCCCTCCGGAGACACTTTTTGGACCTGGCGGAAAGTCATGTACGAGGTGGCCGACCGAATGACCCTGGAAACCGTCGAGGCCACCGCTGCCCAACTGTATGTGGACATGCTGAAAAACGGCTACACGGCCGTCGGAGAGTTCCACTACCTGCATCATGCAAACGACGGGCACCCCTACGCACAACGGGCCCTGCTGTCGCATCGTGTCATTTCGGCGGCCCGCCAGGTCGGTATCGGCATCACCCACTTGCCCGTCCTGTATGCCCACAGCACTTTCGGCGCGACGCCACCCACCCACGGACAACGCCGGTTCGTCAACGACCTGAAGGGGTTTGCCGAAATTCTTGAAGACCTGACGGACGCCTACCGCCACCACCAACAGGTGCGGATCGGCATCGCCCCGCATTCGCTACGCGCCGTATCCCCGGAATTGCTGCGTGACGTCCTGGCCCTGCTGGACGACCTGGACGCGACGGCCCCCATCCACATCCACATCGCCGAGCAGGAGAAAGAAGTAGCCGATTGTGTCGCGTGGTGCGGCCGGCGTCCCGTAGAATGGTTGCTCGATCATGCCGCCGTTTCCGAACGCTGGTGCCTGGTCCATGCCACCCACATGACGCCGGACGAAACCACGGCCCTTGCCGAGACGGGCGTGGTGGCGGGCCTCTGCCCCACCACGGAAGCCAACCTGGGTGACGGCCTGTTTCCCACGGCGGCCTTCCTGAAAGCGGGCGGACGGTTCGGGCTGGGCTCGGACAGCCACATCTCGGTGTCTCCCTCCGAAGAATTGCGCCTGCTGGAATACGAACAACGGCTGACCCGGCACCAGCGCAACGTCCTCCACACCGGCGATTCGCCTTCCGTCGGCATGGGCCTCTACGCCGCCGCCCTGGAAGGAGGCGCGCGCGCCGTGGGACGCGCCGTGGGTCGCCTCGCACCCGGCTACCGTGCCGACCTGGTGGTGCTCGACGCCGACCAGCCCCTGCTCTACGGCAAAACGGACGACCGGGTCGTCGATACATACGTCTTCGCCGGGGGAGGCGAACTGGTGCGAGACGTTATTGTGGGCGGCAACCACGTCATCCAGGAAGGCCGTCATCCTTCCGAAGAAGCCATTGCGGCACGCTATCGAGCGGCGGTAGCATCTCTGGCCTGAGGGGCCTGCCCGTTACACCGCCGACGTGCTGCCGCCGGATTCTTCGACGCTCCATTCCAGGAGGGCTTCCAACACCTGCCGGAGCACCGGGCGAACACGGCGTGCCCGGTCGTCTCGATACGCAAACGGGGGCGCTTCGTCCAGGTAGGTTCGCTGGGATAGTTCTAACTGAATCGCGTGGACGTCGGCCTCGGGGCGTCCATAGTGCCGGGTGATATATCCCCCTTTGAAGCGACCGTTGACCACGGTTGTGAACGACGGAGCCGCCTCACACACCGCTGCAACCCGGCTGGTCAGTTCCGGCGTACTACTCGCGCCGTCGTTGGTCCCTATGTTAAAATCGGGAAGCAGGCCCGAGAACAGCCGTGGCACCCGCGAACGGATCGAGTGGGCGTCGAACAAGACGACGTGCCCGTGCTGTTGTTTGAGTGCTCGAAGTTCGTGCGACAGCCGCTCATGATACGGCGTCCAATACCGTTCCAGGCGTCGGCGACGTTCGTCCTCGTCCGGCTCTTGTCCGGGGTGGTAAAGGGGCGTTCCGTCGAAACACATGGTGGGGCATAGCCCGGTGGTCGGCCCGGCGTAGAGCGGGGTGTCGGTCGGAGGGCGATTCAGGTCGATGACGTAGCGCGAGTGGGTCGCCGCCAGTACGCCGATGCCCAGATCGTGTGCCCAATCGTAGAGGCGGTCGAGGTGCCAGTCGGTATCCGGGAGGAGGTGTGCCTCCTCCGTAAAGCGGCTTCGGATCTCCTCCGGCACCTCCAGCCCGACATGCGGCATACTGACGAGAACGGCGCGTTCGCCCGGGAAAAAACGATACGGTTCCATACACACCCTGCGCGTTGTCTTTTTGCTGGGCTGATACGACGGATTTGCCGTTCCGTTCGGCAAACCCGTCGTACCCCAAAGCCCGGCTCAAATGGCCTTCTTCTTCCAGTATCCGAGGCGAAAAACAACGATGCCGATGACGGCCAGCACCGCCTGCGAGATGGCCACGGAAGCAAACACACCGGACGTCCCCATACCCACGGGATGCGCCAGCAGATACGCCAGCGGAATCTGGAGAAACCAGTAGCAGACGAGGTTGATCAGGGTCGGCGTGGTGGTGTCGCCGGCTCCGTTGAACGCCTGCACCGTGACCAGGCCGAAGGCAAACAGCACGTAGGTGTAACTGATGATGCGCAAGCAATCCTCCCCGACAGCAATCACGGCGGCTTCTTCGGTGAAGAGACGCATCAGCGGCTCGGCAAAGAGCAACATCATCAACGCCACCACGGCCAGAAAAACCATGTTGCCGAAACTGGTGATCCAGACGCTGCGCTCGGCGCGATCCGGCTTCCCGGCCCCCAGGTTTTGCCCGACGAGCGTGGCGGCGGCATTGCCCATGCCCCACGACGGCAACAACGCGAACACCAGGATACGGATGGCGATGGTGTACCCGGCCAGCGCATCGCTCCCGAAATCCGCCATGATGCGAAAGAGAAACATCCAGCTTAGCGTCGCCACCAGATACTGGAACATCCCCGGCAACGACACCCTGATCAGACGTCTCATCACGGCAAGATCGACACGCACCTGCTCCAGGAAGAGGTGGATGCGGCTGCTCCCGCGAAGCAGCACGTAGAGCTGATAGACCACACCCAGGCCGCGCCCGATGGAGGTAGCCACGGCGGCTCCCGCCACGCCCATCTCCGGAAACGGCCCCCATCCGAAAATCAAGAACGGGTCGAGCACCATGTTGAGGATATTAGCCAGCCACAACGCCCGCATGGCCAGCACGGCATCGCCCGCACCCCGAAAGATGGCATTGATGAGGAAGAGAAAAAGGATGGTCGCATTTGTGCCGAACATAATGGCGCAATAGCCCCACCCGGTCTCGATGACGCTATCGGAGGCACCCATCAAGCCCAGCATGCTCGGGGCGAAGACAATGCCGAGCACGCTGATCGGGATCGAGATGGCCCCCCCGGCCACGAGGGCCTGGATGGCCGCTACTCCGGCACCCTCTGTATCTTTCTCACCGATGCGCCGCGCGACCATGGCGGTCGTGGCGATACTTAACCCCAGCCCCACGGCCAGCACCAACACCAGCATCGTCTCGGTCAGGCCGACGACGGCCACGGCATCGGCTCCCAGCTTGCCGACGAAAAAGACGTCTACGACACCGAAGACCGACTGCATCAGCATCTCCAGCACCATCGGAATGGCCAGCAACGTGATCGCTCGCCCGATACTGCCCGAGGTATAGTCTTGATGCGACCCTTTGAAGGTCGCGCGCAGATCCGCCCAGAAACGACGTCGTCTAGATAGAAACGGAGCTTGTTGAGTAGATGGAGACATGGGTGGTTTGAGGCTGTCGCAGCGGCTGGAGACAAGGCCCCCCGAAACAGAAAGGATTCCTACAGGAAACGTGGGAAAGGTACCAGACCGCGCGTTTGAAACAGGGAGACGTACGGGATGCGGCAGATAATAGCCGTCGGCTACGCGCAGAGATTACACCAACCGGTTGACATCATTGCGTCAGAGGACGTGCCGAAACCCGGCAGGCCCCCTCTTACGAGTGACCGGTGGCTAGCAGTCAGACGTAGCAGGCATAAAGATGAGCATGCTTTTCATCGGATCCCGTCATAAAAGAGAGGCGGTGTCCCTGAATTCAAGAAGCGTTAATGATAGGTGTTTTGCGCCCCAAAGGCAAGCCGTTCCCCTTTTTTGCCTAGTAGCCTTCGAGCACTTCGGCTCCTTCGGGAACGTGAAAAGCGTCGTCGGATGTGTTGGGCCGGAAAGCCACGTCTGTCAGGCTCGTCTCTGTTTTCAGCGCGCCCGGGCCGTCTTCATCACTCCACTGGAACGTGCGGAAGGTCTGCGGAAAGAGGATGCCGTCGATCTCCTGCTCCCCATCGTAGACGATGAAGCTCTCCGCCGAATGGCCGCCCTCGGGAAAGAACCCCGGATAGCTGACGACGTAGCGCATGCCGCCAATACGCCGGGTCTGGCGGTCGATGAGCACCACGTAATAGTCGTCGGGCGCGTCGCCGGTGCCGGCTTCGAACGTCACCCGCACGAGATCGTAGGTGCGATCTTCGAAGTCCATCTCGCCGTCCGGATGGAGCACCACGCCCGGATCGCCCAAAACGAACGGCACGCCGATGAAATAGTACGGCGTGAGCGCCCAGAAACGAGCATTGGTGGGCAGATCCACCTCAGGCGGCAAACGCCAGGCCCGCTGCCCGTCCCAGCCGAAGCCCATCGACGAGTCGGCCGCCAGGCGATGGCTGGCCCGCGACGACCAGGTATCGACGATCTGGTAGGTATCGATGGGCTGCCGGCCCTGTGGGCGATAGTTGAAGCGGAAGAAGAGCGGCCCGTTGGCGTACCAGCGCGCCAGGCCGCCGTGCTTTTCGATGGCTGCCAGGACGAGTGCCCCGGCCTCACCGGCTTCCAGCCGCGCCGTCGCCGCTTGAACCCGCGAGGCGATGACCGCCTCGGACGGCACAATGGAGGTTTGAACCGAGGGTGCTCCGCCGGACTCCTCGGTTTGAGCGGTGGGCTCGCATCCTACAAGGACGAGCAGGAGCGCGAGGGAGCACTTTCCAAGTACGCAATGCATGGGGGCCTGGGATCTATCCGGTAGAGAACGCCACCTTCAAAGATATGGAAACCGGGGCCTCATTTCCCATACACCGCTCCGGGATCGAAAACCGGTCTCTCGGCCTCAACGAGTTGCCCCTCTTCAAAAACACGGTAGAAGCACGAACGGTGGCCGGTGTGGCAGGCCGCGCCGCCACGCTGTGCCACTTTGAACAGCAGCGCGTCGCCGTCGCAGTCGAGGCGGACCTCTTTTACTTCCTGGGTGTGGCCGCTGGTCTCGCCCTTCACCCAGACCGCCCGGCGCGAGCGGCTCCAGTACGTCATCAGGCCCGTTTCCAGCGTCCGGCGTAGCGTGGCCGCGTTCATGTAGGCCATCATCAGGATGTCGTTGGTCCGGTGATCCTGCACAATGGCGGGCACCAGCCCCTCGGCATCAAACACTACGTGGTCGATCAGCGCTTGTGTATCCATAGTCCCTGTTCATTCGGTTCGACGGGAAAAGTACTGGGCGGCGTGCCCCCAGTCAAACCACCGACCCTGGATTCACTCCCATTTGGATGCCGCATCAGGCGGCACATTTTTCCTGCACCATGGACACGGTGGGGCTGCCCGGGGAGAAGAAGGCAACAACAAGGAGGCGGCACACGGTTTGCGCATCAACAAGGCGCTTCCACGCTATCGCCAACGAAAGACACGTCTTTATGACACCAGGCTATCGGTGGGGGGTGCTTCTCGCGCTGCTCTTCCTGTTTTCGATGAACGAGGCCACGGCCCAGACGGCTACGCCTTCGCCCGCGTCCGTCTTGCGCGCACAGGTTCGCCGGCTCTCGCCGCTCCAGCTAGACGAGGTGCTATGGCTGGCCCGGTGCATCTACTCCGAGAGCGACCGCGCACATGAGCAACGGCTGGTGGCCTGGGTGGTGCGCAACCGGGTAGAGACTGCCTATCGGGGGGAATCGTACCGCGAAGTGGTGCTGGAGCCCCGCCAGTTCAGTGCCTTCAACGAGCCGTCGACCCGGCGCAACCATATTCTGAGCCTCAACCAACACAGCCTGTCCGCTTCCTGGCGGCAGGCGCTCGGCATCGCGCTGGACGTCTACCGGGCACCAGCCTCCAAGCGCCCCTTCCCGATCACGACGCGCCACTTCTACAGCCCCGTCTCGATGGACGGCGGGCGCACCCCGCACTGGGCGGAGAACGCCCCGTCGCTCTCCTCGGCCCGGCTCGGCATCGACCCCCAGCGCTTCCGCTTCTTCGACAATGTTGATGAGGGAGACGCCTCGCCCGCGCTGGCGTCAAACCGGACCGAGGCAGCCTCTTCCGAGGCAAACCCGTCCGCCGACAAATCCATAGCGAACCGGGTGTCCAAACGCCGATCTTCGATTCTCAACCGCCTTCGCACCCGCACCTTCAGCGGCCGGGTGAAGCGTCCCGTCCGTCCGGTTCGGGATCGTCGCTCCAAAAAATAGCCGATGCCCCGTTTCAGGACGTCCGCACAGACGGAACCCCGGCAGCGTCCGTTGTTTAAAGTCCGCAGTGTATTTTGCCGTTATGGGTCGCTATGCTTCGGTCGCTGAGTCACCTTCCTCGCCGTGTATTCATCGGATTCGTACGCGGGTACCAGTTGGTCATTTCGCCGCACCTCCCGGCGAATTGCCGCTACACGCCCAGTTGCTCCAACTACTCGATCCAGGCCCTGCGCAAGTACGGTGCCGTGAAGGGCACCATTCTGAGCGTATGGCGGATCCTGCGGTGCAACCCCTGGGGCGGCCATGGCTACGATCCTCCGCGCTGGTTCGGTGAACCCAAGCCGGAGTCCCCCTCTATCCCTCCTCATGAGCATCACGCCCACGTATGAGCCATAAAGCGCATCGAACCTCTGCCGAACAATACGCCAAGATCCGCTGTGCCGTCATTACCATCAGCGACACCCGCACCGAAGAAACCGACCGCAGCGGCGGGCTGACGCAAGTGCGCCTCGAAAAAGCCGGGCATACCACCGTCCTCTATCGCATCGTCCCCGACGAACCAGCCATCATCCGGCAGGTGCTGCAAAAACTGGCCGGGAAGGTCGAAGTGGTGCTCTTTAACGGCGGCACCGGCATCAGCAAGCGCGACCAGACGTATGAAGCGATCTCGTCGATGCTGGAAAAAAAACTTCCCGGCTTCGGCGAGTTGTTTCGGATGCTCTCCTACGAAGAGATCGGCCCCGCCGCCATGCTCTCTCGTGCCACGGCGGGGGTCTACCAGAACACCCTCGTCTTCTCGATGCCCGGGTCACTCAACGCGGTCAAGCTGGCCCTCGACAAACTCATCCTGCCCGACTTGAAGCACTTCGTCTGGGAGATCGTCCGCCAGCAGGAGGCATGACCGCGCTACGCCGCCCTATCGGAGGGCTCCCGGCGTGCGGCTATGCCCCATGCTTGCACAAGAATCCTATGTATTTTTTTCGGCAAATCCCTACCATATTTTCATACACCCCTGCCAGAACTTTATCGCAATGCGCGTATTGAAAGCGCGTTCGAAAGGGGGTGCCGCTATCACGCATACCCTACCCCGTTGTCTCAATTCAGCACGTCCCCCGTCATGACCTTTAAACGCAACGTTTACGAGCGCGCCGTCTATCAAGAGCCGGGTCCCATCGACCACGACAACCCGTTCCAGTCGATGATGGATCGGTTCGACATCGCGGCGAAAATCCTGGCATTAGACCCCGGCTTCTACGAGTATCTCTGCTCGCCGTCTCGCATCCACATTACGGCGATCCCCGTGAAGATGGACGACGGGAAACTACGGGTGTTCGAAGGGTTTCGTGTAATTCATAACGAAGTGCTCGGCCCCAGCAAGGGCGGCATCCGCTATGCCCCCGACGTCAGCCTCGACGAGGTGAAGGCGCTGGCGGCCTGGATGACGTGGAAGTGCGCCGTGGTGGACGTGCCGTTCGGCGGGGCCAAAGGCGGCGTCATCTGCAATCCCCGCGGAATGACTCCGGGCGAACTAGAACGCTTGACGCGCCGCTACACCGCCAACCTGATCGACGTGTTCGGCCCGGAACGCGACATTCCCGCGCCGGACATGAACACGAACGAACAGATCATGGCGTGGATTCTCGACACCTATTCCATGCACACCCGCCGGACGTCGAACGCGGTCGTCACCGGCAAACCCATCTTGCTGGGCGGCTCCCAGGGACGCAAAGAAGCCACCGGGCGCGGCGTCATGACCGTGACGCTGGGGGCAATGGACCGTCTGGGCCTGCGCCCCTCGCAGTGCAGCGTGGCCGTGCAAGGCTTCGGCAACGTCGGCTCCATCGCGGCTAAATTGCTGACCGAGCAGGGATGCAACGTCGTGGCCGTGAGCGACGTGTCGGGCGGCTACTACAACGCCGACGGCATCGACATTCAAGCGGCGATGGCGTATTCCACCGCCAACAACAATTCGCTCGAAGGCTACCAGCACACAGAACGAATTTCGAACGAGGAACTCTTGACCCTCGACGTCGATGTGCTGGTCCCGGCAGCCAAAGAGGACCAGATCACCAAAGAAATCGCGCCCCGGGTCCAGGCCAAAATCATCGCAGAGGGCGCAAACGGCCCGACGACTCCCCTGGCCGACGACATCCTCCACGCGAACGGCGTCCTCGTCGTCCCCGACATTCTCGCCAATGCAGGAGGCGTCACGGTGTCTTACTTCGAGTGGGTGCAGGATCGCCAGGGCTACTTCTGGTCGAAAGATCGTGTCAATCGCCGCCTCGACCGCATCATGCGCGCCGCGTTCGACAACGTGTATAACGCCGCTCAGCAATACGACATCTCGATGCGCATCGGGGCCTACGTGCTCGCCATCAACAAGGTCGCCGGGGCGTTGCGCATGCGCGGGATCTACGCGTAAAGGTTTCGAGTAGCGGGTTGCAGGTTTAGTCGTCCGTCGCTATGCTCGTGTTGGGTTCGTCTGCTTGATCAACGCAACACCTTCACCCTGCAACCAACCGTACCATGAAGGGGCTTCGCACCCGCTTCGCCTTGGCCTGTCTTTTCCTTGTCCTCACCGGGCCGGCGCACGCGCAACCGACCAACCTGGAGGCCTACCAGGAACTCGCCGTTCGCTGCCTGGCCGAGGTGCCGGACACAGCGCAGGCGTTCTTGCTCGACGCACCGGAGCAGATGCCCTACCTACGTGCGGCGCTCTCGGGGCGGTGGCGGCAAGAAGGCCGCGCCCTCTTCCTGGCCGACACGTCGTTCCAGGTACCCGGCGTGGCACTGCCTCGGCTGCAATTCGAAATCGAAGAAGCCCGCGTGGCGTATGCACGCGCCCCACGCAAGCAGTTTACACGCACCGTCACGCTGGCCCTCTCTTACACGATGACGGCACCCGACGGACGGCTGCTCCGGGAAAACCGGTGCCGCGACGTTTTCACCGATACCATCCGCCGCACCGACCGCCTCACGCTCGAAACGGAAGCCTTTCCCGAAACGCAAGGGGCCCCGCCCCAGGGTAGCTGGAAGCGTCGGTACCTCGAACCAGCCGTGATCGCCGCCGCCACCGCCGTTACCATCTACCTGTTCTTCAACCTCCGGAGTGAACGATCAGACGATTCTTTGTAGTCAAAAGGGAGAGAACCCCGTGTAAGAAAAATATGAGCTTTCTCCGCCCGATAGCATCGTTTCTCTCGCTGATTCTCACGCTCGTTCTCGCCTCCTGTGCCAACCCGCGCGTCCCTCCGGGCGGTCCGCCCGACCGAACACCGCCTGCGCTGGAACAGACGGAACCCGAAGCCGGTGCCGTCAACGTAACCGCCTCGTCGGTGCGCCTTGTATTCACGGAATACGTCGATCAGGCGTCGTTTACGCGCGCGTTGTCCATCACGCCGGCCATCGACGAGCAACTCGACGTCAAATGGCGTGGGCGACGGGTAGAGATTCGCTTCCCCGGCACCCTCCGGGAAAACACCACGTACGTCTTCACGCTCGACACGAACCTGCGCGACATCCACAACATCGCTCTGAAACAGCCTCTTACTTTCGCGTTCTCCACCGGGCCGGAGATCAACAAGGGACAGCTTGCCGGACGGGTGCTCGATGGATTGCAGAGTAGCGGCGTGGCGAGCCTCGATGTCTTTGCCTACGCCGTTCCCGACTCAACCCTGCCTCTTACGCTTCCGGAACGCCCGGATTACCGCACCCAGACCGACGAGAGCGGACGGTTTCAGTTCTCGTACCTGAACGAGCAACCCTACTTCGTAATCGCCCTCCAGGATCGCAATCGTAACCGCCGTGCCGACGCCGCCGAGGTCTTTGCCGTGCCCTCTCGCCCGGCGATCCCCGCCGATACGACCCGAACCGGCCACCCGATGCCCTGGCTGACGACGCGCCACGACACCCTTCCGCCCGTCCTGGAACGGGTCCGCACGCCCTCCAACCGCCGCCTCGCGCTGCGTTTTTCCGAAGCCGTCCATCTGACAAGCCTCGCCCCAGACGGATGGCTGCTCGAAGATTCGCTCGCCAACCGGCCCGTCGCAGTCCACGCCGCCTACTCCTCTCCCGACGCCCCCCGGCAGGTATTCCTGCTGGCCGACGCGATGGCCGACGCGCCGCACCGGCTTCGCCCCACTGCCGTGGCCGACTCCAGCGGCAACCCGGTACGCTCCGACACGCTCCGCTTCACGCCTGCGGCGGTAGCCGACACGCTGAGGCTGCGATTCATCGGCTTCACGCCCGACAATCTAACGCCGAACGAAACCGGCGCGCATGTGCTACCTCCGTCCGATCTGCCCGGTGTTCGGTTCAACCAACCGGTCGACAAAGCGCGCCTGGCCCGGATCGTCGCCGTGCAGGACACGACCCAACAGCCGCTTACGTTTATCCCGACTTCCAGGGACGGCACCACCTACCACCTCTCGCCGACGCCCTCGCTCCGACCCGGCCAGATCATCCAGGTCCGCGTCGATGGGCGAGAACTCGGCAGGGTCGACACGGTCTACACGCGCCTGTTTCAGCGCATCTCGGACCGAGAACTCGGGAGCTTGAGCGGTGCTGCCGTCGCCGACGACACAAGCGGGACCCTCGTCGTTGAACTCTATGTGACGAACGACCAGGCGGCACCCCGGCTCTATGCATCGACACGCCCCGACTCCACCGGACGCTTCCTCTTCGAGGGGCTGCCGGAAGGAACCTACCGGTTTCGCATCTTTGTAGATCGCAACGGTAACGGACGATGGGACGGAGGGCGGATCCTTCCGTATCAACCGCCCGAACCGGCCACCTGGAACACCGAACCCGCATCCTGGCGCGCCCGTTGGGAAAACGCGCTGGAAGACACGCTCCGGATACCCTCGAATGTCTAACGGCCATGGACACTCCCCCTCCCTCTCGTGCTCTCGCATCCCCTTTTCCGATGCAGCCCGTCCTCACCGCCGAGGCCATGCGCGCTGCCGACCGTTTCGCCATCGAGACGCTCGGCATTCCCGGTTTCACCCTGATGGAATCGGCGGGACGCGCCGCCGCCGACCGGATTGAAGCGACCTTCGGCCCCCTGGCGGGCAAGACCGTCGCCTGTTTCTGCGGCAAAGGCAACAACGGGGGCGACGGCTTCGTCGTGGCACGAGCGCTCTATGCCCGTGGTGCCCGCGTGCGTGTCGTCGCGATGAGCGCTCCCGAGGCAATGAGCGAAGATGCCGCCCGCAACTGGCATCTCCTCGAACACCTGGCGCAACACGATGTAGGGCAACGCCTGCACCTGAGCCGTTTTGAGAACCTCGGGCAGGCGACGGCGCACCCGGCTCCCGGCGTATACGTTGACGCGCTGCTGGGCACCGGACTCACAAATGCGCTACGGGAGCCTCTTCGCGGCCTCGTCGATTGGCTGAACGAACAGCCACAGCCCATCGTCGCGCTCGACGTGCCGACCGGGCTGCATAGCGACCGGGGCACCGTGCTGGGCACCGCCGTTCGCGCCGATCTAACCGTTACGATGGGAGCCCTCAAAGCCGGCCTCGTCGTCGGCAACGGCCCCACCCGATCCGGACGCATCGAGACCGTAGACATCGGCATTCCTCGGTTCGTGATCGACCGCGTACGCGAGGCACCGGGATGCGCTCTGCTTCCCACCGAGAAAGCCATCGCAGCGTGGCTGCCCCGGCGCGCTCACGATGCGCACAAGTATAGCGTGGGCCTGGCGCTGGTGGTGGGCGGCGCACCCGGCATGACCGGCGCTCCGGTAATGGCCTCGGTGGCGGCGGCGCGGGCGGGAGCCGGGTTTGTCACCTGTGCCTGCCCGGCATCGATCCAGCCGATCCTGGCGGCCAGGCTCACCGAAGTAACGACGCTGGCGCTGCCCGTCACGTCCGACGGAGGCATCCAGGCAGACGGCGCGCTGGACACACTCGCGCCTCGGCTGGAGAAAGCCCGCACCCTCCTCGTCGGCCCCGGACTGGGACGCCACCCCGACACCCGGCGCTTCGTCCACACCCTGTTGCAACGGGCCGAACTGCCCGTCGTCATTGATGCGGACGGGCTCAATGCGCTGGCCGAAGACCCGGACCTGATCGCCCGGCATGCCAACGGACGCTGGATCCTTACGCCGCATGCCGGCGAATTTAACCGGTTGATCGGGGGCGAGGTGGAGGTATCGGACCGCATCCGCGCGGCGCAGACCTACGCCCGCGCATGGAACTGTGTGCTGATCCTAAAAGGCATGCCCGGCATCGTCGGCACCCCGGACGGCACCGCCTATATCAACGCCACCGGCAACGCGGCGCTGGCCACAGCCGGTACCGGCGACGTGCTCGCCGGCCTGTGCGCGGGCCTCCTCGCCCAGGGCCTTGCTCCCACCCACGCCGCCGTATGCGCACTCCACCTGGGCGGTGCCGCTGCCGACCGCTACGCCAGGCACTACGCTCCCCACACGATGATGGCGACGGACCTGCTCGCCCAGCTTCCTCTCGTCCTGAAAGAACAGTTCTCCGGCCTTCATGAAAGATAGCATGACGCTCACGCGCACCCATCTTCTCGCTATCGCCTGGACGCTGGGTATCCTCGCCGCCTGCTCTATTCCCGGCGAGGACCTCCCCAGAGTCGACCTCTTATCGTTCGACAAAACCCTGCATTTTGCAGCGTTTGCCGTGTTTGGATGGTTGTGGATGCGTGCTGTAGGCCCGCCGTCGAGGCACCGAACGGGGTGGGTGCTGGCCGCCAGTTCCGCCTATGCCGTTCTTACCGAAATCTATCAGAGTCTCCTCCCCTTCGAGCGTACACCCGATCCCCAAGATGCCCTCGCCAACCTGCTCGGTCTGCTGGCGGCGGTCTTGCTCTTCCGTGTATTCCGGACACGGGCTGAGAAGTAGATCATTTTTGCAGCAACTTTAGCTACCTCGGCAGGTCTTGTAAGCAGAGCTTTTGCATGAAGCAACGCATAACTTTCTTCTTGACACAACGGAAACCAACCCATATGCATAGCTGCCGGTTATCAAGGAACCCGCCTTAGACAGCGCACGTTTCTTTTGCACGCATAGCAAAACTACCTTTCCATTGTGCGTCAATTCTCCTACATTGGGGAATTCCCATGTGGGAGGGCATGTCGGTGTAACCTGTGTAGCATAGCGCAATAACCATGGCCATACGTAAAAATCCCAAAGCAGACATTCGCAGGAGCTACCCGATCCTGATCGAGGTAGGCCTGATCATGTCGCTGCTGTTTCTCACGGGCCTTTCCAAGCTGAACCTCGAAAGAGGCGAAGGGATGGAAATTACCCAGATGGAGCAGGAGATCGTAGAGATGGAGGAGATCCAGCAGACGAAGCAGGAGGTCAAACCACCGCCGCCGCCTCGTCCGCCGGTACCGGTTGAGGTCCCGAACGACGAGATCATCGAAGACGACGACCTGGACCTCGATGCCTCCCTCGACATCGAAGAACCGCTGGAGAATCTGCCGCCGCCGCCGCCACCGCCGGTAGAGGAAGAAGAGCCCGAACCGGAAATCTTTGTGGTCGTCGAACAGATGCCCGACCTCATCGGGGGCCTTCCGGGGATTTCGAAAAAGATTCGCTATCCCGAGATTGCTCGTAAGGCAGGCGTCGAAGGCCGTGTCATCGTGCAGTTCGTCGTGGATGAGGAAGGAAACGTCTCGGACGCGATTGTGCAACGCGGTATCGGAGCCGGCTGCGACGAGGAAGCCCTTCGCGTGGTGCGCGAGGCCAAATTTAAGCCGGGCAGGCAGCGTGGCAAACCCGTAAAGGTGAAGATGTCCCTGCCGATCACGTTTAAACTGAAATAACCCTCGTACTCACTGCTTGCAAGCGAAAGCCCTGCTGCTCTGTGCGGCAGGGCTTTCGCTTTTGATGTTCTCCTCTGAATAACGAGGGGGGCTAAACGCATCCTGGTACACCGGCGGGCTACCCCTCGCCGTGTTTCAAATGCCGTGCCGTGCCGTTCGCCTCACCCACAAGCACGTCCGTGGCCATCCGGATGAACAGGCCGTGGTCGAGCACGCCGGGGATAGAGGAGAGCGCCTGTGCCAGTGCGGCCGGAGCATCAATCCCGTCGAAGCGGGCATCGACGATCCAGAAGCCCTGATCCGACACGACCGGCCCGTCCTTGCTTCGGCCCATGCGTAGCTCCGGGCGTGCCCCGAGCCGTTCCAGCGCCCGCATCACCGGGGTCGTAGCCATCGGTAAAACCTCGACGGGCACCGGCATTCGGGTGCCAAGCTGATCGACCAGCTTCGACGGGTCCACCAGCACAACAAAGCGCGCAGCCAGCGACGCCACGATCTTCTCCCGCGTGTGCGCGGCACCCCGGCCTTTGATCAGATCGAGGGCGGGGCTGACCTCGTCGGCCCCGTCGAAGGCCAGGTCGAGAGCGTCGAGTTCGTCGAGGGTAGCCAGCGGAACGCCGTGTTGGCGAGCCAGGCGCTCGGCGGCAAACGAGGTGGGCGTCCCCACGATACGCAAGCCTTCGCGGCGTACGCGCCGGCCCAGCGCGGCGATGGCATAGGCCGTCGTCGACCCGGTACCCAGCCCGATACGCTGGCCGTCCTCGGCCATGGCGGCAGCCGCCTCGCCGACGGCCTGTTTCGCGGCGTCCTGGTTCATGGATGTTGCGTTTCGTGATACGGATTTCTGCCTTCGAATTTAGAAATAAAACATTTTTTCAATAGTCTTATTGTTCTAACTTTTAATGATTTGTGCATAATTTTTCTTTCGATAGGTAACGGACAAGCTAAGCCGAAATGGGCTTGTGGCATAACGATCATTCGAAGTAAGGTAGACGCAACGGACGATTCAGGCAAGAGCGACACGCCCATTTTCGGCTGAAGCGCCGGGCTGAAGCGCCTGGTTTGGTCGCCACCTGGGGTGGTGAGCCGTTGCGATACAGAGCTGGCTCAACGATGTTTACAAGAAGAAGATCAATAGGATGAAGAGCCCCTTCACCCAGGGAGAGGTCTGCCCGAGAGGAACAATTTCAGTGCCTCTTGACATTGTCCTTCTTAGAGAGGTTATACCGCACTCTCACGCTCTGCCTCACGATGCCTCATCACCGAGACATACTCTGTGGCCTGCTCTTCGGTCCACGGTGGAAAAGCCCAGAGCTTCTCAAACTCGCGCAGCACAGCAGAGCTGTAGACGACTTTTGCCCGCCAATTCGTCACCCAATCAGCACGGATAATCATCGTCACGAGTTGCCGCGAACCTCGATGTCTGCCCGTGACATAAATCTGTTCATACCCGTCACCCCACTTCGGTGGATGACAGTAGAGCTTCGTTCCTGGAGAGAAATGGCGCGTGCCTTTTTTCTTCTCCTTTCCGCCAGGTCCAAAGGGTCGTTCATCGACCACATTGCCGATGAGGCACCACATCGACTCGTACTCTCGGCCATCTTCAAACCGCATAATTCAGTTCATCTTTTTTAAGCGGTATAACGATAAGCTCAGCCGCCGGACGCGTCAGCGGACGGTCGGCTGAAGGGGGATTAGGCGGCTGTAGTCGATTGGGACTCGTCCATCCACGAAAGATTACGCAGAACCCAGATAAAAACAAGGGCTGCCCATACACTGACGAAGGGACCGGCATCAAAAAGACCCGCCTCTGCCGGCGGCTCAGGGAAACTATAGGCTTTCATCACGAAATGAAACCCCGCCACGATAAGCCCTAAGATGCTGAAGACCTTCCCGAACTTCGGATGCCTCCACATCACCACCGCGAACAGAAAAACAGCCCAATCGAGAAAAAAATCCATCACGTAGCTGATCCCATTCTGGACCGTGAATACCCCGTCGAATATGTGCTGCCATACTTGCTCTGCCTCCGGTGTCTCTGCATCACGCATAGAGCGACGGATATAGTGTAGATTCGTCAGTTGCACGACCGAAAACAGCATCCGGCACACTCCAGCAATGACACCGAAGAGGGTTCCTAAAATGGCGGAAACCGAGACGGTCGGTTTGCTCAGAAAAGGGTAGAGCCCGACGAAAGCCACAACAAGCAAGGGACCCTGGTAAATGAAGAAATAGGTACCTAAGAAGCCAAGCGGCACTAGCTTGGGGAGAAGATACATCACAACCACGGCAAGGCCGGCACCTACGCTGATCTTGACGAGGGTCCTCTGGACGTTGGCGTGGCTAAGCATGCTGGTTTCCTCCGCGTATTGAGCTTTATGGACCTGAGTCTGTACACGCTGGGGGCATGCTAAGATCACCGTAAGGATGTCTCACAAGAAAGACGTATCGGGTTCTTTTTCTGTTACAGCAATAAGCCGCCTAACGATGGCATCCCCGGCCGGCGCGGGTGGCGTGAGGTCCTGGGATAGGTATGCCCGTACGTGGAGGAGAACAGCCTCAGAGCGCCTCAGAAACGACGAAACAGCCCAGGAAAACGAGACGGAAAGCAAAAAAAGTTGCGCTGCCCTCTTGACAAGTAGCAAGTAGGTCAAGCTCAGCCGCAAAAAGCGGCTATAACCTCTATAAGGTGCAACAGAGACACTTTGGTCTGCAAACGGCAAGACCGTCTAGCTTGTGGTCGGCTGGAGCGGGTGTTATACGTCGTTCAACGCCTTATCCGTGGTAGTGCTTTTTGAGGAACAAACGAGGTGCGCGACTGGCGATGTTCGTTACACATTGATTAGCTTGTCTGGCGGTCGGCCTATTTTCTTTCGTAAGTCGCCGTTTTGCCCACCAAGTACGTTTATCACCTCCTCACTGGAACACCTCTTGTCTTCCCATTACCAACACAGAATAGGGCATCGTTACGAGCACTTTACCTCCACTCGCCGATTTAGTGAGCGGCCGTTCTCGTCGCTATTAGGGGCGATGGGTTCGGCTTCTCCCTTTCCTGAGGCGGTGATACGACTTGCATCAATGCCTCGCCGCACGAGATCGTCTACGACGGCCCGAGCACGTCGCTCCGACAACGACTGGTTGTAGTCCTCAGTGCCCTCGCTGGACGTATGCCCCTCGATAACAATCGTAGCATGCTCATCCCCTTGCAGCCCAGCAAACAACTCCGCTAAGATGGTTTCGGAACCCGGACGGATCTGAGCTGAGTCGAAGTCGAAGTTGACCCCGTGGATGACGGAACCACACCCAAGTGCGGGAGGCGCTTGGACGCAATTGAGTGTCGGTACATCTTCGACCGCCGGCCCCGTGTACAGCCTGAAAGGACCACCGTTTGTCGAGCGCACGCCGACCAGCGTACTGTCTGCGAGCACGCTCAGGATGAATAAACTGACGGTCTGGGCTCTGCCTTGATCGACGCCACGAGCCCTCAAAATGTTGCCGTCTACGGTGCCTTCAAGCACTCCTTGGCTGTCGTAACAGCCTGAAACCCGGGCTCCCTCTTGTACCATCTCCATCTTCACATAACGGGATTGCCACGCGCCCCTGAAATGATCCACGAGGGGCCGCGGCTCCTGAGTCCCGTTCCCGATGATCTCGCTGAACTGGAAGTTCATTCCATCTGCCAGGTTCTCGATCCCTCCCTGCAACTTGAGCTTCACCCAACGCACGGCAGGAGTGGCGACGATCGGGAGCTCAGTCACTTGACCACGCTTGGGGTGTGTCTCAAGGGTGGCCGAGGCCAATGTCACGAATCCGTCCTCCGGTCCGACCGCAGACCCCAACACCTCGACGTGCCGCGTAAACGTCGTGTAGGCGCTAGGTACCTCCGTCACCTCGGGTATGGCGAGACGGTCGAATGTCGTGGGAGCCGGCAGTTCGTACGTGAACTCGGTGACGATGTCCAGGTCCTCAGTGCTGATGAACCCAAACGGCGTCGAGTCGCCATCGATCCAACTGATTTGGGCTGCGACGTTTACCCCAACCTCGGCACCGGGGCCTCCGACACTCAGCGGCACTGCTCCTTCGGCAAACGTGAGGTAGTCGATTCTGGGCATATCCGGATCAGAGGGATGATCGGCGGTAAAAACGGGCTGCACATCGGCGCTATCGGCGTTAGAGATGGTTGTCACATCTATGCTATCGGCGGTACGATCTGCTGGCGAAGCATCTCCGTTATCGCTGGCACCGCCACATCCTGCCAGGAGCAGCAGTGCCGCTTTAGCTAGAAGAAGGGTAGGGTTGAGGTTCATTATGCTCCTCCATCATTGTGGTCCAAGGGATAGATTCCAACGTATAACGGTCAGGTTTCAGGCGCAAAGGACTGCGTGGCGCAAATGCCAGAGTAAGCAAAACCTGCGCGCGGAGCAAGACCACCGAAATCGCCGAAACGCCCTTTGTCGCCTGGAAACCGTTGTTATGCGCTCCTTGCCGAGTTCGAGTTACTCCTTGTGGACGTATCGCAATCCCGATTCGTCCTATAGACAGGTCACCCTCAACTCGGGTGTAGCTCGTCGATGACTCCCTGAACCGGTTTCACATCTAAATAAACGTCGCGTTGTGTCCCTCCAAACGTTACGGACCCTGGACATGCCCTCACTAGTTTTCTCGTCTTGTCGTCGATGATATTGAAATACTCTACACAGGATGAACAGATACCTGCATTCTCGGTAACACTATAGGGCACTGACTCACCCTCGATCTCCGTGGTGAAATGGTGGGCAAGGAAGTTGGCATGATTGGCCTTGTGGCTCAACCAATGCGTCCTCAGGTTGTCCCCCCACCCCCAGAACCGGGTCAGCGAGAAGAGCACCTTGAACATGATCGCATCCTTCACTCCCTTCGCCTCCCACTCCTCCGGTTTGCTCTCTTGATACGCCTCTGATTCGACCAAGGCCTGGAGTTCTACGCTTGAGGGTAGGCTTTCTGGCACGAAGTCCGTTTGGGTGATCTCCGCATCAAGATACGGATCATAGGCTTCGGGAAGCTTGCGTTCTGTCATGATCATGTATTGACCAAAACGCTCGGAGTTGCGATACCAGGAGCCCTGTCTGACACAAATGCGACTCCAGACCTCAGGCGAAGCATAGACGACTTTGTTACCAGAAGCTCTCATGACCTGGCAGGGGGTGAGCTTACTGCTGACGAGTTCGAAGCCCGCGCTGACCAAGGACCGTTTGGCTTCGTAAAAGGCGTCTTTATCAAACCAGTAGAGCAGCAGCCGAGAAGGCGCATCTTTCCCTGCACTGTGTACGTCCCTTCCCGCTTGAGCAGGGGAAGGGGTTTTCTGTGTGTCTGTCTTGGTCGTCATGGTCTTGGCCTCGCATTGGGTGCAGCGCATCCCCTCTCGCCCAGGCACCTGGGAGGGGCTTTATAGACAAAGACGGAAAAGCGGGGAATTTTTCCAAAAAGAGGAGCGAAAAAGCAGACGTCTCGCTTGATGACGAGTCCAGCAAGCGTCGTGAGCAAGACGATGGACTCATAGGCCCAGCCAGTTCATTCTGATGCTGCCACTGTCCTCTGATATTTGGTCAAGTTTCGGGTGGGCGGATTCTTCAATCGGCCAGGGCATTATTTTGTGCCCTTGACATTGGAGGCCATAAAC
>JBHHWM010000001.1:0-78121 GCA_046756545.1 Rhodothermales bacterium | reverse complement strand
CCAAAGAAATCCCGGTCGGGCGTGCCGTCGCCGTCTTCGTCGGCGGTCTGCACCAGTACCGCACCGGCATAGCTGCCGTCGTCATTGAAGGACGCCTTCGACGACCATGTGAAGAACGCGTCGCGCGGCAGCCCTTCCTTGATCACCTGCGTGTCGAAACCGGAGAAGTTGGGCTGTGCCCCACCGAGGTCCTCGACTTCGTTATCCTGGAAGTTCCAGATGATGTTGAAATCAACGCCGAAGTTGCGGGTGCGAATCGGAGCAGCCGACAGGCTGGCCTCAATGCCCCATCCCTTGGCATCGCCCACGTTGAACGGCACGTTGCTGGCAGTTTGCCCGGTCGAAGGCACGTTCTCAAAGTCGATGATCGAGTTCTTCGCATCCTGGCGGTAGTACGTCAGGTCGAGGCCCACGTTGTCGAAGAGTTCGGCTTCGAGACCGACTTCAATCTCCTTAATCCGTTCCGGCTCGATCTCCGTGTTGCCGATGAAGTTCAGCACAGCCCCGGCACCATATCCCGAGGGCTCGGCTTCCCAACGCAGGAATGCCTTGTCGAGCAGGCTCGGCAACTGACCCGTTTCGCCGTAGGCCGCGCGCAGCTTCAGGAAATTGATGGCGCTCGGCAGGTTGACTATCTGATCCAGACGCAACGCGAGGCTGGCCTTGGGATACCAGATGGCCGGTGCGCCCTCGCCCACAGTGCTGGCAAAGTCGCGACGTACGCCCAGCGTGACGAAGATGCGATTCTGATAGGCAAACTCTTGCTGGCCGTAGATACCGGCCTCGCGCGAGTGCAAGAAGCCTTCATCCGCCGCAATGAAGTCCGCGCCGGCTCCCACGTTGGTGATGAGTTCCGTCGAGAAGTTCTGCTTGGTGATGTTGGAAGAGTTGTTAATCCGATTGAAGGCCTGCGACCCAACGATCGTGGTGGCGTTCAACGACGAGGTGATGTCGTAGGAATACCGCGCGTTGAAGTCGTAGGTATACTGCTCATTACGCCGGTTGAAGATGTTCCGTTCGCCGTTGGTCCGTCCGGAATATCTCAGGTTGGCCGGGAACGACCGGTCCGAGCGCGTATCGGTGCCGTCGAACCCGACGGAGGCCCGCAGGCGCAGGTTCGTGATCGGCTGGTATTCCACCTCGGCCGAGGCCAGGAAACGCGAGATGCGCGAGTCGGCCTTGAGGTTCTCGATGGAAAGGCTGTCCGTAAAGACAAACGGGCTATTGGCCAGCAGCGAATTGCCGAGATACCCGAAGATATTGTTGTCGTTCTGCGGGCGGGCAATCTCGTTGAGCGTGTAGGCGGCGTTGGCGCGCACCGTCACATTCTGCACCGGAAACGCCTCGAAGTTCGCCCGGAAGCTCTGGCGATCCTGTTCGTTGTTGTTGATGTGGCCTTCCTCGAACCGCTTATCGTACGAGGTAAAGTACCGCACAACATCAGAACCGCCCGAGACGCTGATCGAGTGCTGCGAGATCGTACCATCCCGGAAAAAATCGTTGGCCAGATCCGGCAGGCTGGCGTTATCCCGGTCATACTCTTCGAACTGCGAGTTTGCGCCCAGCGTCCCCTTGTAGGTCACGTTGAAGGGTGCAATGCCGCCACCGGCGAGCTTGCCCCGCTTGGTCGTGATAAGCACCACGCCGTTCGAGCCGCTGGTGCCGTAGAGCGCCGCTCCGGCCGGCCCTTTCAGGATATCGACGCTTTCGATGTCTTCGGGGTTCAGGTTGGCCAGCATCGAGATGCCCTGTCCACCGACGCCCTGACCGGGGCCGCTGATCTGGGCGTTATCGATACGCACACCGTCTACATAGATGACGGGCTGACCGGAGCCGTTGAGCCCGGTGCTCGACCGCATGACGAAGCGAATACCGCCTGCCACGTTCCCCGAGGCAGGTTGCACGTTGACGCCGGCTACCTTGCCGGACATCAACTGGGAGAGGTCCTGGTAGGAGTTTTGTTCCTGGAGCTTGGTGGCGTCTACGCGCGAGACGGCTACCTCGGCGCGTGCTTTCGACGTAGACGAGGCAATCCCCGTAATGACCACCTCTTCGAGGCCGGTGTAGTCGGGTGCCAGGGCAACGTTGAGGGTGTTGCTCCCTGCTGAGACCGTGTACGCCTGGGTATTCGACTTAAACCCGACGAACGAGACGCGCACCGTGTACGTACCGACAGAGATATCGGAAATCGAATAATTTCCATCGATGTCTGCCGCAGCACCGGCGCTTAGTTCTTCGATAAAGACGTTAGCGCCCGGTAGAGGCTCTCCGGACTCGCTGTCTGTGATGGTGCCGCTCAGGGTTCCGGTTTGCGCCAGGGCAAGACCCGGAACGAGCCCCAGCAGTACCAGGAAGAGCAGCTTGGTAAATAAGGTTCTCATGGTGTTAGGTGGGTAGGTGAAAAAGGATGAGTGTGCAATACTGCAACAAATTTTACTTCGGTATCCTGACGAGGGTGTTGGGGCACCTCGTCCGCCACAACATTGATGGCTGTCAAGACGTCCAGTGATTAGGATGACACCATCAAGGAAACATGCAAATCGACTAGCTATGCATTGGACGCTGCACAATAAGCCGTTGCAACAAGTAATTCCAGTGTGCGAGGCATGTTGCCCCACTTTTTTTTCGCCGCCAATGTAGAACACCCCTGGAAGCCGTTCCAGCTTTTTTCCCCTAAACGTCCGTGTAGCCCCTCGAACGGTGCCCCCCTCCTTCTGAACCGTATGAAGTATTTTTTCACTCGTATTGAACAGTGAAGAACGCCCTGTAACGCCGACGAGACCACTTGTTTTGACAGGTATTTAAAAATCAATGAGTTAAAAGTGTGTTCTTTTAAAAAATCCTATCACTTTCTGCACGTTTCATGTCTACAAAACTGCTCCCTTTTCCATCCATAAACGCCGAGAGGCCCGCCCCCATGGAGCGAGCCTCTATAGCCTATTTCCAACACACAATACGTGTTATGGCGCGTGCCGGTGTGCCGCACTCGCCTCGCTACTGCCCACCAAGTATTATCGGCAGACCGCTTTCGCCGCCGCCCACGATGATGGTCTTTGTGTTCGGCGAGGCCGCCAGGTTCTGCGTGGCTTCGATGCCCTTGAAACGCAGGAACTGCTCCGAAAGGCTCGCCGTGATGATGCGCTGGTACTCGGCCTCACCCTCGGCTTCAATCTTCTTTCGCTGGGCTTCCAGTTCCTCTTTCCGAAGGGTGAATTCGTAGCGTTCCGCCTCCTGCTCTTCCTTCAGCTTATCCTGAATGGCCACCTGGATCTGCTCCGGCAACCGCAGGTCCCGAATCAGCACCGCGTCGATTTCTACGAAGTTCCCCTGAACGCCCACCTTCACTTGAGCATCGATCTCGGCCTGAAGTTCCGCGCGCTTGCTGGCGTAGAGCTCTTCGGGAGTAAAGCGCCCCACCACCTCACGCGCAGCGCTCCGCAACTCCGGCTGCACAAGCTTCCGGTAGTAATCCGGGCCATAGGTCGTGTGGAGTTGCGGTAATTGGACGGCGATGGGGCGCCAGCGCACCGAAACGTCCATGCCGATTTCGAGCCCGTTGGACGAAAGCACGTTGAGGTCTTCCAGCTTTTCCTGCACCCGCACGTCATATTCAATGACACGGACCCAGGGCGCGTGAATCTGCAAGCCCTCGCCGTAGGTGAGATTCAAGTCGGTGCCCCCAAAGGGGCTGTATCGGACGCCGGCCTCGCCCGACTGAAGCGCGGTGGTCATGCATCCGGCACCCATCGCCATGATGATCAGGAGGATAACCACGCCTATAGCGAGCCGGATGGCGGCGCGTGTGAGGTTGGGATACGTGTTTGCCATAGTGCTTTCCTTGTGTTTGATTTCACCGTTGTTTTCATCGGGACTTGGTCTAAAGAACGAACCATCTCTTCATTACGCAATGTATCATGAAAGATTCGCACGGTAACGGCCGCCTATTGCTGTAACGTTTCGGTTTTACAGAGTAGCTCAGGTTATAATGATAGATTCCGCCACGGTCCTCCCCTTCGGCTCATGAAACCGGCAGCCTCCATCGACCCGGCGGCGCTGGACGCCCTGCATAAAGCATTGGGCTCCGACCGGTTGCAACGCAACGTGGCACTGGCACCCTACACCACCTTCAAGATTGGAGGGCCGGCGGATTTTTTTGCGGAAGTACGTACGGCCGGCGAACTGGCTACGGTGATTCAGATTGCGCGGGCGTATCAGGTGCCGTATTTCTTGCTGGGCGTCGGGGCGAACATTCTGGTCGGCGACCGGGGCTTCCGGGGGCTCGTCATCCGAAACCTCGCCCGGCGCATCGAACGGGCCCCCGGCACGGGCCGGCTCCAGGCCGAAAGCGGCACCATCGTCTACCCCGACCTCATCGAATGCGCTGTCGGGGCCGGGCTGTCGGGGTTGGAGCATTACGTGGGTATCCCCTCTACCGTCGGGGGAGCACTCTGGCAAAACCTGCATTTCCTCGCGCCGCCGCCCCAACGCGAGCGTACCCTGTTCATCGAAGAGGTGCTGCTGGAAGCCGAACTCCTGACCGAGGGCAACGAACGCCGCACCGTCGGCGTGGACTATTTTGACTTCGGATACGACTACTCGGTGCTGCACGTCCGCGACGACGTCGTCCTTTCGGCTACCTTCCAGCTCGAACCGGGTGACGAACACCGCATGCGCGAGATCATGCGGGCCAACCTGGCCTGGCGCGCCGAACGGCACCCCCCGCTCGACACCGAACCGAGTGCCGGATCGATCTTCCAGAAAATCGACGGTATCGGAGCCGGGCGGCTCATCGACGAGTGTGGGCTGAAAGGCGCGTGTATCGGCGGCGCAGAGGTCACCCACCGCCACGCCAACATCATGATCAACCGGGGGGAAGCCACAGCAGCCGATGTGCAGGCCCTGATTGCGCACGTCCAGGTCGTCGTCGAGCGCGAGACGGGGTATCGCCTGAAACCGGAGATTTCGCTCGTCGGCGAATTTGCTCCCCCTACGCCCGGACCGCCCGTCTTCATGCCGAGACCGCCGGGGTTGATCACCGCCGAGGAACGGGCGGCCCGGCGCACCGCTACGCGAAACGCAGGCAACAGCGAGCAGGTGAAAGACTGAGCATACAAGACTTCCCACCAACAGTCAGACATCATGGATTGGTTTCACGGCACATGGGCCGTCTTTTATAAGGACCTGAAGCTCGAATTGCGGAGCCGCTATGCGATCAACATGCTCTTGATGTTCGTGCTGGCCTCGTTACTGTTGGTGACGTTTGCCATCGGCCAGGAGTCGGTAAGCGAACGGGTGCAGGCGGCGCTCTTATGGGTGGTGATCCTTTTTTCGGCCTCTATCGGCCTGGGACGCGCCTTTGTGGCCGAAGAAGAACGCGGCACGGTGCTCCTGTTGCAACTCAACACACGGGGCAGCATGGTCTATGCCGGGAAGCTTCTTTTTAACTTCCTGTTAGTTTTGGCCCTGAATGTCGTTGCAGTGGGAGCCTTTTTAGTACTTTTGAACGTAGAAGTGCTGTTGCCGGGCCTGCTGCTGCTCGCCCTGGTGCTGGGCGCACTGGGCCTGTCGGGAGCCACAACGCTGCTGGCGGCGATCATTGCGCGGACGGCCAACCGGGGCCCCCTGCTTCCGGTGCTGCTGTTTCCGTTGCTGATCCCGCTCTTGCTGTCGGTGGTCAGCGTCACCCGCAACGCCTTGCCGAACGGGCTCGGCTGGGAAGCCTCCATCGATGCATTGCTCGCTCTATCCGGATTTGCGGGCGTGGTCATCACAGCCTCGGTGCTGCTGTTCGACTACGTCTGGAACGATTGATTCTTTTGACATCACCATCGCCTATGGCCTCTGATACCCGTTCTGCCGCAGTCAACCTGCCCCGGTATCGCACGATCCGTCTTGTGGTGATTGTGTGGTTGACGGTCGTGCTGTTCGCTGCGTTTCTACTCAAGATTCCGCGCATCAGCATCCTCGAACACACGGCGCGCAACCTGTACTTCCACGTGCCGATGTGGTTTGCGATGATGGCGGCCACCATCGTCTCGGCCTTCCATTCGTATCGCTACCTCCGGTCGGAGCGGTTGATCCGCGACACGCGCGCGAGAGAAGCGGCCCTGCTGGCCACGGTCTTCGGAATCCTCGGCCTGGTCACGGGCAGCGTCTGGTCGCATGTCACCTGGTACGAGGGTACCGACCTGTGGTGGAATTTCGACCCGCGCCAGTCGATGGCGGCCATCGAGGTGTTGATCTACGGCGCGTACTTCGTGCTGCGCTCGACGCTCGACGACCCGGAGAAACGCGCCCGTATTGCGGCGGTCTACAACCTGTTTGCCGTGGCGACGGTACCGTTTTTGCTCTACGTGCTGCCGCGCCAGATGGACAGCCTGCATCCCGGTGCCGAGGGCAATCCGGCCTTCAGTGAAATCACGCACCCGATCATGCGCCTCATCTTCTACCCGGCGATCATCGGCTTTATCGGGCTGTTCTGGGTGCTCTATACGCAACGCGTTCGCGCGGCGCTTATCCAGCAACGCCTCGACACGCTCGACACGCCTGATCTGTAGTCTCGATCCTTGTCCTTACGACCTATGACTCCGTTCCAAGAAATAGCCGACACCACGCAGACCACTGCGACGGCCTACGACAGCATCTGGGCCAACCCCAATACGCCGCTCCAGGCAGCCGACGGGCTGGAACAGTTCATGCTGGGCCAGGGCAAAATCTACACCGTGCTGATCGTTGTGCTGATCATCTGGGCCGGTATCGCCCTCTTCATCCTTCGGACGGATCGTAAGCTCCGCCATCTGGAACGCATGATGGATGAACGCATCGCCCCGGAACCGGAAGAAACCTGATTGTGGCGGGGATCCTTCCCCGTGTATATACACGACCTTCGACATCCAAACACACTACGCCATGAAGCCTAAAACCATCATCGGCCTCGTTCTTATGGTCGGGTTCGCCTCGATCCTTTTCCTGAACTTCGGAAAGCAGGTAGGCGGCTACATGAACTTCGAAGAAGCCGCCCAGACAGGGGCCAAAGCCCACGTCTCCGGGCACTGGGTCAAAGAGCAAGCCACCAACTACGACCCCGCACAAAACCTCTTCAGCTTCTACATGCGAGACAACCAGGGCGTCGTGCGCCAGGTTCAGTATTCCAACCCCAGACCGGCCAGCTTCGAAGATGCCGAGAAACTCGTGGTCGAGGGATATGTGAAAGGCGACATCTTCATCGCAGACAACATTCTGATGAAGTGCCCCTCGAAGTACAACGACGAGCGCGGCCTGCAACAAGCCAATCAGCCGGGTACGTGAGGCAGGCCGTATCCAGCCTGCCCTCCGGCCTTACCTGACGCGGGGCCGTCCTGATGGATCACACCCTCCCGGAGAGCCCGCTCCCGCCCTGTCCCGGTACGCCTAATTGCGTCCGCGAAACGCATTATTTCGGAACGGACGCTACCACGCTGTTCGAACAAGCGCGGACCGCGCTCCATACGATTGGAGCCTCGCAACTACGGGTCCATCCCGAAACGCGCCGCATCGACGCCGTCTTTACAGCCCTGGTGTTCAAAGACGATGTGGCGCTCGTCATCGAACCGCACGCGGACGGATCCGTCCTGCACATCCGCAGCGCCAGCCGCGTCGGCTACAGCGACCTGGGCGTCAACCGGCGACGCGTCAGGCAGTTTTTCCGGGCCTTGCCTGATCAATAATGCGGTTCCTACGCCCTGGACGGGCGAATAGGCGACGGCGTGGTCGCCTTTCTTTAAAAGGCATCCCGGCGGCTCAATCGGGCAAATAAATCATCGCTGTCAGCCCGAAGAAAACGATCAGGCCGATGATGTCGTTGCTGGTGGTGATGAACGGCCCGGTAGCAATCGCCGGGTCGATGTCGAAGCGATTCAGAAGGAGGGGAACCGTCGTTCCGATGCAAGTAGCAAGCAGAATGACGACAAACAGGGACAGCCCGGCTGTCAACGCCAGCCTGTCGGGCGAGTCCACCTCGGGAATCCAGGCGAACAGGCCGGCGAGTCCAACAAATACGACGTACACGAAGAAGGCGATCATAATGGCCAGCGCCACGCCGTTAATGAGGGCTACGACGGTTTCTTTCCCCAATCGGCGCATGATGTCGCTCGACCACACATCGCCCGAGGCCAACCCCTGCACGATGATCGCCGAACTCTGAATCCCGGCATTGCCTGCCATGGCCATCACCACAGGGATGAAGGCCGCCAGCACCGGCAACTTTCCGAGATCTTCCTCGAACGACCCGATCACCGTCCCGGCGAGCCCGGCCCCTACCATGCCCAGCATCAACCAGGGCAAGCGGCCTCGCGTGATGCGCCACACCGAGTCGGTCGGTTCTTCGTCACCGGTGATACCGCTCATGCGCTGGATATCTTCCTCGGCCTCCTCGCGGATCACGTCCACCACGTCGTCGATGGTGATGCGCCCGACGAGGCAATCGTCGGCGTCGATGACGGGGAGCGAGACGAGGTCGTAGCGTTCCATAACGCGAGCCACTTCCTCCTGGTCGATCTCCGTCGGAACCGAGATCACATCCGTCTTCATGATGCCGCCGATGAGCGACTCGGCCTGTGAGAGCAGCAACCGTTTGAGAGTAACGACACCCACCAGCTTCTCGCCCTCATCCACGACGAACACCGCAAAGATTTCCTCGACGGTCTCGGCATTACGTCGCACTTCTTCGGTGGCTTCGGCCACGGTCCAGGTCGGTGGCACGGCCACCAACTCGGTCGCCATGATGCCGCCCGCCGTCTCCTCGTCGTAGGCGAGCAGTTCGCGCACCTCTTCGGCATCCTCCAACTCGGGCAACACCTGCGAGGCAATCTCTTTGGAGAGATCGGCCAACACGTCGGCAGCGTCGTCCGTGTCGAGTTCATCGATCAGTTCCGTGAGCCGCTCGGGAGGTTCCTCTTCGAGCAGGTCGGCCCGGAACGCATCGTCGAGATCGACGACCACATCGGCCCCGATCTCGGGCGAAAGCCACTGGAAAAGCTGTTTGGCTTCATCGCGAGGCAGGTGGCTGAGCAACCGGGCCAGGTCTGCCGGGTACAGATCGGCCACCAGGTTGAGCACCATTCCACGCTGCCCGGCATCGAGCAGCGCCGAGATATCTTCGGTCAATTGCTCATCGACCTCGAGCAACACGCCGGGGCGTTCCTTGTCGTGCTTTGCGGCGGAAGGTTTGGTCATAGTCCATCTGAAGTTTACTACGTCCGTCGGCGTGGCTTCGTGAGGAACCCGTTGTATCTGGCCGTCTCACACGATATCTACCCTAGACACGAAGCGCAGACTCCGAACCAAAGATAAAGAATCATTCAACACACTAAAGGCGCTCCTGAAGATAGCGCGCCAACGCGACAAACGCAGGCGGCGAAAGTTCTTCCGCTCGTCGGCCACGCCAATCCTGGGGCAGATCGATGCCACGCTCTCGGGTCCAGGGATGCAGGCTGTTGTGCAGGATTTTGCGGCGCTGGTTGAACGCCGTGCGAACGACCTTGCGCAGAAAGGCAGGGTCCACATCCGGCTCGGGCTCCTCCATCCCCTCAAAGACCAGCCGAATAACCGCGCTCGTCACATCCGGTTTGGGATAGAAAACATGACGCGAGACGCGGAAGAGTAACTCCGGGCGGGCATGCAATTGAACGAGCACGCTCAAGATGCCGTATTCCTTGGTACGCGGCACCGCCACCAGCCGCTGCGCCACCTCTACCTGCATCATCAGGACGGCCTCGCGCACATGGGGCTTGCTCTCCAACAACCCGAATAGAATCTGGCTGGTGATGTAATAGGGCAAATTGCCGATCACGTAGAGCGCGCCCCCCTTCTCCGCTGCCAGCCCCGCCCAGTCCACCGCGAGCACATCGGCGTGCCGCGCGTCGAGGGAGGGATACTGCGCCTGGAGATGGGCCACGGCACGCTGGTCGATTTCCAGCGCCGTGACGGTCGAAAAACGGCTCATCAACAGGCCGGTCAGCGCCCCGGTGCCCGGCCCGATCTCGACCACGGGTCCCTCCTCCGGCGCGCGCAACGCCGCCACAATCTTGCGCGCCGTGTTGGGGTCGGTCAGAAAGTTCTGGCCGAGGCTTTTTTTGGGAAAAATCGGCTGAGGCATCGTATGATGTCGATCCTGGCAAGGGCGGAACGATGGGCTAATCGCCCCTATTACGCACCCATCACCGCATCCGTTTGCGCCGGTTGCGAAGATAATCCTCAAAAATAAACTCGCCCAGCTTGTCGAGGCTGGAATAATAGGCACGGCCCTGGTTGGCCTCGGTAAGCTGGCGCACGAAATTTTGCAAATACGGATCGCGAGCGATCATAAACGTGGTGATCGTGATTCCCTCGCGGCGGCAGATGACGGCCTCGTCCAGCACCTTGTTGACGATGCGCCGATCCAGGCCGAAGGCGTTGCGATACATCCGCCCGTTCTCGTAATGGCAACTCGGCTTGCCGTCGGTGATCAGGAAGATTTGCTTGTTGCGATTTTTACGGCGGCGGAGAATATCGCGTGCCCGTTCGAGTCCCGCGCGGGTGTTGGTGTAATACGGTCCTACGTTGAGATACGGCAGATCCTTCACCGACACCTCCCACGCGTCGTTGCCGAAGGCGACGATGTCGAGCGTGTCCTTGGGATAATGCGTCATGATGAGTTCGGCGAGGGCCAGGGCCGTCTTGCGCGCCGGGGTGATGCGGTCCTCCCCGTAGAGAATCATTGAATGCGACAGGTCGATCATCAGCGTGGTGGCCACGCTTGTCCGGTGGTCGGTTTCGAAGACTTCAAAATCGTCTTCGGAGAGGTTCCAGTCGTCCACACCGGCGCGGCGAAACGCATTCGAGAGCGTGTTGGTGACGTCGAGCAGGTGCGGATCGTCGCCGAAGGTCCAGGAGCGTGTTTCGGGGAGGCGTTCGTCGCCCATGCCGGCGAAGGGCGTCTTGTGGTTGCCCCGTCCGCTTTTGCGCAACTGGCGGAAGATTTCTTCGAGCGAGCGGCGGCGGAGCGTCCGTTCCGTCTTTGCGGTAATGCGCATCGTGCCGGTCTGCTCGTCTTCCTTGAGGTAGCCCCGGTTTTTCAACTCCTCGATGAAGTCGCCGATGCCCATTTCGTCGTCGGTGAGGCCGTAGCGTTGGTCGAGTTGGGTGAGCCAGTTGAGCGCTTCGGCAGCGTCACCGGCGGTAAACTGCAAGAGTTGCTCGAACAGATCCAGCAGCCGCTCGAAGGTCGTCGCCATTCGGCCATGGCGCTGAGGATCCCATTTCGTGTAGCGAAACCGCATCGACGTAGTAGGTTTGGGGGCGTCTCAGCACGTACGACGCAGCGCGCCGTTTGTTTTTAGGAGCAGCCTTTTCTCCCTGATCGGCGCTTCACCAGGTCTTCCGGCCCTCTTATCTCCTTGATCAAACGGGTGCCGCCCTTTCTTTCACCTCGTCCACGTCATCGACCAGGGTGACGAGCAGCCCGGCGATCATCATGGACACCCCGCCGATGATCAACCCGAAAATCGCTTCATTGCCGAAAACCGAGCGCATGATGAAGCCCAGGATGCCCGCAGCGGTAATCTGAGGGAGGACGATGAAAAAGTTAAAGATGCCCATGTAAATGCCCATCTTTTCGGGGGGCAAGGCTCCGGCCAGGATGGCATAGGGCATCGACAAGATGGACGCCCAGGCCAACCCGACCCCCACCATCGAGACGAGCAATATGTTCGGGTCCGTAATCACGTAGAAGGAGACCAGCCCCAACCCACCGAAGATCAGGCTGATCATGTGCACCGTCTTCCGGCTGGTGCGCCGGGCCAGCCAGGGTAAGAGAAACGCCGTCACGGCGGCAAACCCGTTATACATGGCAAACAAGACCCCTACCCAGTCAGCGCCTTCATTATAGAGCGCCGACGTGGTATCACTGGTACCGTAGATGTGCTGGGTCACCGCCGCCGTCGAATAGATCCACATCCCGAAGAGCGCAAACCACGAGAAGAACTGGACAAAAGCCAACTGCACCATCGTCTTCGGCATATGAACGAAATCACGGGCGATCTCGCGCACACCGTTCAAAAAGCCCTTGCTTTCTTTCTTCAGCCGTTCGAATTCCTCCAGGTCCTCAGGGGGATATTCTCGGGTCCGAAAGACCGTCCAGCTTACCGCGCCGATAAACGCGATAGCGCCGACGTAAAACGAGAACTGCACCGAATCCGGTATGTCTCCTGCGGGCGCGGTGTTGCTCACGCCGATCCAGTTCGTGAAGATATAGGGCAACGCCGAGGCCACCACCGCGCCCGTCCCAATAAAGAAGCTCTGCACGGCAAACCCCATGGTTCGCTGCTCGGAAGGCAACAGGTCGCCCACGAGCGCGCGAAAAGGCTCCATCGAGACGTTGATGGAGGCATCCATGATCCACAACATGCCGGCTGCCACCCATAACACGGGCGAATGGGGCATCACAACCAGGGACAGGGAAGCCAGGATAGCACCGATTAAAAAGTAGGGCCTCCGCCGCCCGAGTCGTCCCCACGTCCGGTCGCTCAAATAGCCGATAATGGGCTGGACGAGCAGCCCCGTCGTCGGGGCGGCAATCCACAAAATGGGAATGGCATCAATGCTGGCTCCCAGCGTCTCGAAGATCCTGCTGACATTGGCGTTTTGCAGCGCAAAGCCGAATTGAATCCCGAGAAATCCGAAACTCATGTTCCAGATTTGCCAGAAACTAAGCCGTGGTTTGTCCATCGGGGAGACGTTTGTTTAGAGGTGGAGAAGAACCGGGGATCCAGGGTATGCGAAACATGGGCTACGAGTTCGTTTTGGCCGCCGCGTGCAGGGCCAAGGCCCGGCCCGGCTCGACGGAAATCGCCGCCGTGCCGTCCGGAGACACCGTAACGGACGAACCGGTGCAGGTCCGCGTATCTTCGGCCAGGCCGCCGTCGATGACGTTGCAATAGGTCCCCGCCGCCAGCCCCGTCTGCAGCGTCGCGTTCAGCGTCTGCTCGTCGTTGTTGAGGGCCACGAAGCCCCGGTCGCCCCGGCTGAAGGCGATCTGGTTGTCGCCGTTGCTCCACCAGTTGGACACGGCAGCAGCCGAGGCGGTCGCGCGGCGAAAGGCGACCATGTTGGCGATGGCCGGGCGTCGATGTTCACACTGCCAGGTCTCCCCAAAGCAATCCACCTCACCGTCTCCGTGCACGCTCGTGATGCGGCTTTCGGCGTCCGCCGGGGGTCCTTGAGCGTCGTCGGTGAACGCGTAGCTGGACATCACCCTGGGGTGCCCGTAAGGATAGGCCAGCATAAACACCACCGCCAGCGTATAGAGGTCGCCGTCTTTGTGCGTGACGATGTGCCCACCAGCACCGTGCCCGCGCTGGTTATCGTGGTTGTCCACGAAGACCAACGCCTTGTCGGCAGGCAACCACGTAACATCTTCCCAGATCGACCCATCGCCGTGCAGCCGGGCCAGCGAGCCATTGAGGAACACGTCGCTGACCATGGCGCTGTACCGAAAATCCGTCACGGCCCCGGTGGCGAGATACTCCGGCATCCAGGCCGGTTCGGGGGCTGTGTCCACCACCTCCTGATAGATGTACGGGTCGCCGTCCAGGCGGTCGAGGATGGCGGCAAGGTCGGAGGGAGCCATGTGTTTGGCCGCGTCGATGCGGAACCCGGCCACCCCCAGGTTGATGAGGTCGTTCAGATAGGCGGCCAGCCGATCCCGCACCGTGTCGGAGCCGGTATCGAGGTCGGCGAGGTTGAGCAGTTCGCACGTATGCACCTGTTGGCGGTCGTCGAAATCCCAGATGTCGTCGTTTTCGGTGAGGCCGCAGTGGTGGAAGTCGTCGTAGGAATAGAGGCCGGGATAGGTATACTCCGAAAAGGTCGAGCCCGCCGTACCGATGCCGGCATAGACCCCCGTCATGTGGTTGAGGATGGCATCGACATAGATGTCGACGCCGGCGGCCTTGCACCGGGCCACCATGTCGGCAAACTCGGCGCGGGTGCCGCTGCGGTTGTCCAGCGTGTAGCTGACGGGCTGGTAGCGTTCCCACCACGGACGCCCTTCCACCACCGCGTTTTCCGTCGGCGGCGACACCTGCACGGCGGCGTAGCCCTTCGGCCCCAGAAACGCCTCGCACTCTCGGGCCACGTCGGTCCACTTCCACTCGAACAAATGCACGATGACCTCGTGCTCGGGGGATGTCTCAGCCAGGGAAGACTCAGGCACATTCTGCGTGTCGGGTTCAGACAGTGCGCACCCCTGCATCAGCCATCCTGCGCATCCCATCAACCCGACGAGAAGCGTCAGGCGTCGGGCAAAGACATACAACCAGGAGGTTTCCATGAGAACAATTGTTTGTAGCGTATTTTGCGTGCCATGTAAAAGGTTAAAACGTCAATGACCGCCCCCGGCTGTCGCCGTTGGTTCGGCGTTGTCGCGGCCCCGTTCGTCCTCTTTCACCAGCATCCAGGCCAGGGCGGAGAGGGCGAGCGAAACCGCGCAGATGATAAAAAGGAGGCTTTTGTTTTCGGCGCTGCTGACGGCCTCGCCCACGCCCAGGCTGGCCACCAACTGGGGCAACACGACGGACAGATTGAACAGCCCCATGTAGAGCCCCATCTTCGCCTGGTCCACCTTCTGCGACATGATGGCAAACGGCAGGCTGACGGTGGCCGCCCACCCTACCCCCACCACACCCATCAGCACGTAGATCATCATCGGCGTAAACCCGAAGAAGAGAATCCCGGCATACCCCGCCGCCATGATGGCGATGCATGCCAGGTGGGTCTTCACCCGGCCTATCTTTTCGGTGATCGGCTCCAGCACCAACACAGGCAACACGGCTCCCACGGCATTGAGCACCAGAAAGCTAATAGACACCACCCGGCCCATCTCAATGTCCGACAACTCCGGCATCTTGTCCTGAACGTAGGCAAACAGGTAGATGAACATGGCCTGTATGCCTATCCAGGTAAAGGAATGCGCCGCCAGCACTTTCTTGAACCCGATGAGGCCTGCCGCTTCTTTCGTCTTTCCCGCTTCCGAGGCCAGGAGAGCCTTGCCGATAAGCACCACGGTGATCGCTGCACACGCGTACTCGACGTAGTGATTCCCCACCTCCAGATGCGCCAGCCGCACGGTCATGGCATAGACGGCATAGATCAGAAAGCCCCACAACGGCTCAATCGACATGATCACGTCCCGCACCGAGGACGACGTCTTCGTACCGCCTGCAGCGGTCCCGGTCCGTAGCTCTCGGGGTTCTTCGATAAAGAACGGCGGAATGACGGAGAACACCAGCACCAGCCCGACCCCGAAGTAGATCAGCGCGAAATTGTTCCAGACGGCCCCGATCACGTAGGCCAGCACCCCGAAGGTGCCGGAGATCGTCTGCATCCAGGTATAGCCTTTCGTCCGGTTTTCGCCCTCCGGCGTCACATCGGCGATGATCGACCGGGTGGGGTTGAAGCTCACGTTGATGGCCAGATCCAGCGTCAACGCCACGGCGATGGCGACGCCCAGAATGCCGTCGATCCCCATTGCCGAAGAAATGACATCGAGACTGGGCAACGCCAGCAACATCAGCGCCGCCAACACACCGCCGATCAGGATAAACGGGCGGCGGCGTCCGTTCCAGAACCAGACGTTGTCGCTGATGATGCCGATCACGACCTGCCCAAGGATCCCGGCCACAGGCCCGGCGGCCCACACCAGCCCGACGTCGTGGATTTCCAGCCCGTATTTCGTGCTCAAAATCCAGCTAAGCGCCGAGATCTGGACGGACAGCGCAAAGCCCATCGCCGTCGCCGGCAGGCTAAGCAGCGCAAAAAACGACCGGGTAAGCTTCTTTTGACGTTCGAGCATAAAGGGGGTGGGCTTTGGAGGGTTGAGCAGTTAGATCGGGTAATGGATGCGTGTGAAGACAGTCATGGCGTATCCCAATGGGGGTGTGAAAGAATGGGAGTGCGGGAGAAAGATCCCCACATGCCCGGACACCCACATCGTGCCGCTACCCCGGCCCGTTGTTCGGCGTGTTCCATGGGGGGAGGCATTGAAACCGGCCCTACTGTGATGATCCACCGGCGGTGCGGCGCAGCACCACGCCGGTCAACGCCGGCAGTTCCAGCAGCAGGGCGTCGGCCTCCCGGTGCGCGCTCGCGCCCTCCGCCCTCGTCGAAAACACCATCTCGAACGTGCCGTCCACCTGGACGCCCAGCCGCTGCACCTCGTCGCTGCGGTTGAGCGCCACCACCACCGTTTCATCTTCCAGCGTCCGGCTAAAGACGAGCGCGGTGTGCTCGTCGGCGGCGGCGAGGACGTCGAAGCTACCGTGGCGCAATGCGGCGTGTTCGTGGCGAAGCTGAATGACGCGCTGATAGAAACGGAAAACTTCGGAATCGAACGCGACCGGGTCGGCCTCGCGGGGACGCCCCAGCGGATCGGCCACCTGGTCGTCGTAGGTCAGGTCGTCCCAGACCATCGGCATGCGGTCGTCGGGGTCGTCGGCCCCCCACATGCCGGCTTCGGTGCCGTAATAAATCATCGGCGCGCCCACGTAGGTCATCTGGAAAAGCGCGACGAGGCGCTGAATGTGCCGTTCTCGTTCGTTCGGCGCGCGCACGTCGTACAGGTCGGTGTTGCGAGGCGAGACGCGGGGTCCCCGGTCATAATCGAAGAGATGCGGTTCGAGGTAGGGCTGTCGCCCGGCGTTGACAATCATCGAGGCGACGCGGTCGGTGTCGTGCGAATCGATCAGGTTTTGCAACATGTACCGGATGTCCTCGGCATACTCGGCGCGCCGCTCGTCGAGCATCGTCACAAATCCGGAGGGCGAGAGGGTGTTGTCGATCAGAAATCCCTTCACCGGGAAGGCGAAGCCGTGATAGTTCATCGTCGCCGAAAAGCCGCCTTCTTCGAGAAACGTACTGGCGTCATCCCATATTTCCGACACCGTGTAGGCGTTGGGATTGAGGCTTCGCACATGCGCGTTCCAGTCCGCCCAGAACCGGATGGGGACCTCGTTGGCTACGTCCAGCCGCCAGCCGTCGATGCCGTCGGACGGGTCGCCGTCGCTGTTGGGATCCATCCAGCGGGCGGTGGCATCGAAGACGTATTGCTTGGGTCCGGGATGCAGGTCGGTGCTGTCCGGCGTGTCGGCGAACTCGGGCAGCGGCTTAAAACCCCACCAGCCTTTGTAGTCGAATTCGTTTTCGGGCGTTGCGGGGTCGTCGTACTGCCGGACGATATACCAGTCTTTGTAGGGCGATGCCTCCTGGTTATCCCGCAGATCGGCGAAGGCGAAGAAGTCGCGGCCCGTATGATTCCAGACGCCGTCGATGACGACACGCAGGCCTCGCGCATGCGCTTCTTCCAGCAAACGCAGAAACACCTTGTCGGCTTCGGTCCAGTACCAGGTGGCCGGGTCGCTCGTCTCCTGCCCCATCAACGCGAAGTCGCCCTCGGGATCGGGGCCGAAATAGGGGTCGATGTGGTGGTAGGAGTTGCCGTCGTATTTGTGCATTGAGCGGGCGTAAAAAATAGGATTGAAATAGAGCGTGTTGACGCCCAGGTCTTTCAGGTAGTCGAGCTTATCGATGACGCCCTGGAGGTCGCCGCCATAGCGCCGGTGAAAGACGGCGTAGCTCTCGTAGAAGTCGTCTCCCATCTCCTGTTCCCAGTCGGCGCGGGCATACCAGTCGCCCGTCCAGGGAGAGAGGTGCCAGGAGGCCGAGGCGTCCGGCAGGGCCGGTGGATATTCCAGCGAGGCGCGGGTCGGATCGTTGGACGCATCGCCGTTGCGGAAGCGCTCGGGGAAGATCTGGTAAAACACCGCATCGCGCACCCAGGCCGCTCCTTCCTCGGATGCAGGATGCTGAACGTCGGTCGTGTCGGCGGTGCAACCGGAGAGGCCACCCCCTACGAGCACAAACACCAGAAAAAGTCGGTACGTCATCGTTTTTCGCGTGATTTCTTATTAATAAAACGGATAGCTGCCGGTTACTTCACAAGCAACATGGTGCGGGAGAGCACGCGCGCCCCTGCCTGCAGGCGATACAGATACGGCCCGCTCGGTAAATGTCCCGCCTCAAAAACCACCTCGTGCGTGCCGGGCGGCTGGATGCCTTCGGCGAGCACCGCCACCCGTCGCCCCAACACGTCGAACACGTCGAGGCGCACCGGGCCGGCTTCGGGGAGCGTATAGCGAAGGGTCGTGGCCGGATTGAACGGGTTCGGGTAGTTCGGCTCCAGGCGGAAGCGGCGGGACACGTCGGCCTCGTCCTCCACGTCCACGGTGATCAGGCCCGGCGGAGGCGGGGCGAGGCGCTGCGTCGTGTAGATGTGGAACTCGCCCGGATCCAGCGTGGGATCCGGATCGCCGAGCACCAGGTCGAGCGAATCGCCGGAGAAGTAGTCGTACCAGAAGCGCGGCGGGTTCGTCAGCGTGAGGGTGGAGGCCGCCTCCGTTACGCCGAAGTTGCCGACGATCTCGACCTCCATCTCCGGGTGTGAGAGATGGATGCGCTTGACGGCCCGGCTGAGATCCAGCGTCACCTCCGTCTCGGTGCTGCGGAAGACTTCGTGCTCGTTGCGCAGGGCGATGAGCGCCGACCATGCCGCGTAGAGCTTCTCGCGGAGTGGGTCGTCGCGATAGTCCCAGCGGATGGGTTTCGGCCCGGTACGCCCCGGCGCAAAGGACGGGCAATCGTCGGAGCCGCCGCTGCGCAGGCACTGTTCGCCCCGGTCGCCGTAGCCGTAGCCCAGTTCACCGAACTGCCACATCATCCGGGGCCCCGGCATCAAGAAAAAGAATGCCCCGGCCATCTTCATGCGGTCGAGGGCCACCGGCAGGCGGCGGACGTTGTAGGTGCCGAAGTTGAGGTCGAGGCCGGGATCGCAGGCACTCCCCCCGTTGGGCGAGCGCTCGCACGCGCCGAACTTGATGTTCTTGAACATGAGCCACTGTTCATCGTGGCTCTCCATGTAGGAGATCAGGTTCGGCACGCTCCATCCCCGCCCGCCGGGGCCGTAGTAGACGTGCGAAAAGTTGGACTTTCCGCCGTCGTGATAGCCCATCGTGGCTTCGTTGTAGTTGAAGTTTGCGTTGTTCCAGAACATCATTCCCGGCAACCCGTCGCCGGTGCGGTAGGTAGCCAGTTCGCGTTCTTCACGATCTTCGGCAAAGTGCTCCAGAATGACGTACGCCTCCGGATCGACGGCCCAGATCTGATCGGCCATGCGCTTGAGCAGGCGAACACGCGAAGCATCGAAGCGCCCCCAGGCTCCCACGTCGTTGCCGGTGTTTCGCTGGGTAAAGCCCTTGGACAGGTCAAAGCGAAAGCCGTCGGCCTTGAACTCCGTCAGCCAGTATGCATTCGCGCGGTCGAGCCAGTACTGGGTGTAGGGATGCTCGTGGTTGAGGTCGAAGAAGACGTTGAAGGCGTGCCGCGCCGGGATGTTGATCCACGGATTGGCGTCGGTCGCGCCGTAGAGTTCGACGAGCGGAGAGGGCACATCGACGTGATTGTAGACGACGTCCAGGATCACGGCGATGCCGCGCAGATGCGCCTCGTCGATGAAGCGCTTGAGGTCGTTGGCCGGGCCGTAATACTTGTCCGGCGCAAAGTAGAATTGCGGCTGATACCCCCAGTTGATATTCCCCCCGAATTCGGCGACGGGCATCAGTTCGACGGCGTTGACCCCCAGGCGATCCAGGTAATCGAGCGTATCGACCAGGGTGGCATAATCGTGTTTCCCGACGAAGTCGCGGACGAGCAACTCGTAGATGACGAGGTCCTTCTGCGGGGGCCGGTCGAAAGCCTCGACGCGCCACGGATACGGATCGCGCCCCGTCCGGAGCACCGACACGACGCCCTGGGTTTGCCCGGTCGGATAGGGCTTCAGATTCGGATAGGTGGAGGCCGGAATAAAGGCATCGTTGGCCGGATCCAGGATTTTGTCGGCATAGAGGTCGGCGATGCGCCGTTCGCCCTCGACGAGGTACTGGTAGGCATATTCCTGCGTCGCGTTCAGGCCGTCGAGGTCCAGCCACCAGTGGACGCTATCCTCGTTGACGGCGTCGCGCTTCATCAGAAAAGCGGGGTCGATCTGCCAGTTGTTGAACTCGCCGACGACGTGGACAAAACACGTGCCCGGCGCAAAGAGCGAGAGCGTGGCCTTCATCGGATCGTTGTCCACGTAATTGACGCCGTCGCGGATGCCGACGGGGCGCGGGGCATCCTCTACGGCAGGCGGCGTGACGCCCACTTCGGCGGTCGCCACACGCCCGAGCGCATCGGTGGCCGTGATCTTGAAGTGTAACCCGCAGGCCGCCGGGGCGGGCAGTTCGTAACGGAAGAGGTGCCTGTCGGCGTCGTAGAACGGCAGGCCGTCCTGTGCCACCCCGTTGATCTCGAAGGTGATACCGGTAAACGCTTCCGTCCCGAAGAGTCCTGCCGAGATTTCCACGATGTCGCCGTCCTCATTCTCCCGGCGGGCCGGCTGGAAGACCATCGGGTCGGCGATGGTAACAAGCGAGTTGTTGTTGTCGGCGGGATTGATGCGGTCGTTGAGCGGATCGGAGATCCACTGCCAGTCCGAGCCCGAGTCGTTGAGATGAAAATGTACCTTGTACTGATACGTCCGGCCCACCTGGAGCGCCGTGGTATACAGCCACTGGTCGATGGCCGCATCGTGGGTCATCTGCGACGGAGCGCCGACGGCAATACGCCCGCTGTTGTTCGGCCCCCAGCCGTTGAACTCGCCGGGCAGGAAGACCCGCACCATCCGGTCGCCGGCCCTCGGCACGTAGCGAAACGTGATGTCGAGGGTATCCTGGGCCCGCGCCCAACCCGCTCCCGCGAGGAGAATCAAACCAAAAAGAAAGGAGCGAACCGTCAGACGCATGGCAAAAGAAGTCTCTTTACTGAAGATGGGAGGTCACGTCCGGGTGGGTAATACGTCTTGTAGAGAGAGCACACGTACGATGAGGTTCGCTGATGGCCTACAATCCCGAAAAACACCACCGCCGATCCATCCGCCTGCCGCATTACGATTACAGGAGCCCGGGCGCATATTTACTTCGTCAGTCGCTCCGCTCGTGTTATCACAATCTGCGTCAAAGACCGTCGGTGCCTTTTCGGTATGTGAGGAAGGGTGTCATGCGTCTGAACGCATGCGGTCGCATCGTCTGAGGAGGAATGGATGCGCACGTCGGAGATACGCCCTAACGTGGAATTGGACGCATACGTGATCATGCCCCACCACGTTTTTACGAACACGTGGTTCGCAACCGCCAGGATGTGGAACGCATCTGCCGCTACATCGCTGCCAATCCCTTGCGGTGGTCCTCCGACCGGCATTATTCGAACGGCTGAAAATGCATTAAAAATCCCGCCGTCCAGGGCCGGTGGATGCGATTCCGCCGGCCCTGGAGGCTGGGTGTTGTTTCCCTGATGGACAGGAATTACTTGATTAACAGCATACGCTTCGAGATGACCGTGTTCGCCGTCTCGATGCGATAGAGATAGACGCCGCTGGCGAGGTTCGAGGCGTCGAAGCTCACCTGGTAGGTGGCCGCCGGCTGCACGCCGTCCACCAGCGTCGCGACGACGCGTCCGAGCATGTCGTAGACGCGCACCGCCACCTGCTGCGCCCGGTCGATGCTATACTCGAACGTCGTGGTCGGATTGAACGGGTTGGGGTAGTTCTCGCCGAGCCAGATCCGCGACGGCACCTCGTCGTCGATCACTTCGATGGCCACGGGGTTGCTCTCGAAAGGCAACGCAACCGCTTCGATCTGGAACTCCTCCGGCCCGATGACATAGGTTGCCGGCCACGTTCCGTCGCCGTTAGGATCGATGTAATACAGGCGACGACGGCCCGGAACCTTGGTGCCCAGATCCGGCTCGTCGAAGAACGTGCTGCCTTGTCCATAGGTGTACTTGTACAGGAGCGAACTGTACGTCGGCCCTGTAACGGTGACCGTCCCCGTATAGATATTATCCGCGTTATCGTCGGTCAGGACAGCGTTCCGGTGGCGAGGGAAATCGCCGTCATTGGGACCGGCGATGATGTTCTGGGTAAAGGCCCAGATGGGATCACCGATCTGGATCATGACGGAATCACCGGAGGCGGGCGCGAACGGCTGTGCCGCGTTGTTCAGCGCCGGCGTCATATCCACCTCAAAGAGCACGTCGATACTTACCCCGTCGGGAATAATATTGCCCGGCCGGATATCGTTGAACCCGGCTATCCCGAGGTCCTGCTCCGTAGTGCCCGCAAACAGGAAGTTCCGGTCGATGCCCGTCATGTGCCCTTCTTCCCATCCACTCGGCGGATCCACGCCGAACTCGGCTCTAAAGGTCTCGTCGTTGAAGTTGAGGAAAAACTTGTAATCAACCCCCGTCTCCGGTATTCGGGTCATCACCACGGCGGCTTCGAAGACATCTTCGCCCGGCACCCGTTGGAGCAGGCAATCATCCGGAGAGCCTTCGCCCGCGCAGTCCCAGCCGTTGAAACTGCCGCGCACTTCGAGCGTGTCGCCGCGCGCGCGCTGGAAGACACCGATGGTTTCGAGCGGGCTCAGATCTACGGCAAAAAGCACCGTCGAGGTCACCGGCACGACGGCCGACGGCACCGTATCGCCGTAGTAGACCCAGTGCAACGTCGAGTCGTTTGCCGGAACGGTGAAGGTACGGTTCCCTGAAAGGTTGCCCTCTTCCCAACCCAGATCGCCATCATCGAGGACATCGTTGTCGCGCACGAACTTGTAGTTCTGCTCTGTGCCGACGAGCGACATCGGATAATAGCCTACGCCGGAGTAAATATTGTATCCCGGCTGATTGGCATTCGTCGATTCTCGTTGCAGCACCAGCTTGGTGTTGCCCCAGTCGACCGGGCCGGACCCGCCCAGATCGTCGCCGCGCACCCCAATCTGCTGCGCCGGAGCGTCGGCGGAGGGATCGTAGTTATCCGTTCTGGATTCGTCGCCGAACATGGCCACGCGGAACCAGATAGCCACGCTATCCGGCTTCGACTCGAAGGGCTGCCAGTCGTAGTCACCCCGGTCTCCCTGCGCCCCGCGATACTCAGACTGCGACTCGAAGTAGTGGACGGTCAGGGTGGTGTCGCCGGTGCCCGGTGGGATGTTGGGGTTCGGGTCGGCCTCCCAACCGTTCAACCCTCCATCCTCGGCCTGCTGCGAGAAGAACTTGAACGTCAGGTCGGTGGTGTCGGCAATCTGGAACTGAATCTGCCAGTAATCGCCCCCGATGTTGGTCGGTTCGAGCGTGCTGGCGTCGCTCCAGTCGATCACGCTGCCGTCGAGCAGGGTGATCGGCGCCACACCGTTGACGGCCCCGCGCACTTCCATAAAGCTGTTTTCGCTGGTGGTGTCGGGGATGGTGGCCGCGTTGAGTAGGAGCGTGACGTTTCGCTGGGCGTGGGCGGTTCCCACAAGGCCCGCCGCCAGCAACAGCATAAAGAGCCATCGCCCGTAGATTGTAGCTCTGCACATGATGCCGTTCCTCATTTTCTGAGTTATTGGTGATGGATGATGGTAACTCTAAGAGGCACCCTTGGTCAGTGAATCACAACCCGGCGTTCTCTAAAGAGCGATCTATCAGAACGCGCCGTCGCACTCCTTGACGAACACGATCAGAACCCTATGGAAAGCGTAAAGCGGTTTACGTTGCTGAAAAATTCCTGGGCTTCGAAGGCATAGTCGAACTGCACATCGACCGGCCCGAAGTTGTAGTGAAGGCCGCCGCCGGCGGTGAATGAACGCAGGCTGTTGTCGAGAAACAGCTCGCTGTAGCCGCCGCGCACCATGATCAGGTCGCCCAGAAAAGCGACTTCGGCTCCGACGTTCACGTACTGCTCGCTGTTGTTGGGGCTCAGCGCATCGACGGCCAGGGTCAGGCGGCTGTTGGCCGTCTGGAACACCTCACCGGCCACCCCGATGCGCATCGTCAGCGGCAGGTCGAAATCGTCGGTCCGCAGGTTGGCCCGGTTGCTCTGGTTGTTCCCCTCGGCGTTCGGATCGATGTCGACCACCACGAGCAGGTCGTCGCCCGACATTTTCATCTTGCTGCCGAAGTTGGTGATGGCCGCGCCGAGCCGGATACCCCGAAAGGGCGTGACGAACGTCGTGCCGAGATCCACCGCCACGCCGGATGCCGTCGAGTTCCAGATGCGCTCGTTGATGAGCTTGACGGACGCCCCGACGGAGAAGCGGTCGGTGAGGGCGCGCCCGTAGGAGAGGGTAAAGGCATACGAGGCCGCGTCGAAGGTCTCGCCGGTCCCCTCCTGTAAAGCCACCGTGGTGACCTCCATCTCAGGCGTACGCATCGCCGTGACGCCGAAGCCGATGATCCCCAGCCGGGTCGGCAGCACCAGCGCGACATAGTTGAAGTCGATCTCGGCCAGCCACTCGGCATACTCGGCGGTGAAGCCTCCCTTGGTCATACCCGAGAGCCCGGCGGGGTTCCAGTAGATCGACGTAGGATCGTTGATCGACGCCGTGACGGCATTGCCCATGGCCGTCGCCCGCGCCCCGACGGGAATGTTCAGAAACTCGGCGGCGGTGGTCCCGCGCTTGGTGACGTTGCGCGTATCATCATTGAAGGGCGACTGGGCGAGCGCCCCTTCGCCGCCCCCCACCACGAGCGCCGTCACCAGGAGGGCGCGCCAGAAGCCATGGATGCGTTTGTATTGTTTTCTCTGCATGACGACTACACGTTCAGCCCTCATTTGATAATAGCGAAGGTGCCGGTTTTCTCGCCGATGCCGGGTGCCTCGACGTGGTAGAGATAGATCCCGTACGAAACAGTCAGGTTGTCATTGCTTTCGAGGTCCCATACGAGCGAGCCGTTGAGCAGCGCGTTCGGGTCCAGGAAGTCGTTCGAGCCTTCGTTGAGGTGCAACGTCTGCACGAGCCGCCCGCTGACCGTATAGATGCGCACCGTACATTGAGGCGGCAGATGGTTGAACCGGATCACACGCGGGCCGCGCCCCTGCGAGAACGGATTGAGCGGCTCGAACCGGTTGGTCGCCACGTACGGGTTGGGCACCACCTTGACCTGGTCGAGTTGCGACCGGGCCAGTTCATTATCCACCCGAGGCCCCTGGGCGGTGAACTCGAACACGTCCGACGATAGGAACGGCTTGCGCGTCTTGATGACGGCCACGTCACCCTGCTGCGGGTCCTGCCGGTCGGAAAAGACGAAGTTGAGGCTGATCTGCCAGGTCACGATCTCCTCGCCCCCGTCGTCCCCTACACGCGGCTCGATGATGATGATCCGGTCGCTTTCGGCCTGCGTGGGGTCGGCGCTGAACGTAGCGGGAGCCGTAGACGACGCCGAGATGAAATCCGGGCCAGTCAGGTCCCAGAAGGCATACTTGATTTCCTCGCCGGTCGCGGCATCGAACACCTTGATGTTGGTCGGGCGCGAGGGCAGCGTCACGCGCCGCCGCGCCTGCAACTCGACGGACTGCCCCTCGCCGGGTCCTACCACCTCAACCCGATAATCGCGCGGGTTGCGCAGCCCTTTGAGGAACCCGGCGGCCAGGTACGGATCGAGCGCCAGCGGGTACAACGCGGCCTCATTGGCCTGCCAGCCGGACTCGCTACTGTTGATGCGTACCAGGGGTTCGGAGAAAAACGTGAGCCGGAAGCCCAGCGGCACCTCGTTGTCGTCGAGCACCGGGAATTCCCGATCTTCCGTAAACCCGTCCGACCGGTCGATGATCGTCTCGCCAACCGTCAGGTCGGTCAGGGAGAAGCTCTTGGTGGTGAGGGTGTCGGGCGCGGCACGATCCCCCAGGATCAGGGTGTCTTCGAAGACAACGCGGTACCGGTGCCCATCATTGATCACCGTAGGGTCGACGATCTCGAACCCGATCCGACTGGTCGTCAGGCCCTCGACCAACGGAATGAAGGCGTTGACGTTCTCCAGTTCCGCGTTCACAAAACCACCCACCGGTGCCACAGGCGTGATCTCGATCACGTTCGGGCCGGTCTCGATGCTGCCGTCCGGCGCTCTTCGGATGCGAATGGGCGTCTCGGTCGGCGGAATGTTGGCCGGGATGGAACCGAAGTCGTAGGCCGTGACGGCGTAGAAATATGTGATGCCGTTGGTGACGGTCGTGTCTACGAAAACGTGGGAGAGCCCGTTGGAGGCTTCCGTCCCGTCGCGCCGGTTGTTGCCCATATAAAACTTGATGCCGTCCACATCGACCGGGTGAAAGCCCTCGAAGCTGTCGATCAGGTCGTGCTGGGCGACGGGTTTGCGAAGCAGCTTGTTGCCAAACCCGTCGGTAATCACCTTGGGATCGAGGAAGGCCGGGTCGGTAGCGCGGTAGACCCGGTACCCCTCAAAGTCGCGGGATTCCAGCCCCAACCCGGCCAGGAACGGATCGTCTGATTCTTCGGAGTTGGAATCCCAGTAGAGCGTCACCCGCCTGTCGCCGGCAACGGCTCGCACATCGGGCGTGATCGGAGCCTGCGCAAACTGATAGTCCTCGGAGTACGCGTCGAAGGCATTATCGCGCGAGCGCAGCGACTCGTCCATGTCCTGCCCGATCTGGATGGAGAGCGAGATGCGTTCGGTCTGCCCGGCTTTGAGTGGAAACAGCCCGCTCGAGACCACCAGGTCGCTCTCGCCCGGCGGCGGCTTCTCGGTGTCGAAGTCACCCGGAATCATGTAGGTGTTGTAAAGGAACCGGTCGGACTGCGAGTTGAAATTGAGCGAAAAGGCCGGGATGATCTGGACGTTGGTGATGCCGATCTGGTCGGACTCGGAGACGTCCGTCACGTCGATGTTTTTCTCGCCGGGGAAGTCCGTGCCGCCACCCGTGGTGGGCATCCCGTCGCCGTCACCGGGGTCGCCGGAGAACGGCACACCGTCGAGGCCCGCATCGTCGCGCAGGGGGTTCCAGTCGCCGTCGTTGTCGATGCCGTCGGCGCGGCTCTCGTCGATCATCTCGTCGATGCCCTCATCGATGCCCTCGTCAACGGCCCCGTCGCCGTCGTTGTCGATGCCGTCGGCGTAGGCTTTGCCCAGATCCTCCGGCCCGACGTCGTAGAGGATAATGTCGGTGCCGGGTACCCGGTAGCGCCCAAAGAGATCGGCGGCCGCCGCATCGACGATGGCCTGCGTGACGACGGGTGAATCCGTCTCGGAGAGGTAGGGATAGGCCGCCGTCGGCTGGACGTGGGAGTCGTCGTTGTCGATGTTATCCCGGAACGCCTTGCCCAGGTCGTCCTCTTCGATGCCTACGAGGTGCACGATGGTGGTGCCGTTCAGCCCCTCGTGTAACGGGTCGTTCTCGGGCAGAGGCGGCCAGCGATCCCACACGTCGCTGCCGGCTACGGCCAGCATTTGCTCCGTAACGACCGGGCCGTTGCTCTCGCCGTCGCCGTCATTGTCGATGAAGTCCGCGTAGCCCACGCCGGGGCTCGATCCCTGCTCCCCCGAGAAGGGAATGTGCGTCTGGTTCTCGTCGATCAGGCCGTTCTTGTTGTCGTCAATGCCGTTGGCAGGGTTTTCACCGACGAGAAAGGCTTCGGGCACGACGGGGCTGTTGCACTCGCCATTGAGGATGAAACACTCGTCGGAGGTCGAGCCGTCGGCATCGTTGTCGAGGCGGTCGACGGCGTTGCCGGGGGTTTCGAGGAAAGCGATGGCCGCCACGCCGACCGGGTCCGCTCCGAAGGGTTCGGTGCCGATGCCGTCGGCGTCGGTCATAAAGGCAACGTCTTCGAGGATGTCGAAGAAGGGGATGTCGTCGTCGCTGTCACCGCCGACGAGGTCGGCCAGCCAGATCGAGAAGCCGACGCGGTCGAGGTCTTCACTCCCGTCGTTCTTGACGCCGTGAATGAGGAAGACCACGTCATCGATGAGGATCTGGCTCCAGGCCAGGATCCGCGCATCGACGATGAGCCCGAGCCCTCCTCTGGTGGCATCCGACGAATCGGGCTGGTAGATAGCGCGATTGCGGTCATACTGGTCGTCCCCGGCTTTGAAGAAGAACTCCTGGTCGGCGTTGAAGATGTCCTTGCCGAAGAAGCCGTTCCAGGATCCCGACCAGCCCGGATCCGTCGTGTCCTCCAGCTTGTCGGGCCAGAACGGGGGCCAGCTTCCAGGTTCGTCGGACTGGGCCATGCCGAGGTCGGACCCTGCCGGGTTGACGTAGCCTTTGACGGGTTCGAACGTCCAGGAGTTGTCGCCGCCTTCGAGGTTGCCCCGGAAATCCGCCACATCGACGATGAAGAACGTTTCGCCGATCTGCGCGCCGATGTTGCTCGTCACCTCGGCCCCGACCCAGAGCTGGGTCAGCGCCACGTAAATCCGGTTGGTGTTGATGGGCCACTCGTAGAAAATGTCGCCGGGTTGCCCTGATTGCGCCGTCTGCGCCCAGTTCGTAATGGTCGCGCGGATATTGTTGGCGTCGATCTCGTCCTTTCGCCGTTCCAGGGCATCGACCCGCTCCGTGCTGGGCACGTGGTTGCGGTCGATCTGTCCCTGCGCTCGTGCCGGCAGGGCAACGAGCGGCCAGAGCAGGAGAGCCAGCAGGCCCACCAGCAACCCGTTACGTGTATGCATCCTACACTTCATGTCAGGTATCATGTCAAAGGCTTGGCGGCCATCCGTTTGGGGAGGCGAGGGAAGTTAAAATCGAAAGTCGATGCCCAGATGGACACGCCGGGGTTCGGAAAAGAAATCGGGGCGCACAAAGAAACCCGGATCGAACTGCCCGGTGCGTCGCTGGTCGAGCGTGATATCCGGCTGCCCGGTATCGCCAAAGACCGCCACCGCGTTGCGATTGTCGAACAGGTTGAAGACCTGGAGAAAGAGGCGGGGCCTCACCCCGGCAAAGTTGAACTCCGTGTACACATTCATGTCGACCTGGAACGAGGACGGCTGGCGGCGCGAGTTCGTGGGAAACTCGGTCTGGACGTTTTCGCCGGCGAGGACGGCCGTCCCAAAGCTGGGCGTGTAAGGAAAACCCGAGCCGTAGACGGCCAGGACGGACCCGCCCCATCCGTTGCCGCCGACGTAGAACGAGCCGGCCACCTTGTGCCGCTGATCCCAGCCGAGCGGCAACAACGCCAGGGTCGGTTGCCTGTTGGCCTGCCGGGCAAAGAAGTCGTCGTCCGGGTTTGAGTTGGAGCCCTCGGCTACCTGGTAGGTATAGCTCAGGTCGAACCCGTAGCCGTCCTTAAAATTCCGATTGACCGACGCCGTCACGCCGCGCGTGTTGGCATAGTCGCGGTTGATGTAGATGACGTAGGTGACCCCCGGTATTTCGCTCGTGATCAGGCCCGAGGTGCTCACCCAATTCCGCACATCGCGGTAGTAGCCCGTGACGTCGAAAACCAGGTCGCCCAGGGCCTGGCGCACGCCCAGTTCATACATGACGGTCTTCTGGGCTTCCAGGTCGGGATTACCGAAGGGGCCGTACTGACCGCTCTCCCGGTTAAGCTTGTAGCCGAAGTTCTGAAAGAGCCGGTCCATCGTGGGGATCTGGAGAAAGTGCCCATAGGAGAAGTGGATCACGCCTTCCTCGGTAATGGGATACGCAATGCCCAGACGCGGCGAGATATCAAACTTCACCGAGGCATCTTCATACCAGTAAGCTCCTCGTTCCGCCAGCGTCAACCGGTTATCGTCGCGCTCTTCATCGGCGGTGATGACCCCGTCGTCGTTTCCGTCGCGGAAGATGTTGATCTTTTTGAACGGGCTCAGAATGTTGGGGTCCTCGGGATCGGCCGGGATCTGCGCGCGCGAGTCGAAATAATCGAGACGCAGCCCCACGTTCACGATGAACGTCTCGAACTCGATCTTATCTTGCAGATAGGCGCTGAAAGTAAACGGTTTGACACCGTCGAACTGCTGGAAGAAGATCGAATTTTCGGGCGGCTTCGTCGGCTGGAACGGTTCGATCACCTGGCCGTCCTCGGTGAGCGCCCCTACCAGCCCGAAGGCTTCAAAATCGAGTTGGTCGATCCGGGCTTCAAAACCAGTCTTAACGAGGTGGTGCTGCGACACCTGGCTGGTCAAATCGCCCTTGAAGAAGAACGCGCGCGAGGACCGGTTGAAGCGAAGCGTCGAGGTGCCTCCCCGCCCGAACCGCCCGCCACCAGTCGGGACGGACTGAAACACTCCCGGCAGCACTTCGACCGAGTCCGGCGGATTGATCAAGAAATCATTGTAGCGGGGGTCGTCGATGTCTTCGAAAACATAGTTCTTGGCCTCCCGGAAGAAGGTCGCGAAGTTGAGCGTGTAGAAAGTCGTGGCGCTGACCAGATGGGTGAACTTGAGCTTGGTATCAAGACCGAAGTCAAAATTCGTTCCTCGACCGTCGGGTGCCCATCGCCAGAACGGATCTCCGGGCTGCCCCTCCGAACTGGAGCCCAGTGAAATCAGGTTGACGATCATCTTATTATTGAGGCGGTAGCGGAGGTTGCCCTGCCAACTGAGCTTCTCAAAGGTGTTCAGCGGCACCAGCGTCGAGTCGCCGAACGAGCCGTCGATGTTGAAGAGGCGCGCGCCGAACAGCCACCCGTCGTTCTTGAAGAAGCGCCCCAGCCCGAAAAACGTAAGCCGATCCGAAAGGATGGGTCCTTCGAGCGCCAGCTTTAGATTGTAGTAGTGCGTCGGGTCGATGTCCAGGTAAGAATAAGGATCGACCTCTCGATACTGGATGCCCTGGCTGGTGAACTGCTCCACGTCGGTGCCGCGCAAAAAGGAATCGCCCCCGTCGCCGCCGACGAGATAGGTGCCGCTGTAGGCTTCGAACGAACCGCCGATACGATCCGAGCGCCCTTCTTTGGTAACCACGTTGATCACGCCGGACATGGCGTTGCCGTACTCCGCGTTGAAGGTGCCGGAGATGACCTGCAACTCCTGGATGCCGCCGTTTTCCACCTCAATGGCCCGCGATCCGTCGAAGCTGTCGGTCACCGGCACGCCGTCCACCATGTAGAGGATTTCGCTGCTGCGGCCTCCCCGGATGTGCAAGCCGCCGTTCTGATCCGTGATGCCGGCCTGCACGTTGAGCACCTGCCCCAATTCCTGCACGGGCAACCGGTCGATGGTCTCAGACGTGACGCGCGCCTCCGAACTGGTCAAATCTTTACGCACGGCGATGGCTTCCGCGATCACCACGATTTCCTCGCCCTCGAACACTTCTTCGCGCAAAGAAAAATCAACCGTCGTGGTCAGGTCAATGTTGACAGCCACGCCTTCGCGCCGCTCGGTCGAGAAGCCGACGAACGAGGCCACGATGGTGTATACGCCCGGCCGCACTCCGATAATGACGAACCGCCCGTTGATGTCCGTAGAGGTTCCCTGCGTCGTGCCCTCGATCAACACGTTGACGCCGGGAAGCGTCTCCCCGGTAGACGTATCGATGACGGTACCGGCTATCTTGCCCGTCGTCTGCGCCGTTGCATCGGCAACGGAAAGCGACCCTATCAGCACCAGGATCGCCAGCCCTACAGCCCTATGTATTGTGCCCCGCATAACGTTGAGTAAGCTTGAGTTTGCATCCAGGATGGTCGGTTCACCCACCTGTCAACGGCATCGAAAGAAGCAGGTTATAGTCCACGCTGATTTCGTAACGCGCCTGAATCTCCTCGTACACCCGGCGCACTTCCGCCCGCGCGTAGCGATAGCGAAGCTGCTCGACGATGGCCGGCCGGGCCTCCTCATACAGTATAGGACGCTGCGACCGCCGCGCGCCCACTCTGAGCAATGTGTAGCGTCCCTTGATTTCGAGCGGTCCCAGCAGATCGCCTTCCGAGGCATCGAACACAGCCTCGGCCAGGGGGCCCAGTTCCTGATGGCTGAGAAAGCCCAGGTCGCCGCCTGTCTCCCGCGCGCCGGGTCGAACGGAATGAGTCCGGGCCAGGGCTTCAAAGGAAAGCAACGCAAGCTGTTGCTTCACCTGCTCGGCTTCGGCTTTTGTAGCGACCAGGATTTCCCACACCCTCACCTGCGCCGGTTGGACGAATTCGCCCGTCTGGGCCGCCTCGAAATAGGCTCGCACCGAATCTTCGGGCACCTCCACTTCGGCCGCCAATCGCTCGCGCGCTCGCGCCAGCACAACTTCGTCCATCGCCTCGCGCATGGCCCGGTCGAATGCCGGCGTTGCATCCAGCGCCTGCGCTACGGCCCGTTCCATCATGACCTCGCGCACCACCAACCCTTTGATGAATTCGATCAGGTCCTCGCGTGTGCGCACGCGGGCTCGCTGTTTCTCGTCCGTAAACTGAGCCCGTTTCCGAAAATCGCCGACGGACCAGGTGACCCGCTGTGTCGGCAGCCCGAAAGCCACGAGCGATTCAGCCAGCCGGCTGCGGACGTCCTCCTCACTCTCCAGCATTCCTGTGCCCGTGATCCGGGCGAGCAACCCGTCCAGAGCCGCCGCCTCAAAGCGCAGGTTCAACGCGTCGGCCAGCCGACGCACATGCTGCTGCCGCGCCTGTTGCTGCTTGCGATAGAGGACGTACTGGCGCAGTTTTTTTCGTTGCTGCGCATACTCCGATTCGGTAAGCAGCGGCTTGATGAATCGGTCTTCCAACTGGATAATGGAGAAGCCGTGCGCTGTCTGAACCGGCATGGAGACCTCGCCCACTTCTAACGCGAAGGCCGCGTCTTCAAACGCAGGATCCATCTCGTCGAAGCTGAAATAACCGACCGAGCCGCCGTTTTCGGCCAGTTTCGGATCGGCAAAGACTTCTTTCGCCAATGCTTCGAACGCCTCCCCCGCCTGAAGCCGCGCATACAGCACGTAGGCCTCCTCGCGAGTTCGGGCAAAAAGATGACGTGCTTTGAGCTGGGTATGGGCACGCACAAACATAGCCTCCACCTCGGCTTCGCCTATCCGTAGCGTATCGAAGAGAACCCGGTGGGCGTAGGCTTCGAGCAGCAGTTTGCGCCGGACCTGCCCCCGTTTCCATCGATAGGACGCTTCCTGCTCGATCCCGTCGTCGCGCGTTTCTTTGATGAGCAGCCTCGATGCGATCACGTTGTGCAGGAACACCTTGCGCAAAGCAGGTTGATCCCGTAGACCGGTCGAGAGGAGATAGTCGACGTAGCGGGCGCGAAACTCCTCTGCAGTTACCTCGATGCTTCCGGCCCGCGCAACCACCTTCGGCTGCGCATCAGGCTCAGAGGACGGCACCTGCCCCGATCCAACCAGGAAAACCATAAGCATCCCTGCGAGGCCATACATGATCATATGTCGGGGGGGCCGTTTCATGCCTCTCCGTTTTCTCCTGATTTCATAGCCGTCGTCTGTGTAGGCGGCATATTGCTCGTCTTCCGAACGATAAGACGGGGCGAAAACACGGTGTGCGAGGTCGGATACTCCGGGTGTTGCTGACGCATGAGAAATTTCTCCACCGCCAGTTTCCCCATCTGATACATAGGCTGGCGGAGGGTGGAAAGCCCCACATACTCGCTGATCATGATGTCGTCAAACCCGATGATGGCGATGTCTTCGGGTACACTCAGTTCCTCCTCATTGACGGCCCGCAACGCCCCGAGGGCTTGAATGTCCGAGGCCACGAACACCGCTTCCGGTCGCGGCTGTCGCTGCAAGAGCTGTTTCATGGCGTCGTGCCCGGCCTGTTCGGTATAGCCATGCTCCACCGCGTCGTTGCTGGACACCACCAGGGCTTCGTCCATCGGGAGTCCTGCTTCGAGCAAGGCGCGTTCATAACCGGTGCGGCGTTCGGCAGCCGGTATCGATTCAGGATTTGCCATGATCATCCCGATCCGCGAACATCCCTGGTCGATGAAGTAACGGGTGGCCAGGTATCCCCCTTGCTCATTATTGATGGATACGGAGTCGAACTCCGGATGGAAACAATCCACAAGCACGATGGGCTGGCGGCTTCGCTTCAACCGTTCGACGCGTTCTTCGGTGAGCGGCATCGAGAACAACAGAACGCCTTCCGCCCGTCCTCGTTGGAGCGCCCGTTCCAGTTGCCCGTCTACGTCTTCCAGCGCCTTGGAGGCATACACCAGCAGGTCAAAGTCGCTTTCGGCCAAACGGTCCTGCAATCCACGCAGCACGCCCACGAAGAAGAAGTTGGTCATCACGGGAATGACTGCCGAGAGAATGTGTGTCTTTCGGCGAGCGAGGTTCTGGGCAGACACGTGCGGTTGATATCCCAACTCCTCGGCAATGGCGATCACCCGTTCACGCGTCTTTTCAGAGACGCGGGGATGGTTGTTGAAAACGCGCGAGACCGTGGCGATAGAGACCTTGGCTTTCTCTGCTATGTCGTAAATAGTTACGCCCACAAGAAGACCGAAAGGATTAATAAACGAACGAGCGCACACGACAATGTAAGCGCTTACATCACTTAATTACTTATTGGAATGAAATAACGGATCAAAAATCAAGGGTGTATCAATATTTTTTCATTCTATGACAAATTCTTATTATTTAATAATTTATTTTGACCATGCTCTATACGTACATCCATTTTTCCCTCTGGAAATTGTGAAAATTCATGAAAGCGGTTCCATATAACTATTTCCTCTATAACCTCCACCATGTAAGCAATCCATGAAAAAGGAGATTTTCCTGATCCCCGTTTCCTCACGTGCCGGGACCTCCCGGCACCCATTTCCGCTCACTCCCTCATAAGTACCACCGCCTTCATCGGCCCCAGCTCGAACGTCAGATGCCCCTCGCTTACTTCGTAGCCGGGGCCGGTCTCCAGCAGGCTCTCGTATGCTCTCGTCGCCTCTACGGGAATAGAAACGACCTGTACCCGGCCTGATTTATTGAAGGCCACCACCGCTTGCTTCCGAGCCAGCGTACGGGTGTAGACCAGTACTCCGCGCTCGTCGTCCGTCAACACATAGGCCAGGTCTCCAGAGCGAAACAGGTCGATGTGCTGTTTGCGCATCGCGATGAGTTGTTGGTAGAAGTGGAAGAGGGTCGTATCCGGCACCACGGAATCGACCCTGCGCGACGTGCCGAGGGGATGCGTGCGCTCATCCTCGTAGACAAGGTCGGGCCAGACGACGGGCTTTCGGTTATCCGGGTCGTCGGCACCCCACATGCCCAGTTCATCGCCGCTCCAGATGTGGGGAGCGCCGTAATAGGTGAATTGCTGAACGAGGATCAACCGCTGAACGGCTCGGGTCCGGGCATCCGGCTTCTCGACCTTGTAAGCCGGGTTGTCACGGGGGTTAACGCCTGCTTTGTACCGGCCGGGGTTGTAGATGGACGTCGCCAGGCGCGGCGAGTCGTGGGTGGCGGTCAGGTTCATCATCGCGTGCAGATGATCCTGTGCAATCCCTGCCTCAACGGAGTCCAGGTGAGCCACGTAGGAAGAGGCCGTCTCGCGCGGCAGTGCATCGGCGAAGTAGCTGCGTGTAGGCATATACCAGCGATAGTTCATGACGGCATCGAACACATCGCCCAGGTAGGGCCGGGGATCCATCATCTTGTCCGGCCATTTTTCCCACCAGGTTTCGCCCACCAGGTAGGCCTCCGGGTTGATGGCCTTGACATACCGCCGGTAGTCGCGCCAAAAGCCCAGAGGGACCATTTCGGCCACGTCCAACCGGAACCCGTCGATACCGTCGGAGGGGTCGCCGTCTCCGTCGGGGTCGAGCCAGCGGCGGGTCACGGCAAAGACATGCTGTTTCACTGCCGGGTGGAGGTTGCCCTCGGCGGGGCCGCCGTGATACCCTTCGGGCACGCCTACCTTGGTCAAATTAGGCAGTTCGCGGACCCCCGCCCAGCCTTCATAGTCGAACTCATTTTCCGGTGTATCAGGATCGTCAAACTGCTTGATCTGGTACCAGTCGGCATAGGGCGAGGCCTGTTGATGTTCGAGCACGTGCCGCCAGGCCCAGAACGTGATCCCGGTATGATTCCAGGAATAGTCGAGGATGATACGCATGCCGCGACGATGCATCTCTTCGACGAGATGCAGGAACAGGCGGTCGGCGGCGGTCCATTGCCAGGTGCTCGGATCATCCGGTGTTTCCTGTGCCATGATCGCCTCATCGCCGCGCGGATCCGGGCCGAAGGTACGATCCACGTGGCGGTACGCGCGCGCATCATACTTGTGGAGAGACGGCGCATCGTTGATGGGATTGAGATAGAGCGCGGTGACGCCCAGGTCCTGCAAGTAATCGAGTTGATCGATCACGCCCTGCAAATCGCCCCCGTAGCGCCGGAGTTGCACGGTATAGTAGAACGGTTCCCCCGTCGCTTCCGCCCATGCTTCCTGCTCATACCAGTCGTGCGTCCAGGGCGTAGGCTGCCAGCCGTCGGGCTGTGCGTGGGGCCACGACCCCTCGATGTCGTGAAGGGTGGGATCGTTCGACGGATCGCCGTTGCGGAAACGCTCGACAAAGATCTGGTACCAGACGGCCTCTTTGGCCCACTCGGGTACCGGGGCCTCCGCCGTCGATGCATCAGGAGGAGATTCGCCGGGCACGCACTGCACCTGCATCCCAACGAAGAAGCAACACATGACGAATAGCAAACGGTTCATAATCCTGATGTTCCGTCCTGTTTTTCGGTATGGTGAACGTCCCCTACGCGCGTCACGCCGGAAACGTAGCCGTGGATTGAAAGTACAGCAGGTGACTCTATCGCAGCCTGCTCACCCCATCGCCATGAAGTCTGAAGCGTCTGTGCGCATCGACACGTCGCCCTCCCGTTCCTCGCTCTCCACCGGCAAGCGCCGTCTCTTCACCCTGGCGATGGGGGTCGTTCCGGTTCTCTTCTTTGTGCTGCTCGAAGGCCTCCTACGCCTGGTCGGCTACGGCGACGCGTACCCCCTGTTCGTTCCGATCTCCGGTTATCCGGAGTACCTGCGCCCGAGCCGCGACGTCGGGCGGCGCTATTTTGCCCGGCAGCAGAACGTACCTACCATCCCGTTCGATTCCTTTACGGCCCGTAAAGATAGCAACACGTACCGCATCTTTGTCCAGGGCGGCTCCAGCGCCGCCGGCTATCCTTTTTACTACGGAGCCAGCTTTGCCGACCTATTGGAACAGCGCCTGCTGCAAACGTTCCCCGGACGCAACATCGAGGTCGTCAATACGGCCATGGCCGCCGTCAACTCCTACACGCTGCTGGACTTCGCCGACGACATCATCGCGCAGGAGCCGGATGCTGTGCTCATCTACGCCGGGCATAACGAGTATTACGGAGCGCTCGGCGTCGGCTCCTCCGAGTCGCTCGGGCAGATGCGCCCGCTGGTCAAAACCTACCTGGGGATGCAGCATCTGCGCGTGGTGCAGGGGTTGCGTGCCCTCCTTGCTCAGGCCGCGGGCCTGTTTGGCGGACGCAAGCAGGGAGAGATACCGGGCACAACCCTGATGGAACGCATGGTCGGCGAACAGGCCATTCCGTACGGATCGCCCGCCCATAGCCTCGGGTTGCGCCAGTTCCGGGGTAACCTGAGCGACCTCCTGGCGCGGTACAAGAAGCACGGCATTCCGGTCTTCGTCAGCACCCTTGTCAGCAACGAGCGCGACCAGGAGCCGTTTGTCAGTAACCTCTCGCCCGCAACGGACGCCGACGCCTGGCAGGCGGCCTACCGCCGGGGGCTCCAGGCCGCCACCGAAGGCGATACGGCAGCCGCCCTCACCGCCCTCGACACGGCAATTCGCATGGACAGCCTCTCCGCCGATGCCTTTTATGCCAGGGGGCGTGTGTTGGATGCGGCCGGCCGCTTCGACGAAGCGCGCCGGGCCTACCGGGCCGCGAAAGACCGGGATCAGCTTCCTTTCCGCGCCCCCGAAGCCGTCAACTGGATTATCCGTGAAGAGACGGCCCGCCACGGTGCCCTCCTGGTCGAGACGCAGGAAGCCTTAGCCTACGCTTCGCCGGAGGGGCTCATCGGCTCCAACCTGATCCTCGAACACCTGCATCCCAACGTGGAAGGATATCTCCACATCGCCGATGCCTTCTACGAAGCGCTGCGCCGCGAACACGTGATCGGCGAATGGACCTCGCCCGTCCCGCTCGAATCGGCGCGTCGAGAAATCCTATTGACCCAGGTAGACTCGCTCGTCGGCATGCTGCGCGTCAGGCAATTGATGAGTAGCTGGCCGTTCCAACTGCCGGGCGTCGTAGATCGCTCGCTCCTCCCCGGAACTCCGAACGGGCCGCTGGAAGAACTGGCCTTCGACCTCTACCAGAACAAGGTGGGGTGGCTGGATATGATGAGCCGGCTCCAGCAATATTACCAGACCCGGGGCGACTACCACCATGCCTTGCAGGCGTCCCTGGCCGTCATCCAACGCTATCCCTTCCTGCCCAACCCCTACCTGGCCGCCGGCGACATCCTCCTCCGGCAGCATCGCTACGACGAAGCGCTGGCGTATTTCGAGGCCGCTAACGACCGAGAGGAGTCGGCGGCGGCACAACGGATGATCGGCAGCATCTTGCTCCAGCGTGGGCAACAAGACGGGGCCATCGAGCATCTGGAACGCGCCCTCGCGCTGGAACCGAATCACCCGCAAACCCTCTACAACCTCAGCGGAGCCTACGCCCTCACCAGGCAATTCGAGAAAGCGCGCACCACCGTGACCCACCTCCTTGACGTTGCGCCCAACCATCAGGACGGTCGCCGCCTGCTCAGCAGCCTCCCTCCTGCCAGGCAATAGCAGTCGCGGAGGCGTCTGCAGGGGCCTCCTCCTCATCCCACGTTTCGATAGCCTCAAGGACCGCCTCGACGATCTGATCTTCGGGGACGGTGCGTAGCACCTTGCCGCGCTTGAACAGGTGCGCCCGTCCGCGCCCTAGCGAGATGCCCAGGTCAGCCCCCTGCGCCTCGCCCGGCCCGTTGACCGCACAGCCCATGAGCGCCACACTGAGATCCTTCTTGAACCGGCGTGCCTTGACGGCGGCCTCCACCTCGTTGACGATAGAAAACAGATCACCCGTGAGGCGTCCGCACGTGGGACAGGCGATGATGTTGACCCCGGGCCGCCCCAGGCGAAGGGCTTTCAAAATGTCGTGCCCGGCTTCGACCTCCTTAACCGAATCGGTGGTCAGGGACACGCGGATCGTGTCGCCGATGCCCTCGGCCAGCAGCGCGCCGATGCCGATGGCGCTCTTGATCGTACCCGTCGTCAACGAACCCGCCTCCGTCACGCCCAGGTGCAGCGGATACGCCGTGCGTTCGGCCACCAGCTTGTTGGCCTGAATCATGTAGTACGGATCGGAGTGCTTGACGGAGATGATGATGTCTTCGAAACCGTTGCGGGTGCAGGTCTCCACGTGGCGCATGGCGCTCTCGAAGAGCGCCTCGGGCTGCGGATAACCGTACTTGTCGAGAAGGTCCCGCTCCAACGACCCAGAGTTGACGCCGATACGGATGGGGGTGCCTGCCTCTTTGGCCGCCAGCAGCACCTCGCACTCCCACTCCGGCTTGCCGATGTTGCCCGGATTGATGCGCACCTTGGCCACGCCCGCCGCTATCGCCTTCAGGGCATACTGGTAATTGAAATGGATGTCGGCGACGATGGGGACCGAAGCGCCCTGCACGATGTCGGGCAGGGCGTCGGCGTCTTCGGGGCGCGGCACGGCCACGCGCACGATGTCGGCTCCGGCCTGCGCCAGGTGCTCGATCTCGGCCAACGCCGTCTCGACGTCGTGCGTCTTCGAAACGATCATAGACTGTACCGAAATCGGCGCGCCTCCACCGATCTGGACCGTGCCTACCTGAACCGGGCGAGATGTGCGACGCGGACGTTCCATAGCCTCCTGCATAGATTCTTCGATGTGAGCCAGCGACTATACCGGCAGGAGCGCTAAAGGCTCCCACCGGCACCGGGCGGAAAATAGAGCCATATGCCGCAAAACAGCCCCTGTCTCGCATATTGCACAAATTTTAACGTCGAAATGCATCGGACGTCTACCATCGCTTGGGCAGGCGTGCCAGGCCGAGGGGGGCGATGAACAGGTTGTAGCCGGCATACAGCAGTTCGAGAAACGGCTGCGAGGCCACCAGGTCGCGCTCACGCAGAACGCGTGCGGCCCGACGCAGGATCAGGCCCTGCACGAAGAGCTTGGCGACGAGCAGGCCCCCACCAATCCAACCGAGCCCGAGCGGAGCCGCCCAGAGCGCGATGCCGGTGGCATGAAAAAGCGCAAGATGGCGCTGCATATTTCGGTCGTAGAACCGCCCTGCCGACAGGTGCCGTCGTTTCTGGCGTAGCCACTGCCGCCACGTCTCCGGAGGAACACTCGGCACGAACGAGCGCGCGTCCAGGATGGGACGGACGGAGGCGACACGCCGGCGGGCTACTTCTTGCACCAACAAGTCGTCGTCGCCGCTCATCGAATGGAGGGAGTGAGCGAAGCCGTGCAGGCGACGGAAAACCGCACGGGAATAGCTGAGATTGCGTCCCACCGCCATGTAGGGCCGATCCAGCCCGGCGGCCGCCGCCGTCAGAAAACCCGTCACGAAGGTCTCGTAGCGCGCCAGCCGATTGAGCAGGCCGGGCGCTCTGCGGAAGGGGCTGTAGCCGACAAGCACGGTATCTTCGGACGCCGCGACGTGCTGCCGGGCCAGGGCCGTCAGCCAGCCGGGCGGCGGCGCACAATCGGCGTCGGTGAGGACCAACAGGTCGTAGGAAGCTGCCTCGATGCCCCGGGCCAGCGCGTGTTTCTTGCGGGGTTCCTCCGGCTGCTCGACACGCACCAGCCGGATGTGGGGATGTGCTTGCTGCCAGGCGCGCACGACGTCGGGGGTCGCGTCGGTCGAGGCATCATCTACCACCAGGATTTCATAGCCGGGATGCGTCTGCCGGGTAAGTGCCTCCAGTAGCGCGGGCAGGCGGGAGGCCTCGTCGCGCACCGCCACGACGACCGAGATCGGCGGGAGCGGCGCGGCAGGCACGGCACCGGAGCCGCGCTGCGCCCGCCGGAAACCCTGGTGGAGCACCAGCCAGTACGCGATTTGCACCGCGAAAGATATAGCGAAGAGAAGAAGCCAGATGATCGACACAGGCATGGCGGCAGCTACAGCATTGCGCGCGTGAAAGACAAGGGCGAGATCCCAGGAACGTTTGCCCAAAGGTACCCTATAACATAGTAATCTTGCCTCTCAGATCAATGTGCGAACCACCTCCTTCTCCTCCATCTTGGGGATGATCTGATCCGGCACCTGATCTGAAGCTGCACCGAACGTACTGTTTCCGAAGCGAGAAGAGATCACCGAAGGGTGAGGAGGCAGCCTATGAAGAAGATTCCTTGACGATCCCCTCTATTGAGCGTCACGCGACACACTGCATAGCTGCAACGCACCGGTCCCCTTTTACCAACCCTGAGGAGGTGAGCACATGCCTATTCAAAAACTGAAATCATTCCTCGACCGTTTCGACATTAAATACCTGACCATCACCCACTCACGCGCCTACACGGCGCTGGAAGTGGCCGCCTCGGCGCACATTCCCGGTAAGGAGATGGCCAAAACGGTGATGATCAAAATCGAGGGGAAGATGGCGATGGCCGTCTTACCGGCTTCCTACCAGGTGGATTTTGAACTGCTTCGCGAAGCCATCGGGGCCGACCTGGTCGAACTGGCCAGCGAGGAAGAATTCGGTAGCCTGTTTCCGGAGTGCGAACTCGGTGCCATGCCGCCCTTTGGAAATCTGTATGGGATGGACGTGTACGTAGCCGAAAGCCTGGCGGAGGATGAAGAAATTGCCTTCAACGCAGGCTCTCACACTGAACTGATCAAGCTGGCCTATGCAGATTTCGCCCGGCTGGTCAATCCGACTATCCTGCACTTTTCGCTGGAACCCGCCTGAACCGGGCTCTCCTCATTCGACACGCCCCTTGTTGAACCGCCTATGTACCGCGATTCAACAAGCGGCAACCTTTTGACCCCGTCTTCGAGGGGGTGATGTACTTCTCTGTGGGTGTTCAGCGAGGATAGCGTGTCCTGGGCTAGTTCTGCTGGCCCTCCGCTTCCTCTTTTGCTGCTTCTTCGATCTCTTCTAGCTGCGCATCGAGCGCTTCCTCCCAGCGTTCCATGGCGGCTTCAAACTGCTCCTCAAACACCTCCCGCAAGGAATCCGAGAGCATGGGCCGGTATCCCATCTCTTCCAGGTGCTTCAGCGCTTCCAGATACTTTATGCGTTCCATCGTCCGGCGTGCCAACCTCGGCTGACGTCCTCGCAGGGCGACTACGGACCGTAGTTCATGGCGGACGCGCTCCCGTTCGGCACGCCATTCGTCGCCCATGTTTTTTCGCCAGACGACCATCCGCTTCTCTTCCAGCTTCTGCACTTCCTCGGCAAGTCGCTTGAACTCTACGCGCTTCATCTCGTCCGACATGCCGGCGTCGATGTCGATGTGCAACCCGTTATCGAAGCGAAAGCGAATGTGTTGCACCAGTTCTTGTCGCTGCGCGGCACGTTCCTCGATGGCCTCCTGGATGACTTCGTTCAACGATAGCATGGATTCAAGCCGGTCGCCGAGCGCGTTGAGGTCTTCGATCTCCACCGGCTCCAAGGGCTCCGGAGCGTCGGAGGGTGCCGGAGGCTCCGGCGTTACGGCGGCCAGGGTGGAGGATAGGTCCGGCGCTTCGATCGAATCGGACGGTGCCGGTTCGATACCCCCTGCCGTTTCAGACAGGTCCGGCACGGGCAACAGGGTTTCCTCCGGCTCGACCGAGGCGAACTGTAGCATAAGCTCGGCTTGCTCGGCGGTGAGCGTGGCCCCGCTGTTGCTGAGATTCAACACATTGGCCACCACATGTTCGACCTCTTCGGGAGCCACCTCGCGCGCCATCACCCGATCTTTGAACCGGAAAAACCGATCTGCGATGAGTTGCTTGCTCGCCTCATCATCCACCATGGCGATCAGGCGCTCGCCGATCACGTCCAGCGAATAGTCGAGGATACCGCCTTTGTTTTCGCGGAAGAGCCAGTATCCCACCATGCAAAGGATAATAATAATCACGATGAGGCCATACTCGCGTACCAACCCTTTCATCATGCGCCCCCCTGGGTAATCGAGGTGATCAAACGCCGGGATTCACGACGGCATCCAGGCCCTCCTTCACGTTGCACCGCCTGCCTCAATGAAAAGAAACAACGGCGACCATCCACGTTGGTTTCTATGTTGGTTTCTATCCCCACAGCGAAGCATCGTCGATCCCAGGCTATGTCCCCCATGGAAAAATAGCTTCTAGAAAGAACGAAAATCCAGCCCCTTTTAGTGTAGCGCCGACGTGTATTCCGGTCAACGGGGCGCGATCTGCCTGCCCGTTGCCCCGGCCCGGTCCCGATTACGCATGTAATGCTGGGCGTCGAAGGAGATTTCTGAACCAAACCTGAAGACGTTTCACAAGCTGCATGGGGGGGCACCGCATGAGCAAAGAATTGCATCAAGACAACGAACGATTTGAATTCTTCGGCCCGCTCGAACGTCCGTCGCCCCCCCTCACCCTGCCCTTTTCCGACACCGCGACGGAGCTCACCTTTTTGCGCCGGTTCGAAGCCCACCCCTACACCCTCATCGCCCTGCGGGAAACGCTCGTCCTGGATCTTCCCGACGCCGACACCCTCCGCTTAACGGACCAGCAGGTCGTGGCCCAGGTAGCCTGGCGTCTGGCGTCCTGCCGTCTCACCGTCACGGCGCATCCGGATAAACATCGCCTGGTCGGCGGGGGCCGTCCTGAGATCGTGCCGCCCCCGGAGAGCAAGGAGGAACCGCCCTCCCCGCTCACGACCGAGCCGCCTTCGCCCCCCGCTACCGAACCGCCTCCGGTGGACGACATCCTCACGAACTGGATCACGTTTCAGATGGTCGATGACGAGACGGACGTGCCGGTGGCGGACGTGCCGCTCAAGATCAAACTATCGGACGGCACGGTAGGCATCTACGTCACCGACGCCGCCGGGAGGGTCCACATCCCCGACTTGCCCGACGGCACCTGCGACATCCTGGAGATCCTCGACGACGACGCCCTGGAAATTGTGGCACTCAGCTAGCCCGCCTTAACCCTGACGCAGAGGTCCCTATGGGCTTCGACAAACACGATACCGCCAAGCCCTACACCCCGCAAGACGCCGACACCCTGCACGCCATTGCCGAGCGGGAAACGGCGCAGGGCAACCCGCTCACCTGGCAAGACATCGCGCGCTACAACTGGGGCACCGACGACGAGGCCACCGCCAATGAGTTCCTGCGCGACGAACTGGGCGCGTATCAACGCGACGCCGACAACAACTTCATCATCTCCACCGACGTCGAACCGCGCAGCGAGCTTCTCATTCCCGTCCGCTTCAAACAATCCGGGCTGGCGCTGAAGCAGATCCACACGCTCCGGGTGATCCGGAAAGTAGCCCCGCCCCAGTTCCTCACCTGCTGCCAGATTCCCGGCACCACCTTCGCGTACGACAAGTCCTTCCTTCGCCCGTCGGTCGTAGACCACCTCCAGCCGCTCGAAGACGAACTCGCCGCTCATCCCGAGGCGATGACGATGATCTTCGGCCATACCGACAAGGTGGGCAACGAGCACTACAACAAAACCCTCAGCGAGCGCCGGGCCCTCAGCACGTACGCCTTTATCACCAACGATGCCGAAACCTGGGAAATGCTCTACAACCAGGAGATGTGGGGCACGAAGGTCATCCAGGAGATCCTGAAAGATTTCGACGAACCGGCGTTCGATCCAGGCCCGGCGGACGGCATTTACGGATCGCAAACGCGGCAGGCCGTGCGGAATTACCAGGAAGCCAGGGGCCTCTACGCCGACGGCAACGCAGGCCCGGAAACCCGCAAGGCTCTGTTCTATGACTACATGACCGGCAAGCACGACATCGAACTTACGCCGGACCAGTTCATGGACCCGAAGCACATGGGCTGCGGCGAGTTCAACCCGGTAGAGGAGACCGAGATGGCGAACGAGGACAACCGGCGGGTCACCTTCTTTCTGTTCCACCCGGATCGCCTGCCGAACCTGCCGTGCCAACACGGAAGCCTGGCTCCGTGCCACAAGCAGAGCACCCCGCCGTGGCCGCGCTATACGGAAAGCTTCAAGTGCAGCTTCTACGACAGCATCGCCAAGAAATGCGGCTGCGAAACCGTGTTGTCGGTCTTCCGGATTCGCCTCTTCGACCGACTCGGGTACCCCCTTCCCGAGGCCCCGTTCGTCGCGACAATCGAACAAGCTGAACAACAGGGAACCGCGAACGAACAGGGCTTTGCCGTCCTCCGCGACGTCAAGGTGCCGGGGACGTGTATCATCCGGTGGAACCGCCCCGAGACCGACGAAGAGGCGACCGAAGAGTCCGTCGAGGTATCCCCCGCCTTCGAGTTTGAACTGGAGGTCTTCATCGAGATCGAGGAAAGTGCATCCGAAGAGGTCGTGCGCCAGCGCCTGCACAACCTGGGCTATTCGTTCGGAGATACGCTGGACGAGAATATCCGGGCCTTCCAGCGCGATTACGACCTGCCCGAGACCGGCAACGCAGCCGACCCTCAGATGCAACTCAAGTTGCGGGAGGTGCATGATTCGTGCAACCCGGATCCTTACAAGCCTTCGGATCCTCCCATCCAGTCGCTCTTCGACGATGAATAACGACCCTTCAGCAACGACCGCCACCCCTGCGGTTCCACGTCCGCAGCCGAGGGACATCTTTCTAGATGCGTTCTTCGACGGAGAGTGGCTTCCGGATGCCGGCAGCCCTACCCAGTTTAAGATGAACCCCAACACCGGGTGTCATCTGAACAAGTTTGAAGGAGAAACGCACACCTTTTCGCTTCCCAACCCCCTGGAATACCCCTCTGTAACCATAAAAGAGGTCATTCCCCAGGGTTTTGAAGGAATGATGTCGAACTATTCGCTGTTCATTCCGGCGGCGCTACGACAACAGCCCCCGCCCCTCATCAAAGTATCCTTGCTTTTTTGCGTGAGAAGTGAGATGAACCGGCACGGGCTGCGCACGTTCTTCGCGGGAAAAACGGATCGGGTGCTCATCACGGTTCCGGGACGCGAGAAACAATGGGATGGGGCCGGGAAAGCGTGGGGCATCGGCATCACCACCCAGGCCATCGGCGATTTCTTTGACGCCGCCGGGCTGCCCAACGTATCCTGGGAAGTGCGTGTTTTAGCGGGGTACAGCACGGGCTACCGGGGCCTGAACGGGACGGTGAACAATGCCTTGATCGACGTGAGCAAGCTGGAGAAACTCATCTTTTATGATGCGCTCTACCGGGGCGACGATCCTCCGCCGGGGCACAACACGGCCAAGTTATTGCAAGCGGTCAAATCCGCGACGAATAACACCGCCCAGATTATCACGTACGAGGTCACGCAAGGTGGCACGCCGCGCGACGGGGGACACCTGAGAGGGGCGGTGCCCTATAAAGGACTCATCAACCTCAAGCCGAAAACGAAGGTACTCATCGCGCTTATCTTCGCCCGCGTGCTGGATAACGGCATCAAAGACGGATTCTTCACTCGAAGCAAGGTACCGGCTCCGATCCTCCAACTCATCGACGCCCCGCTTCCAAAGCGAGGAACCATCGCGTCAAAAAAGACCGCCACGCTCCCGGCGGGCGTCACGGATATCGATACCTGGGCAGCGGCGAACAGCGCAGCCATCAACCAGATATCGTATGGCGTCCGCAAACGTGCGCTGCGTCTCATTCATGACCAGCATAACTTATTGATGGGCTGGGAGGTACCCAACGTGTATGAGATGCTACACGACGGGTTTATTCCTGAATTCGGGTGGGAGCACCTGGCCGGATAAGAAGAACCTACCCCGTGACGTAACCGGGATGAGGTGGCGTGCAAACGCCCTCCTTAGCCGGCATCGGCGGGACCGTGCCAGACGCGGTGGCCGCGCCGTCGGGCCGCTTCGGCCGCTTCGGCAGCCGGTTCCGCCTCCTCGAATACCCCGAACACCGCCGAGCCCGAGCCGGACATCGCCGCGTACCCCGCACCGGCTTCCAGCAACGCCTCCTTCACGCCGCGTATGGCGGGATAGGCGTCGAAGAGGGGAGCTTCAAAATCGTTGACCAGGTGGGCGCGCCAGTGCGCCAGGTCGTTGGATGCGACCAGCGCGCGCAGGTCGGGGCGGCCCGCTTCGCAGGGATGGACGAGCCGATATGCCCGGACCGTCGCCACGTGCACCGGCGGCACGACGACCACGAGGAAGAACGGAAACCGATACGACGCGCCGGTAGCCGGATCGTGCAGGGGGGTTAGTTCCTCACCCCGGCCCGTCGCATGGGCAACCGGAGGACCGAGAAAGAACGGCACGTCGGAGCCGAGCGACAGCGCCACTTCGTGCAACGCCTCGTCGGACGCGGAAAGCGCCCAGAAATCGGCCAGCAGGCGCAACGCGGCGGCGGCATCGCTGGAGCCGCCGCCCAGCCCCGCCCCGTACGGAAGGCGCTTCTCCAGGTGCAGCGCCGCGCCCTGTTCGACGCGATACGCATCGGCCAGGCAACGGGCGGCCTTCATCACTAAGTTGGTTTCATCTGTAGTTAGGGTAGGATCCGAGCACGTGAGCGTGAGATCCTCGGCCGGTCGAATCGTCAGTACATCGGCCCAGGGAAAGCGGAGAAAGACGGTTTCGAGATCGTGATAGCCGTCGGGCCGCTTGCGCAGCACGTGCAGGCCGAGGTTGATCTTGGCAGGCGCTAAGCGTTTGAGAATCACTTGAAGACTGACCATGTTTGAGGGATCCGCATTGCACCGGCTGGCCGGAAGTCGTAGTTTGGGTAAACTATAGATTTTCCCATCTACCTGCTCACCTCCACCCTCTATTCGCCTATACACAGCACCGCTACCACCTCCGATTCTTTCGTCCGTTTGGCCACACCGGCAAAACCTGCATGCCAAGGACCAGAGGGTGCAACTGACCACACAAGGCGAACCCGGCTGATGCCAGGAAGTACACCGAATATCGAAACGCAAACCCCGTAGGATTCAGGGTCTTCTTATTTTTCTTCCGAACCCCCTTACCTCCTTTTCCACTATGTCCATGGTTGTAACACGTGTCATGGGGCACAGGCGTGCCCGGCATTTGATCCTGGTCGGCCTGATCCTCGGGATGATACCGGGCAGCGTCCACCCGGCACAGTCCCAGAACCGCATGGGCGGACGGTTCAACGATCCGACGCGCACCAACCCCATCCAGATGTGGCAGCAACGCGCCGCCGAAGCCGACTTGCTGGGCCTGATTGCGCTCGAAGGATCGCTCGACGCCTCGGAGTACCGGGTCGGACCGGGCGATGTTTTCAGCGTGTCTACCGGCGGTGAATTTCCAATTCTGGTCGCTGTGCCCGTCTCCGCCGACGGAAACCTCGTGTTGCCGGAAGCGGGCAGCATCCCGGCAGCCGGGCGCACGCTGGCCGACGTGCAGCGCGACGCAAACGAAGCGCTCCACCAACGATTCCAGAACGTGCAGGTGGAGGTCAGCCTGACGATGCCGCGCCAGTTCTACGTGCACATCACGGGGGCGGTGCCGGAACCGGGCCGCTTCCTGACGATGCCGCTGGCCCGCGTAGACGACGCCCTCCAGCAAGCCTTCGCCGCCCAGGTGCGCGCCCAGCCGGATCCGAGGGAGAACAACGTCCCACGCATCGTGGGCTCGGCCACCTCGTTGCGTCCGGCCATCAACCCGAACTACCGCCCGGCGCTGCGCAACGTGCGCATCACGCACCGCGACGGCAGCCGGCAGGTCATCGACCTGATTCGCTATTACACAACCGGCGACACCCGAGACAACCCCTACCTGCTCGACGGCGACGTGGTGATGGTACCTTCCTACCACATAGAACGCGATGCCGTCCGCATTGGCGGCGAGGTGGCCTATCCCGGCACCTTCGACTTCCGCCCCGGCGATACGGCCCTCGACCTGCTGGGGCTGGCCGCCGACTCGACCGGCCTCGCAGCGATACGCCAGATACGCCTTACGCGCTCGCAGCCGGACGGCACGACGCAGACGACCGTCCTCGACATGACCGCGCTGCGCGCAGGCGAAATCATACCGCTCCAGCCCGGCGATTTTCTCAACGTCTTGCCCGAAGAAATCGCCGAGGCCGCCATCCAGGGACGCGTGCAGTTTCCCGGCACCTACCGTATCGAGGAAGGACGAACCACGCTTCATGCCCTGATCGAGATGGCCGGTGGCCTCAAACCCGACGCCGACGTGCGTGGAGCGTTCATCGAACGCCGCAAGACCCTGTCGTTTCAAGAATCCGGGCGCACCAGCGACCTGGATTTCTTCAGCCGCGCATTCCTTGCTTCGTCCCGCCAGGCAAATCGGGTGGTCGTCAACATCGAAGAAGCGCTTCAGAACGGCGGCGAACAGGTTGTCCTGTACGATGGCGACCGGGTGATCTTTCCCAGGGACGAGGCCACGGTCTATGTGACGGGCAACGTGCCCCAGCCTGGCTACATCGCCTTCGTAGAGGGCCAAACCGCGCGCTATTATATCGACCAGGCGGGAGGAGCCGGACCCCTGACGCGGGGCATCTACGTCTTCGAGGGCGGTACCGGACAGGTACGCACCGGCGACACCGTCCCCGTCCGTTCAGGCGATACCGTTTTTGTGGACCGGGAAGACATTGCCGATTCTCCCGAACTGGCCCAGTTGCTCATCAGCGACCGCTCGAGCCGTCGTCAGTCACGGATGATGACGACGCAGACGGTCCTGGCCAGCATCACCGCCGCCATCTCCATCATTGCCACTTTGAAGAGTTTCGGTGCCTTTGATTAAGGGGTCCCTCAACACCATTTCTCGCCTCCCTCAACCGACGTGTTATCGATGCAGTCAGACTATCGACACAACAACGAGCCGCTTCTGCAAACGGACGAAGCACGCCGCGCCCGGGCAGAGCGCACCCTCTGGGCGACGCTCGGCACCCTGTACCGATGGCGACGGTTTATCGCGCGGGTCACCGGCGTCGTGGCCGTGCTGGCCGTCGTCCTCACCTTGCTGATGGATAACTGGTACCAGGCCGAGGCGCGCCTGGTGCTGCCGGCTCGAACCGGAACCGGCTTCGCTGCCGCCTTTCTGGAAGACTTGCCTGCCGCTGCCCGGTCGTTCATCGGCTCCGGAGCCTCCGGCGACTACTACCGCTACCTGACGGTGCTCACCAGTCGCACCATGTATGAAAGCGTTGTGGACTCGTTCGACCTCGTCGAGGTCTACGACGTGGCCGACGCCAGCACCCCGACACAGGCCGCTATGGACATCCTGGCCGCCAACACGGACTTCCCCATCGACAACGAGTACGAGTTCCTCTCCGTCCGCGTGCTCGACACCGACCGGCAACGCGCCGCCGACATGGCGAATTTCTTCGTCGCCGAACTCAATCGCCGCAGTTCCGAACTGGCCTCGCAAAGCGCCCGGTATTTCCGCCGCTTCGTCGAAAAGCGCTACAACGAAACGATAGCCGAACTCGATTCGCTACAGACGACCATTCGCGTGTTCCAGGAAACCTACGGCGTGCTGGACCTCGAAGCCCAGGGCGAGCAGTTCTTTGCCTACCTGGCCGAACTGCGGCTCGAAGCCTTGAAGGCCGAGAGCCAGTATGAAGTGTTGCTGAGTCAGTTCGGCCCGGAGAACACCGCGGTGCATACGGCCCGGCAGGCGGCTCAATCGGCCAACAACAAATATCAGCAAGCCCTGGCCGGGCAGGAACGGCTGCTGCCGGTGTCGAAGGACGAATTGCCGGGGGTCGCCATGGCCTACGTCGATATGGAGCGGGAACGCTTCATTTTAGCCAAGTTGCTCGAATACACCCGCCCCCTGCTCGAAGAGGCCCGGTTCGACGAAGAGCGGCAGATCGAAGCCGTGCAGGTGGTGGATGTGGCGGTGCCGCCTGCCAAAAAGGCCCACCCTCGCCGGTCGATCATCTGCATCCTGGCCACGCTATCGGCCTTCATGATGGCCTGCCTGTTCGCGCTGGTCTATACCTGGTGGCAGCGGAACCACGCGTACTTCGCGCAGCGCCTGCAAGAAGCCACCGACGAGAGCGAACCGGCAGCGCCCTCGGTTCGAGAGTCTGCCGACGCCTCCAAGCCTATCGCGTCTTCATGAGCCTGTTTTCGCCTGCGCTCTTTAGCTTCACCCCCACGGCGCTCTGGCGCTGGGGCCGTTTTCTGCTGGTAGCAAGCCTGGCGTTCGGGTTGCTGGTATTGACCCTCATGACGTGGTTTGCGCCGCACCTGCTGCCGGTGCTCCCGCTCCTTATGCTGGTCGGCGTGGCAGCCTGGTACCTGTTCCATCATCCCTTGCTCAACCTGTGCGTGACGCTGGTGGGCTTTGTGGTGGTGGCCGACTACGAGGCCGGTTTTCAATTCCGAGAGATTGCCTACGGCCTCTACCTCTATACCCTGCTGGGCCACTGGTACGTGACGCGATGCTTCCTCTACCGAGAACGCATCCTGCTGACCGCCGAGGATAAGGCCCTCTTTCTGTTCCTGATCCTGCTTCCCTTCACCATCCCGATAACCATCCTGTTCGGCGGCAGCCTCACCGGGGTGATCAGCGAGAGCTTTTCACTCTCGCTCCTGGCGCTCTACTTCCCGTTGAAAGAAGCCTGCGCGCGCTATCGCTACGGGACGCGGGCACTGCTGCTGGTCATCCTGTGCTTGGGGGTGCTCGTGGCATCGCGCAACGTGATGAACTTCCAGACTATGCTCTCGAGCGCAACGCAAGCCTGGCAGGTAGCCACGGGCCGGGTGTGGACCAACGACAACTTGTTGATGGTTACGTCTCTCTTCGGTCTGGTGACGATGTTTTTTGCCCGGCGCTGGTGGTCCTTCGGAATTCTTGGAGGCTGCTTTCTGCTGTGCTTTGCCGGGCTGATCCTCACGCAGAGTCGCGGCTACTGGCTGGCCTTCCTGTTCGGAACGCTGGCGATGTTCGTCCTCGTCGATGCTCACCAACGAAAGCGGATGCTCGTGCTGGGCTTCTTCGGCCTGGCGGCGGTCACCGGCATCGGCTTCGCGTTCTTCGGAACCTACATGAACCTGCTGGTGGGCGGCCTGGTCGAGCGTTTTGCGTCCGTACAAACCGCCGCCACGGCCGATGTCTCGCTCATTAACCGCTTTCGCGAAATGGCAACCGTCTGGGATCACGTCGTCCGCAATCCCGTGATCGGCTACGGCATGGGGGTTCCGTACGAATTTTTCGACATCGCCAACGAGGTGACGGACAATGATGCCCTGGTGCACAACGGATACGTCGGGCTCTGGTACAAATTCGGACTCTGGGGGCTGGGCCTGATGCTCTTTTTCTGGGCTCGCGTAATCTGGCGCGGCGTCCAGGCATTCTCTATGAAGCACGGCAGCTATTGGACCCGCGTCTGCGGCCTGGCGGCGTCCCTCAGCCTGATCGCCTTTACCCTTTCGACGATCACCTCCAACCCGTTCTTCCTGAAGGATTCGCTGTTCATCTTCAGCCTGGTGGCCGGGCTGGCAGGAGGCGCGTACCTCCGTGGGCAACTCGAGCGACCGTTGCCGGAGGGACGGCGATGAGCGCGCGGGCCTTCCTCAAACGCCTCCTCCGGAAAAGCGGGTACGACGTCATCCGGTTCAACGCCCGCAGCTCGCCCGTCGCGCGGCGGATCCACCTGCTGAAGCATTACGGCATCACCCTCATCCTGGACGTGGGTGCCAGCACGGGCGGCTATGCCCTCGACGTGCGCAAAAACGGGTATCGGGGACGCATTGTGTCGTTCGAACCGCTGTCGTCGGCCTTCGCAATTCTTGAACAGCGTGCCCGACGCGACCCGCACTGGGACGCCGTCCACGCCGGCCTCGGCGCACATGCCGGGACGCAGACGATCCATATCGCTCAAAATTCCGAGAGCAGTTCGATCCTCGGTATGCTGTCCCGGCACGTCGAGGCGTACCCGGAATCGGCGTACGTCGGGAGCGAAGACATCACGCTCCATAGGCTCGACGACGTGTTCCACCGGTACCATCGCCCGGACGACCGGGTCCTCCTGAAGATCGACACACAGGGCTACGAACGGTACGTACTGGAAGGAGCCCAAACCTCGTTGCCGCACATTACGGGCATCCAGGTGGAAATGTCGCTGGTGCCGCTCTACGAAGGCGAACATCTGCTGGCCGACATGGTGGCGTACCTGGAACAGCGGGGCTACGTCCTCATGTCGATAGAGCCCGTCATCGACGACCCTGCCACCGGACAGCTTCTTCAGGTCGATGGCCTTTTCTTCGCCCCTGACCGGTAGATCATGATGCGAAAGCGCCAGTTCCTGATCAATGCCCTGATGTCGGTCGTGCAGGTGGTGGTGACCGGGGTGGTGTTTTTCGTACTCTACCGATTCGTTAAAGACACCATCGGCATCGAATACCTCGGCGTATGGTCGCTCGTCCTAGCGACGACTTCGGCCAGCAGCATCGCCGACCTGGGCCTGGCCAACAGCACCGTGAAGTACGTGTCGATGTATCTGGCCCGCGAGCGCACCGACCGCGTGGCGCAGATCGTGCAAACGGCGACGGTCTCGCTCGGCGTCGTGCTCGGCGTCGTGCTGGTCGCGCTGTATCCGCTGCTGGAAACGATCATCGCCTTTTTCGTCGAGCCGGCCTATCTGCAGGATGCCCTGGAGATCCTGCCCTATGCGCTCGTGTCGTTCTGGCTCAACTCGACTGCCGGAGCCGTCCAGGGATGCATCGACGGCTACCAGCGCATCGACCTGCGGAGCATCGTGTATTCGGCATCGGTGCTTGTGTACCTGATCGCGGCGCTTATCCTGGTGCCAAAAAACGGGCTGGTCGGGCTGGCCCAGGCGCAGGTGCTTCAGGCCGGCCTGCTCCTCATCGCGTCGTGGCTGTTGCTCCGGCACCTGTTGCCCGCCCTCCCGTTCCTCCCCCACCGGTGGCGACGCGACGTGTTCAGGGAAATGCTGGCGTACAGCCTGCAATTTCAGGTCATCTCCTTCTCCAAGCTCCTCTTCGAACCCCTCACGAAGTCCCTGGTGATGCGTTTCGGGGGCGCGGCCACATCGGGCTATTTCGAGTTTGCCTACCGGATGGTGGTGCAGCTTCGAGCACTCATCGTCACGGCGCATCAATCGATTGTGCCGACCATCGCCGACTTGCAGGAACGACAACCCGAGTTGATCCAGGACATCTACCGGACGTCGTCCCGGCTGATTCTGTACCTGATCCTTGCGGCCCTGCCGTTTGGCCTTGCCGTCACCCCGTTGATTTCACGGGTCTGGATCGGCTCGTATGAAGCCACCTTCGTGCTTTTTGCCAACCTGATCTTCGTGGGCTGGTTCTTAAATATGATCGGTAATCCGGCGTACTTCGCGTACCTGGGCATCGGCAAGCTGCGCTGGAACGTCGCGAGCCACCTCGTCATCGGCCTGCTGAACGGCGGGCTCGGCGTGGTACTGGGCTGGCTGTATCGCGGAACGGGGGTCGTGGTCGGGTTTGTCGTCGCCCTCGTCATCGGCAGCCTGATGATCGCCGTGGCCTATCAACGAGAATACGGGATCCCCGTCCGCGATCTGGTGCAGCGGGAGACGATCCTGCTCGGTCTTGCCGGTTTCGGCGCGATGACCCTGGCGCTCTTTCTGTACGATCAGGTGGCTGCCTCGTGGTCCCTTGTCGGTCAGATCGCTTTGGTCGTGGGAAGTTATCTTGTGGTTGTCGCCGGCCCGCTCTGGCTGCATCCGGCCCGGCAGCAACTCCAGCACTGGCTGACCGGTCTGCTCCTCCGCCGATCCTCCGAAGCGACCCTCCCGGAAAGCGAATGAAGCCGTCGCCCCACATTATGCTGTTCGACCTGTTTGCCGGAGGACATCACGGTCAATACATGCGGTATCTGGTGGAGTACTGGGGCACCCACCGGCTGCCGGGCCGCCTCAGCATCGTCGCCCCGCCGGCTTTCTTCGACCTCCATGCCGACGTGCAGCACGCGGCGGCCTCTTTTGCCGATGCGGGCACGGCGTGCATCCCCACCGACGAATCGATCACGCTGGAATCAGCAGGAGCGCTCAGCCTGCTTCGCAACGACCGGACGCACGGGCGGCTGGCCCGTAAATACATCACGAGGCTGCGGCCCGATCATTGCGTGTTCATGTACTTCGACCAGATCCAGCTTTCGCTGGCGTCGGACCTCACGTTTCCTTTTCCCGTCCAGCTTTCCGGCATCTATTTTCGGCCATCCTTTCATTACCCTCAGGCCACCTCGACGCCCCCCGGCCTAAAGGAACGGCTGAAGAACCTACGCAAGCGGATGCTCCTTCCGGCAGCCCTGCGCAACCGGCATTTCACCCACCTGTTCTGCCTCGATCCCTACGTCGTGCCTCACGTAGCCTCGCTGCGCAGCCGGGTGGAAGCGGTGGCGCTGCCCGACGGCGTAGCCCCGCTTCCGCCCCCGGCGTCGCGCTCAGAGATGCGGGCTCGCTGGGGCGTCGAGGCTAACCGCAAGGTGGCGCTGTTCTTCGGCAGCATCGAAGCGCGGAAAGGCATCCATCAAACGCTGGAAGCTCTGTGCCTGCTGCCGCCCGAAGCCCACGAAAAGCTCTGCCTGGTGATGGTGGGATCCATCCCGGAAACGGAGAAGGAACCGGTACGCACCGGCATCCGGCATGTGCGGGAAAAAACCAACGCGCAGGTCGTAGTGGAACACCGGTTCGTTGAAGAGGAAGAGATTCAGGGAATCCTGGAAGCATCCGATCTCGTCCTGCTTCCCTACCAGCGCCACGTGGGCTCCAGCGGCGTCCTCATCCGGGCCGCCCTGGCTTCGGTGCCCGTGCTCGGCTCCGACTACGGCCTCGTGGGCGAGCAGCTTCGGAGCCGTTCGCTGGGCCTGGCGATAGACACCACGGTGCCGTCCGCCGTCGCCACCGGGATCGAACGGTGGCTGGCCGATCCGGATCGGTTCCCGTTCGATGCGGAGGCAGCACGCCGTTTCGCCACCGAAAACACCGCCGAGCGATTTGCGGCCACGCTCTTTCGCCATGTGGCGATGCCTTTGCAAACAACCTAACTCCATCCGGCTTCATCCTATGAAGCGTGTTTGTATCCAGTGGCCGCGCTTCGGGCCGTATCATATGGTCCGCCTCGAAGCCGCCCATCACTATTTCCAGCAGCATCAGACAGAGCTGATCGGCCTGGAAACGGCCAGCCGAGACGCTACGTATGCCTGGCGCACCGAGCCGGATCGCGCGCAGTTCCGCCGGGAACAAATCTTCCCGAACCGGAGCCTCGAACAACTGACGCCCGCCGAGATCTACGCCGGCGTGACGACGACGCTGGACCGCCTCGCCCCGGACGCCGTCGCCATCAACAGCTACAGCTACCCCGATGCGCTCGCCTGCCTGGACTGGTGCCGCCGTCACCGGCGCGTGGCCGTCGTTATGACGGATAGCAAGGAAGACGACGCCCCCCGCATCGCCTGGCGGGAACGGGTGAAAGCGCTCCTGATCAGCCAGTTCGATGCGGCGCTGCTCGCCGGCACGCCCCACCGGGCCTATTTCGAAAAACTGGGCTTCCCGAACGACGCCGTTTTTCTCGGCTACGACGTCGTAGACAACGCCTTCTTTCGGGAACGGGCCGCCGACGCCCGCGAACACCCGGAACGCTACCGCCACTTACCGGGGCTGGCATCCGATCTCCCTTTTTTCCTCACTTCGAGCCGGTTTGTGCCGCGTAAAAACCTGGACGGGCTGCTGGCCGCCTACCATGCCTACCGGGCCGGCACCGCCCATCCCTGGCGGCTGGTCATCCTGGGCGACGGGCCGGAGCGGGCACGCCTGGACGCCTTGCTGCACACCGAACGGATCGAAAACGTTACACTGGCGGGGTTTCGGCAGCTTGAAGAACTTCCGGCATACTACGGCCTGGCCGGAGCCTTTGTCCATCCCGCTCGGATCGATCAGTGGGGCCTCGTCGTGAACGAAGCCATGGCGGCGGGCCTTCCGGTGCTGGTTTCGGAACGGGCAGGCTGCGCGCACGACCTCGTCCTCGAAGGAGAAAACGGCTACCGGTTCCCCCCCGAAAACACGGATCGACTGGCCCGCCTGATGCAGCAGATGACTTCCGCGCAGACCGACCGGGCCGCCATGGGGCGACGGTCCCAGGCCATCATCGCCGGCTGGTCGCCGGAGCATTTTGCCGAAAAACTGGCACAGGCGTTTCAGGAAGGCCGAAAACGGGCCGGGCGACCGTTTCGACCGGCTCCGCGCCTGGTGCTCTGGACCCTCCGAAAAACAGCCCGCTCCGTGCAATCCTTCCATGCCATCAGGGAATAATCGCCCATCCCCGCAGGAGAAATCCCCTGTCTTTATGATCCCAGATTTGCTAGATTAACGATCCAACCCAGACCCCCGTATTCCCATCTTTGTGCCCGAAATGTTTGCCGCCCTGCAAACACTAAGGCTTCGAGAGGTGTACGTTTCCCCTCTCTGCTCGCTTGAACAGGAAGTCATCAATCCATGCCGTTTCACCGTCCATCGACTGCCGACGTAGCCCCGGCTCCGGTTGAGGCACCGGATCGTCCCGGTCTTTCCGACCTTGAGCGGGCCATCCTGCTGACCGTCCTCTATGCCGACCTGTTCGACTACCCGCTGACGAGAGACGAACTGTACCGGCGACTCGTCGAGACGCCCTGCGACCGAGCCGCTTTCGAGCGGGCGCTGGACGACCTGGTACCGGCGTACCTGGACCGGGCGTCGAGCTACCTGACCTGGGCCGGACGCACCCACCTGGCCGATGTACGAACGTACCGTCTGGAGATGACTGAGGACCTCTGGCAAACGGCCCGGCGGTATGCGCGATGGCTGGCACGGATCCCGTTCGTTCGGATGGTGGCCGTCTCAGGATCCCTGGCCGTCAACAACGCCGAGGCAAAAAGCGATGTCGATTTTTTCTGCATCACAACACCCAACAGGCTGTGGCTGGCCCGCGCCTGGATCGTGCCGCTCTCCAAGTTGACCGGCTGGTTTCCGAAGGCATTCCCCCTCTATCTCTGCCCGAATTACATCCTGGCACTGGACGAACTGCACGTCGAAGATCACAACCTGTTTACGGCGCACGAGGTCGCGCAAACAGTGCCACTATGGGGCCTCGACGTGTACCGGCGGTTTCTGCAAGCCAACCGGTGGGTGTACGATTTTCTGCCGCATACCCGGTTTGACGATCACCTGCACCGGGCGATGCCTCCTCCCCGCCCCTGGTTCACGCGAGGGGCCGAACGCCTGCTCCGAGGCCGCATGGGCGACGCGCTCGACCGGCTCATCTACCGACTCTTTCTGACCTTCTACCGCCGGCGTGCGGAACGCGCAGGCTGGAACTGGGCGCGGCTCCAACAGGCCTACCGGCGCAATCGCTATACCGTGCCGGAGGGCGGCTATGCCCGGGTCATCTATCGGCTCTTCGTACGACGGGTGCGCGAGCGCCTCGGCGCACAGGTGTCAAAAAGCAACCTGGCCCGGATCTTTGCCCTGCCGGACGACGAAAGCGTGCAGGATAATTACGATTGGGCCGAGCTTTTCGCACGGGATTACGGTGTTTAAGGCCAGTGTTCGGTCTTTCCGATCTCATCCAAAGAACCCGGAATGAATCCATGAGCGAGGTGCTCTTCGGCCAGGCCTACTATCTGCGCTTCGACGCGAAGCTGTGGGCGGCGATGCAGCCCTATCCCCCGCTAGGCACCCTCTACGCCGCCGGCTACCTGCGCAGCCGGGGCTACGACGTCGCCCTCTTCGACGCCATGCTGGCCGAATCGGAGCAGGCATGGGATCAGGCCCTGGCGCGCGAACAGCCCCGGTTCGCTGTTCTGTACGAAGACCACTTCAACTACCTCACCAAGATGTGCCTGCTGCGCATGCGCGAGGCCGCCCTGACGATGATCGAGATGGCCCGCACACGCGGCTGCACCGTGATCGTTTGCAGTTCGGACGCGTCGGATCATGCCGAAACCTACCTGGCCCGAGGCGCGCATTTCATCCTCGTCGGCGAGGGCGAGGAGACGCTGGCCGAACTCATGGATCGGCTCACCGGTCGCACCGATACGCCGTTTGAGGCCATCCAGGGCCTTGCCTTCCCCGATCTCCTGGACGAACACCGCATCATCCACACGCCCCGGCGCAACGTCATCAAAGACCTCGACGCCCTGCCGCGCCCAGCCTGGGACCTCGCAGACATCCCCCGGTACCGCGACGTCTGGTACCGGCGACACGGCTACTTTTCGATGAACATGGTCACGTCCCGGGGATGTCCGTTTCACTGCAACTGGTGCGCCAAGCCGATCTGGGGCCAACGCTATCATGCCCGCAGCCCCGAAAACGTCGCCGCCGAGATGAAATGGCTGAAAGACACCTACCGGCCTGATCACCTCTGGTTTATGGACGACATGATGGGCATCAAGCCGGGCTGGACGGCGCGCCTGGCCATGGTGCTCGAAGAATTGGACGTCCACATCCCGTTCAAATGCCTCAACCGGGTGGACCTGCTGCTTCGAGACGGCGAGATCGACGCCTTGAAACAGGCCGGCTGCCGGATCGTCTGGACGGGCGTCGAGTCGGGGTCGCAGCACATCCTTGACGCGATGGACAAGGGCATCACGGTTGAGCAAACCCGCGAGGCGGCACGGCGGCTCCACGACGCCGGCATGCAGGTCGGCTTTTTCATCCAGTTCGGCTATCCGGGCGAGACCCGCGACGCTATCGAGCAGACCTTCCAACTCGTGCGGGACTGCCGACCGGACCAGATCGGCGTGTCCGTCTCGTACCCGCTGCCCGGCACGCCGTTCTACGAGGCTGTCAAAGCCCAGCTCGGTGTCAAGCAACACTGGATCGACTCCGACGACCTGGCGATGTTGTACCGGGGTCCTTTCACAACGGGTTTCTACCGAAAGCTGCACCGGGTGCTGCACAAGGAATTCAGGTCGCGCCAGGCCTGGCACGCGCTACGCAGCGTGGGACGCCGTCCCGCCACGGGGCGAAACCCGCTGCGCGAAGCGGCGGCCCTGCTCTATCACACCGTCACGCTTCCTTTTGCGCGCCTCCACCTGGAGCGCCTGGCAACAGTACCGCACGACGGCATCCGGCCCTTGCCCCGACATATGACCACCGAAGAAGCCGCCACCCCCGCTCCATTTCAGTGATTGATCTCCGATGCGTTGGGACGGGCACCTGAGCCATAGCCTACCATGCCCCATGCGACTGAAACATAAAGTCGTCCTCTACAACCCGAAGGCCGTGTTCTACACGATGCCGCTGGCGCTGCTCGCTATCGGGTCGAATCTCGACCCGAAGCGGTACGAGGTGCGCGTGATCGACGGGCGGCTGGAGCACGATCCGGCAACGGCCGTGCTGGCCAAGATCGACGACGCGCTGTGCCTCGGCGTCTCGGTGCTCACCGGCGCGCCGATCCGGGACGCGTTGCGGATTACCCGGGCGGCTAAAATCCGTCGCCCCGACCTGCCCGTCGTCTGGGGCGGATGGCATCCCTCGCTCTTCGCCACCGAAACGCTTGACGAACCCGGCATCGACATTACGGTGCAGGCACAGGGCGAGGAAACCTTCCGCGAACTGGTGGACCGGCTGGCCGAAGGAGCCGACCTGCACGGACTCCCCGGCATAGCGTACCGCACCGGCGGACAGGTCATACAGAATCCGCCCCGCCCGCTGGTGGACATGAACGATCTTCCGCCGCACCACTACGCGCTCCTCCCCGTCGAGCGCTACTTTACCCTGAAAAAGAAACGACAGTTGGATTACATCTCCTCCACAGGATGCTTCTGGCGCTGTGCCTTCTGCGCCGATCCGTTCGTCTATAAACGAGGCTGGGTCGCCCTCGGACCGGAACGCATGGGCGACGACATCGAGCGCCTGTGGCGGCGCTACGGCTTCGACGAACTCGCCTTCCAGGACGAAACGTTCTTCACCTACTCCAGGCGCGTCGTCGCGATTGCAGAAGCATTTTTGCGCCGGGGCCTCCGGTTTGGCTGGACGGCCACCATGCGCGCCGACCAAGGCTTTCGCCTCTCCGACGACGTGTTCGACATGCTGACCCGGTCGGGCCTCCGCCGCGTGCTGATCGGCGTCGAGTCGGGCTCGCAGGACATGCTCGACTGGATGCAGAAGGATAGCACCATCGACCAGGTGCTCGATTGCGCCGAAAAGTGCGTGCGGCACCGGGTGGGCGCGATCTTTCCGTTCATCGTGGGCTTTCCGGGCGAAACCGATGCCAGCGTCCGCGCCTCCGTGGCCCTCGCCAAGCGGCTTCGCTCCATGAGTCCTCGGTTTGAAACCCCCATCTTCTATTTCAAACCCTATCCCGGTTCGCAAATCACCACCGCCGTCGTGCGCGACGGATACACACTGCCACACACATTGGAGGAGTGGGCCGCCTTCGATTTTGTCGGATCTTCCGGCCCCTGGGTAAGTCCTGAAAAGTTCGAGTTCATCGAGCGATTCAAGTTTTACAACCGGGCGGCCTGGGGCCGCCGCACTTGGGTGCGCTGGCCGCTGCAACAACTCGCGCGATGGCGCTGCAAACGCGATTTTTACCGCCTTCCGGTAGAAAAACTGGCGGTCGAACGGCTGATGCCTGCTCCCCGTTTATCGTAACGCCGACCTGCATGGACCTGCTGCTGACACACGGATATTACCTGTACGAGGATCCGACCGAGCGCGCCGTCATGCGGCCCTACCCGCCCCTGGGCCTCCTGTATCTCTCGTCGCACCTCAAGGCGAAAGGGTTCGACGTGGCGGTCTTCGACGCGACGTTTCGCCATCCAGACGCCTTTGAGACCTACGTGACCCGGCACCGTCCGCCCGTCGTGGGGATCTACGCCAACATGATGACGCGCCCCGAGGTGTTGCGCCAGATCCGCCTGTGCAAAGCGCACGGCGCGCGGGTCGTCGTCGGCGGCCCAGACCCGGCGAACTACGCCGAAGAATACCTCGAACACGGGGCCGACGTGGTCGTCATCGGGGAGGGCGAGCACACGATGGAAGAAGTGCTTCCGCACCTGGCCCGCTACGGCCCGGCCAGCATGGAGCCCATCCACGGCATTGCCTACCGTGCCGATGAACACCGGGTGGCGCGCACCCCGCCCCGGCCCTACCTCGAAAACCTGGACGCCCAACCCTTCCCCGACCGCGACGCCATCGACCTCCACGAATACGTCCGCACCTGGCGCGAGCACCACGGGCGGGGCGCGGTGTCGCTCATCACGGCACGGGGGTGCCCGTACCGATGCACGTGGTGCAGCCACGCCGTCTACGGCTACAGCCATCGCCGCCGCTCTCCGGGCAACGTCGCCGACGAAGTGGCGCACATCCGGGAGGCGTATCAACCCGACATGCTCTGGTATGCCGACGACGTGTTTACCATCAAACCACACTGGCTTCTTGCCTACGCCGCAGAACTCAAGCGGCGCGACCTCCGCCTCCCTTTTGAAACGATATCGCGGGAAGATCGCCTGAACGAAGAGGTCGTACGCACCCTTGCCGAGATGGGCTGTTTCCGTCTCTGGATCGGGAGCGAAAGCGGCTCGCAACGCATCCTGGACGCCATGCAACGCCGAACAAACGCCGAGCGCGTCCGTGAGATGGTCCGGCTGCTGCAACAGCATGGCATCGAGGCGGGGATGTTCATTATGCTGGGATACGACGGCGAAGAACTGGCCGACATCGAAGCCACGGTCGAACACCTGAAGGCCGCCTTGCCCGATCACGTGTTGACGACGTTGTCCTACCCGATCAAGGGAACGCCGTATTATGAGCAGGTGGCCGACCGGCTGATCCCTCTCAAGGCGTGGGACGAAGGCTCGGATCGGGACCTCACCGTGGCGGGCCGTCACTCCAGGCGCTTTTATCGCCATGCCAGCCGCTGGATGCTCCACGAAGTAGCGTGGCACAAACAACGCCGAAGCACCGCCAGGAACTATGCAAAGATGGCAAAGGCATACCTGGGTGCCAGGGCGGGCCGGTTGGGTATGCTTGTCACCCGGCACGAGGTAGAAAAAGCCACCCCATGACCACTGCCCCCTTCGATACCGTCGCGGCCCGATACGACCAGACGTTCACCGAGCGTCCGCTGGGACGTTGGCTAAGGGCTGCCGTATGGGAACAGTTGGAAGCTGCGTTTGCCCCCGGCGATCACGTGCTGGAACTGGGCTGCGGCACAGGAGAAGATGCCGTCCGGCTCGCACAGCACGGCGTGTGCGTGCACGCCACCGATCAGTCTGAGGCCATGATTGACGTTGCCCGCCGCAAAGCAGCCCTTCAGGGCCTGACCGACCGTATCACCTTTGCGAAACTCGACCTGGCTTCCCTCGACGCGCTGGAAGCTGATAGCCCATACGACGGCGGCTTTTCCAACTTCGGCGTCCTCAACAGCCTACCGGACCGCCGCCCGACGGCGACGGCGCTGGCCCGGTGGATTCGTCCCGGCGGACGCGTCGTGCTCGTGGTGATGGGACCGCTGTGCCCGTGGGAATGGATGTGGTACCTGGCGCGCGGTCATCCACGGACGGCGTTCCGGCGCTTCTGCTCCGGCGTCATTGCCCGCCTGGACGAAGGAACGACGATGCGAGTATGGTACCCGTCGCCGCGCCGGTTGCGGAAGGATTTCGCCCCGTACTTCCGCGTGCGTCGGACCGCCGGGATCGGCGTGGTGCTGCCGCCTTCTTTTGCGAGCCATCTGGTAGACCGGTGGCCGCGCTTTTTCGCCCGGCTGTCTCTGCTGGATCGACGGCTGGGGCGTTTCTTCCCCGGCACCTGGCTGAACGATCACTACCTGATGATCCTGGAACGAACCGACCAGCCGGTAATAGATTACCCGAGTGTGCCACCAAACACCAAGTAACGTCCACCTTGCTGCCCGGCCATGCTCAGAAAAAACTGGGAACGCCTGAGAAACACCCTGCGCGGCACCCGTGATCGCCTGCCGGTGCTGCCTCCACAGGAAGGCTACGACCGGTGGGCCGCCCGGTATGAGGACAACATGAACCCGGTGCAGATCCTGGAAGCCGACGCCTTACTCTGCCTGCTGCCCGACCTGCACGACAGCACCGTCCTCGACCTCGGATGCGGGAAAGGCCGGGTATCGCGCCTGGCCCAGGAGCGGGGCACCAAAGAGACCGTCGGCATCGACATTTCCGCAGCGATGCTGAAGGCTGCCGCAGAGGCACTGCCCACGGCCCGGTGGGTACAGGGAAGCGTCCTCGACCTCCCGTTCGAAGCCGCCTCGTTCGACGTAGTCGTCGGCGCGTTGATGATGGGGCACGTGCAACCGTTGGAACGGGCGCTGGCCGAGGTCGCCCGCGTGCTGCGTCCAGGCGGCTTCCTGGTGCTTTCCGACTTTCACCCGTACGCCGTGCTACGCGGCTGGCAACGCGCGTTCACCGACCCGGAGAACGGTCACACGTTCGCCATCGAAAACCACCCTCATCTGTTCGACGACTACGTGCGCTGCTTCCATGCGCAGGACCTCACGCTGGAGGCGCTCGAAGAACCGCGCTACGAGGGTTTCCCCCTGGTTTTCGCCCTGCGGGCCAGGAAGAAAACGCAGGATATAAGCACCCTCCGGCATGCACCATGAACCTGCTGTTCAAACATATTCGTTGGCACTCGGAAGGCCGCGACGAGGCCGGGGACCTGCGCATCGGTCACGGGCGGATGCTGGATGCGGGGCGGGGGTTGGCACCGCTCCGCCGCGAGCGTGTGGTGGACGGCTCCGGCTACCTGGCCTTGCCCGGCCTCATCAACGCCCACGACCACCTCGACCTCAACCTCTTTCCCCGGCTCGGCACGCCGCCGTACCCCAATTTTTATGCGTGGGGCCGCGACATCTATCACCCGGAGCAGTCGCCCATCCGCGACGTCCTGCGCGTCTCCCTGCCCGACCGGCTCCGGTGGAGTGCCTATAAGAACCTCGTCTCCGGCGTCACGACCGTCGTCCATCACAACCCGTACCATCGCCGTCTTTTTCAGAAGGCATACCCCGTCAAGGTGCTGGAGCGGTACGCCTGGTCGCACTCGCTAGGGCACAGCCCGGATGTTGCAAAGGCGTTTGCGCAACGCCGGGGACGTCCCTACATCATCCACGCCGCCGAGGGGACAGACACCGCTTCGTCGGAAGAGATCGAGCAGTTAGGTCGGCTCGGCATGCTGGCTCCCGGAACCGTGCTCGTGCATGCCATCGCCCTGTCGGATGAGCAGGTCCGAACGCTGGCGGAACGCGTCGTCGGCGTGGTCTGGTGCCCCTCGTCGAACCTGCATTTATACGGACGGACGGCCCCGGTACACCGGCTCCTGCCGCAGGTGCGCGTGGCGCTGGGAACGGATTCCACCCTGAGCGGCGCACCGACGCTCTGGGACGAGTTGAAGACGGCCCACGCGACCGGTCTCGCCACGCCTTCCCAACTCCTGGAGATGGTTACGACCGGGGCGGCTGCTCTTTTCGACCTCGGAGACGGTCGGGGCACGCTCCGTCGCGAGGCCCCCGCCGACGTGCTCCTCCTCCCCGACACCGGACGTTCCGCCGCCGACACCCTGCTTGCAGCTACGCCCGCCTCCGTCTCGCTGGTGCTGGTCGACGGGGTGCCGCACCTGGCCCACCCCGACCTGGCCAACGCGCTGGACCTCGGCCCTCCCGACACCTTCATCGCCGGGCGGCCTCGATGGATGACGGGATCACTTTCCGGCCTCCGACGGCGTATTGCGCGGACGGTCGCAGCAGACATCCTCCTGGACAACCCGCTCTGGTCCTTATTCGAGGCCCAAACCAACATCCCCGCCTTACCCTGACCGGCTCTATCAAACCATCGCCCATGATTCTCCTCTATAATCCCTGGAGCACCCCGTCGCACAAGAAGCCGCTGCCGATGTCGCTACTGGCCGTGGCGTCGATGCTGGAGGGCGTCTACGAGTACGAGATCGTAGACGGCAACCTGCTCGACGATCCCGTGCGCTACATGATCGACCTGGGCCGGTCGAAAAAGCTGACGGCTATCGGGATCACGGTGATGCCGGGGCCGCAGTTGAACATGGCCGTGCCGCACAGCCGCCGCCTGAAGGCGACCTTCCCCGGCGTGCCGATCATCTGGGGGGGCTACTTTCCGTCGCATCACACCGCCACGGTGCTCCAGAACGACGCCGTCGATTTCTGCGTTCACAGCCAGGGCGAACACACGTTTTTCGATCTCATCGGCCTGTTGCGAAACGGCGGCGATCCAGCGGCGATTCCTGGATTGATTTATAAAGACCGGGGGCACATCCGCCGCAACCCTCATCGCCCGCTCATCCCGCTCGACGACCTGCCCGACTGGCCCTACCACCGGCTCCCAATGGCCCGCTATTTCCACACGCATTACCTGGGCCGCCGCGTCGGCTCGCATCACTCCAGCTACGGCTGTCCCTTCGGCTGTAACTTCTGCGCCGTCGTCGAAATGTCGAACCGGCGCTGGGTGGCGCAATCCCCGGAACGCGTCGCCCGGACCCTGGCCTCGCTGCAAAAAGACTACGGCATGGATGCGGTACAATTTCACGACATGGACTTCTTCATCCACGAACAGCGCACGGCGGAGACCGCCGAACGCATCGCGCCGCTCGGCCTGACGTGGTGGGGCCTAGGCCGCATCGACGAACTGATGCGCTACAGCGATACGACCTGGCAAACCTTGAAACGCAGCGGCTTGAACATGGTGTTTTGCGGCGCGGAATCCGGTTCCGCCGACGTGCTGCAACGCATGAACAAGGGCGGCAAGGTCTCGCCCCGCCTCACCTTGGAACTGGCCCGGCGCATGAAGTCGTACGGCATCGTACCGGAGTTTTCCTTCGTCGTCGGCAACCCGCCCGACCCGGCACACGATCTCGACACGACGTTCCAGTTCATCCGCCGCCTCAAAGCCGTCAACCCGGCCACCGAAATCATCCTGTACGTCTACACGCCGGTCGCGATGGACGGCACGCTCTACGCCGATGCGCGAGAGGCCGGCTTCACCTTCCCCGACACCCTGGATGCCTGGACCACCGGCGTCTGGCGCGACTTCGCCCTCCGCCGCGATCCGAAAACGCCGTGGCTCGACATGGACATCAAGCGAAAAATGCGCAATTTCGAGCGGGTCCTCAACGCCTACTATCCCACCACCACCGACCGCACGCTCACCGGCCTCAAACGGGCGATGCTGCGCAGTCTCGGTGCCTGGCGCTACAAGACCGAATTCTATGCGTTCCCCATCGAATTGCGCGCCTTTCACAGGCTGTTTCACTACCAGCGCCCCGAGACGACGGGCTTCTGATGCGGTGCCTATGCCGTCTCCGATAGACATAGCCCGGCGCCGGCTAACGCTGACGACGCATCGCATCCACGCGATGCCAGTGGTGGTGCTGATGCCGCACAGCCGATGCAACTGCCGCTGCCTGATGTGCGACATCTGGAAGGCCAACCGCAACGGCCGGGAGCTTTCGGACGAGGACCTGGCCCCTCATCTCGACGATTTCCGGAAGCTCAACGTGCGCCGGGTGGTGCTCTCCGGCGGCGAGGCCCTGATGCACGCCAACCTCTGGGCGTTGTGCGCCCGGTTGAACGCTTTGAACATCAAGATCACGCTGCTCTCGACGGGGCTGTTGCTCGCACGCTATGCCGCCGATGTCGTGCAATGGTGCGACGACCTCACCGTTTCGCTCGACGGCAGCCGGGACGTCCACGACTGCATCCGCCGGGTGCCGCGCGCCTTCGACCGGCTGGCGGAGGGAGTCGCTGCGGTGAAAGCGCTCGATCCCGGCTTCCGCGTCACGGCACGCTGCGTGCTCCAGCGCGAAAACTATTTCGACCTGCCCGGCATCATCGACGCCGCGCACGCGATGGGCCTGGACCAGCTTTCCTTCCTGGCCGCCGACGTATCCACCCAGGCTTTCAACCGCCCGACGCCCTGGGACGAGGAACGCATGGCTGAGGTCGCGCTGCGCCCGGATGAGGTGACGGCCTTCGAACGCATCCTGGAAGAAACCATCACCCGGTATCACGGCGACGTTGCGTCGGGTTTCATCGCCGAAAACCCGGAAAAGCTGCGGCGGCTCGCCCGGTATTTCGCGGCCCTGAACGGAGATGGCGACTTTCCCGAAACGACCTGCAACGCCCCCTGGGTTTCCACCGTCGTCGAGGCCGACGGCACGGTGCGTCCCTGCTTTTTCCACCGCCCCCTCGGCAACATCCACGAGCAACCGCTAGCAACCATCCTCAATGCGGACGACGCGGTCGCGTTCCGCCGCACCCTCAACGTCAGGCACGATCCGGTGTGCCGTGCCTGCGTATGCACGCTGTACCTGGCTCCGCACAAACGAGTCTAACCACGCTACGGTGCCACCCCGCTTCACCGCGTCCGCGAAAGCGCGTGGGCACCAGCCCTCCACACCATGACGACGCCCCCTTCACCACCGACCGTCTCGGTCGTTATTCCCGTGTACAATCGCCATCGCTACCTCCCTGCGGCAGTGGCATCCGTATGCGAACAATCCTATCCCCACCTCCAGCTTATCCTCTACGACGACGGCTCAGACCAAGCGGTGCTCCACCGGTATTATGACGGCCTCACAGACCCGCGCATCCATGTGATTCGCGGCCCACACAAGGGGATCATCGCGGCGGCCAGGAACCGGGGGGCCGCGCACGCTACCGGAGATTACCTTGCTTTTCTCGACTCCGACGACCTCTGGCACCCGGACAAACTGACTCGCCAGGTAGCCCGTCTCCGCGAAAGCGGCTGCCGCTGGAGCCACGCCCGGTTTGCCATGATCAACGAGCGAGCGGAACCCATCGCGATCCCCTCCGGAGGGTATGCCCCGCCCAGGCAGGGGTGGATCCTGGAACATCTTCTGACAACCCGGACGTGGGTCGCGCTGAACACCGTGGTGATGGAACGCTCGCTGTTCGACGAAGTGGGCGGCTTTGACGAGAGTCCGGAGTTGAACGGCCGCGACGATTATGACCTCTTTATGCGCATCGCGGAGCGGGAGCCTATCCATTTTTTGGATGAGATCCTCGGGTGGGTACGCCGGCATCCGCAACGGGCGAGCCTAACCCTGGACGACGGGTGGAGACGGACGGCGGTTCTGTACGAGCGTTTCCTTGCCAGAAACGAGATCCCTCGTCTGCGCCGGATTGCAACGAAGCGCCTGGCCTACCACCTCATTCGCTCAGCCCGGTTCGATTGCCTCAGAAAGAAAGATCCGGGCGCGGCGAAGCAGAAACTTCGGCGTACGTGGAAACAAGGATGGAAAAACCCGAGATGGTGGATGCAATGGATCAGGGCAGGGAGACTCATGTTTACGGAGGATCATCGCCCGCCATCGAAATCGCAGGCGCCCAGGTCTCCCGTATCTTAGGGTCTACTACACGTTTTCGCGCTCTGCTGCTCTGGAGGCTCACACACCGGAAGTAGGCGAGCCTGCTCTCGAAACGGCATGAAGCTCTGTTTTGCGTTGTTCCACTACGACCTCGCGGATACGGATCCCGCGCCCTTCCTCGAACGCGCTCCGTTGATGCGCCATCTGCCGCAGGAAGTCGCCGCCCTGGGACACAAGGTGGACGTCGTTATTCTGTTTCCGACCTCGCACACGTTCGAGGAACGCGGAGTGCGCTATCACTTCGTGTCGTCGGGGTATCTTTCCCGACGCCTTGCCCGGAGAGCAGGGCGCTGGATCGACCGGCACCCGGCCTCCATGGAGCCGGCCTTCCGGGCCGTCCGAACGATACGCGCCCTCCATCCCGACCTGATTCATCTCCACGGCTCGAATCTGTACCTGAATCACGGTCTTTTGTCGGCGCGCCTGGGACGCCGTCGCCCCCCCTTCGTGATGCACTACCACGGAGGAAACCCTTCTCCTCACCGGCCGGCCCGGCGGCTCCAACGATATATCTTTCATCGCGTCGCCCGCTTTCTGTTTACCACGCCTACGCATGCCCGGCCGTTCATCGACGCCGGGTTGATCGACGCCCTGCACCGCGTGGTGCCGTTTATGGAAACGTCGAGCACTTTTCGTCCCCGGCCCCGGGCCGAGGCGCGCCGTCAAACCGGGATGACCGGCGATCCGGTGTTTCTCTGGGCGGGGCGTCTCGCCCCCGGCAAGGACCCCATGACGGCCCTTCTCGGCTTCGAAAAAATCTTGCTCGCTCGGCCCAATGCACACCTCTACCTGCATTATCTGACCGACGAGCTTCTGCCGGACCTTCGGCAATACGTGGGGGCGCATCCGTCGCTCAAGGCACACGTCCACTTCAGGGGCCGCGCTCCCCTGGAGCAGATGGAGATCCTGCATAACAGCGCCGACTTTCTGCTCCAGACGAGTCTACACGAGTTTTCCGGGATCGCTGTGCTGGAAGCGCTGGCGTGCGGCGTCCTGCCTGTTGTCACCGACATTCCCTCCTTCCACGCGATGACCGATGCCGGACGCCACGGTGTCCTCTTTCCACCCGGCGATGCCGAGGCGCTGGCGCGCGGCGTCCTGGCCGTCCCACCCGAGGAGATCGCTGCCCGTTCGCGGCAGGTGCGCGCCTGGTTCGAGCACGCGTTTAGCTTTCCTGCGCTGGCGCGGCAACTGGATACGGTGTATCGTGAGGTACGGGCCGAATCGACGTCATAAAAAACATGCCCCGCGAATCCATCCCCCACCGACCGAGCAGCGCCGTATTCCTGGTGCCCGGTTTTCCCAAGGATGAAGAAGACACCTCCTGCCTGCCGGCGATCCAGAACTACGTGGCCGCCTTCGCCGAGGCCCATCTTGCATACCAAACGCACGTCATCGCCTTTCAATATCCCTTCGCCCGAAGGATCTATCCGTGGAAGAAGGCAACGGTCCACGCACTCGCCGGAAAGAACAAACGACGCCTGGGGCGCATCCGTACCTGGCTCCGGGCGGCCGCCGCGTTCCTCCACCTTCGCAAAAAGACAGACATCCGCGTGCTGCACAGTTTCTGGCTGACGGAGTGCACCTGGGTGGGGCGATGGCTCTGCCGACTCTTTCGAATCCGGCACGTTGCCTCCATCGGCGGCCAGGATGCCAGGGCGGACAACCCCTACTTGAAGCATCTGAACCTGAACGGTGTGATCGTTACCGCCGGTTCTTCGTTCGCGGCCCGCACGTTTACGACAAGCACCGGGCGCGCGGTGGATCATATCATCCCGCTCGGGCTCGACACGGCGCACCTTCTGGAGATCGAGCCTCCCGCCCTGCGCGACATCGACGTGCTGGGGGTTGGCTCCCTTATCCCGTTAAAGGACTACGCTACCTTCATCGACATCGTCGCGCATCTTATCTCTCCTTTTCCTGCTCTGAAGACCTGCATCATCGGCGACGGCCCCGAGCAGGCCGCCCTGCAACAACACATCGAAGAAAAGGGACTTCGACGGCACGTGATGCTCGCGGGGGCCATGCCGCGCGACGAGGTCTTCCGGCATATGCTGCGGAGCAAGGTGTTCCTGCACACGTCGCGCTACGAAAGCCAGGGCTACGTCTTTCTGGAAGCCCTCTTCGCGGGGCTACCCGTAGTGTGTTTCGACGTGGGCTATACCGGCAAGCTGGGCCGGGTGGTTCGCTGCCAAAACCGGCAAGCGATGATTGATGCCGTGGCGATGCTGCTCCGCGAACCGCCTGCCTCGAACCGGACACCGGTCGCCTCTGTGGACGATACCGTTCGGGCATTCGAGGCTCTGTATTTTGGAACGGCGCGCACAGGACCCCGCATTGCCAGACATGCATGATCCTTCATTTTACTGCTCTACGGCTCGCGGTGCGGCGAGCGCCCCGCTCCGCCGTGTAGCCGAGTTCCGGCTCGTGGAGCGTGATATCGAGGTCGGCCACCGCCCCTTGCAAGCTGGATTGGGCGTCCTTGATGGCCTGGTTGTAGATGCTCGGCCCGACTTCCTTCAGAATAAATTCCAGGAAGAACGAAGCCTGGAGGTCGCCGATCTTCTCGTCTCGTTCTTCCAGAAAGTAGCATTTGATCGACTCAATGAGTGCTTTTTTCGTCTCGTCCGGGAGCGCGATGGCCATAGTATGTTATTTTGGGGGACAGGGGCATTCAGAGAGCTTTTCTGCAACATCCGAAGACTTCGATTCCGACATCTTCAACGCCGGTATCTCCTCGTTTGTTGTCGATGATGAGGGAACGACTTTCAACGGCTCGTCTATCGTATCTTGTCCTGGCAATAGCAGCTTACGACGGCGATGGTTTATCATTAGACGGAAGGAATATATGTTGATCGTCAGAACCGGAATGATAGTGCTTCTGACGTCTCTTTTGGCGGGCTGTTCGGTCAAACATCCTGAAAACAGAGCGCGGCTCATGGCAGTTGATGCGATAGAAACACCGTGGAGCGTGACCTACCACGACGGCAGCGGGAACGGTTTTCGTTTCTGGCAAGAAACCGAAGGCGGCGCTGCGCGCTTCGACTATCTCCCCATCACGCCCGAAATCAGTTCCAGCGGTAGTTACAGTGGCGGTGAGCCGAAAAAAGGCATCCTCAATGCCGAGCACGTGGAGGAACTATGGCGATGGGTACGGAGGTTGGAAGCGGAGACGTCGCTTCATATCAATGCCCGGGTAAAGGGATCCGGTGCATTTTATCTCACAACGTCGACCGGCGAGAAAGACTTCATTATCACCAACAGTTCGCTTCTCCGCCAGTTCAATGCATTCTTACTACCGCTACGGGGGGAATGAGGCATCCGGGTGCCCCAAGCCCGGCGTTATGGAAGCGAACTGATTTATGGCACGGAAACGACTACGCATATATTACCCACAACTTTGCATAACCGTGCATTATTGTGCCATATCCGCTATTCTCGCGTTAAAAACAAAACGCCCCGGAATCGACATTTTCAGCAATTCCAGGGCGTTTTTTGGGGTTGCCCTGTCAGGATTCGAACCTGAAACCCCCTGATCCAGAGTTAGCTCGTATTGTGGCAAATCTTCCCAGAAAGCCATGATTTGAGACACGGTGTTACATCATTTGACACATCATTCGAGCCCAACCGTGAATCGTTTTCACTCCAAGCAGTGACACATGGGCATGGGATCAAGACATTCATGGCATACCTCATCCTGTGCAACATGGGTGGCTTTGTGGGAAAAGATCACCAGAACGACAAAACTATACTTGGGCATCCGTGAACTGTTCTTCGACATGAACTAGCCGATACCCGGCTCCGCGGACTGTTTGAATAAGACGATGCGCACCGTGGGCTCGTAGTTTGCGGCGTAGATCATGGATTTGCACATCGACGATGTTGGTTTCTGGATCAAAGTCGATATTCCATACTTGATAGAGCACCTCCTCCCGCGACACGCAAACGCCCACGTGATCCATCAAATAGGCTATAAGGTCGAATCCCCTGGGAGTAAGATCGAGCGGCTGACCATGAACGTAGCATTGCCGTGATGAACGGTCAAGCGTCAGAGGGCCTTCCACCACGACCTCGTGGTGTGCTGGTAGGAGTGTTTGGAGGCTGGGAACCATGCCAACCTGCGCTCCATCGCCGTTGAGCATGGGGCGAAGATGACTGGTAAGACGCCGATAGGCTATGATTCGAGCCTGTAGTAGAACCGGTTTGATCGGTCGTACCAACACTTCGTCGGCCCCAACAACCAGTGCCGCTACCTGCTCGGCTTGGTTAGGACCGCATAGCACGACCAGCGGCACTGCCAGATGATGAACCGTATCGCGGAGCGCCAGGATGACCGCAGGACTCTGCATGTTCCAGTCTACCATTATTATGGCAGCCTCGGCCAGCGCTACTTCTATTTCCTGGTTAGAGAGGTGTAAGATGTCCCGGGGCGACTTTTGCCGAATCACGTAGTGGGGTTCCAATAACACAGCCAATTCGCCTGGCAAAATATTGCATTTGCTGATCAGGTAGAGGTAGGACAACTCGGTCATGTTGCGTGAAGCATCGTGTTGAGGTAGGGCCATAGATCCTCACATGCTTTGATCGAATGAAAAAATAGCACGGCAGGAAGAATCAAACCCATCGACACTGAAGGATGCTACCACGAGTAAGACAACGTTTTTAAATGTATCAGATTCACTTGTGAACTCTTCAGCCGTACAACAATAGATTGCGAAACGAGCATAGGACTGAACAGACGTTCCATCAAAGAACAGAGGGGTTGTTCTTTCGAACAAGCCACCTGTTTAGAATGAACTCATCGGCGGAACGGCCAGGTGAAATATTTTCTTAATAAATGCAACCCGAATTTTCGAAAAACCTACGTTATATATACAAAGGGAGATTGGGAATATAGAAGCCAGTCTGTAGCTGGCCGGGATGTACGATTACGTGTTGAAGTTTCTGTAGAGGATTTACGGTGGGTCTTCCCCTCCACAAACAGGTTTGGCACCCAAACTGTCCTCATCGGTGAGACCATTAAAACAAGACCGTCCTCAGATCTTGGACTGTTTGGTTGAAAAGGAATGCGACAATCTCCTTGTACTTTTCTTACTGCTTCCATTGTTCTGATCGGCTTGTGCTCATTTAAGCCGCTGGCAGGGTGGGCACAGTCTCAGACTGATAACCTGTGCGATACGTTAACTCAGACTGTATCCATAGCCTATAAGAATCTCAAACACACTGATTTTGATGACCTTGCCTTGATCGTTTCTACAGCTCGGCGTGCACGCATGTGCTATGGTAATACGAGAACGCAACGACGCATATGGCTGCTCAATAAGGAAGTATGGGGACTTGATGGCCTTCGACGCTATGAAGAAGCCAACCATCTGGTAGATCTCTTCTTTGAAGTCTTCTTCGAAGAGGCGTCCGACGAATACAAGGCCCGGTTTGCGCTTCACAGGCTACGGCTGCACAGCTTCCAGGGTGACTTCACTGGGGCCGTGATTGCGTACAGTCAGGCCCAAAGAAATATTCACGCTTTACCCAGGATACATGAATTGAACCTCCACCTGAACGGGGTCTATCTCTACCATGAAACAGGTCGCTATGAACAGAGCATTAAGATGGCTGAAGAAGTCCTGGAGACCATCTTGCCCAACGAGACGGCTACTTCCGATGAAGAACTTGCGCTCGTCTATGGTCGGGCTCTCTTTCTGAGGGGCGAGGCACGCATGATGATAGAACGTGAGAAAGCAGCATCGGATATCCGGGTACTGAGGCAGATTATCGATGATCTGGAAGCAGCAGCAACGCAGTTTCGGACCCTTGAAACCTTTGACCGATATAGTGGATCTCTAGCGTTGCTTGGCGTGGCCTATGCAGAAATGGGCTTAGATAGTTTATCGGCAAGTCATTTCAACACCGCCTTCCGTATCGCCAGGGCGAACTTCGATGTAAAAAGCGAAATCTTTGGTTTTCTGTGCCAGGGCCGCGTCTATTCGAAACAGCACAACCTGAGAAAGGCAGAGGAGAACTTTACTGAGGCCCTGGCGCTTGTAGACTCTTCAGGGGTGGAGAAACATACTTCCGTCCTGCTGTTCGAACTGGGGAAAGTGTATGAGCAACAAGGCAGAATAGCGGAGGCGCAGACCCTGTTTCGTCGCGTGCTAGACCAGCCCCGCGAAGAGTTTTCAACGGAGGCGCTGCGCACCGTAGCGACCCAAAAGGAAGCAGAGAAACACCTGCTTTCGGTGCTCCTGACCCAGCAGCGCAACGCGCGGAACTTCTGGCTCTTCGCCTTCTTAGGCACGCTGCTCTTGTTCTTTCTCTCCATGGGATATGCGCTGCGAAGTCGATCCTTGCTCCGAGCGGCACGTGCGTCCCAGCCACAACCGTCTCGCTTCACACTTCCGGCAGAGCCCTTATCCGTACGGCGTCTGGCCTACCTGTACGTGGTGCTCAACAACCCGAGCGAAGTAGCTGCTTTGATCCAGGATGACGACCTGCTTCTGGCCAATCGCGTGAAAAAGGGACGTTTTCGTAGACGCACCGACCTCTATCTGTGCGTTGCGGCGGTAGAGCAGGCGGTGGAGGGACGCAAGCACAGCAATCCAGAGGATACCATTCGGATGGATTTCTATCGGTATTTCAAGAAAAAGAAGTGGACCTGGCCCTCTTCCGTGGAAGAGTGGCGACATCACTTCGAGAAGCATCCACCCGGCGCATCCTCTCAGGCATCGCAGTGGGCCTGGCAGAAGCTCGGGCGTAACCATGGAGCGGATACCGCAGAAAACGGAACAGAGCGTCGGTCGTGATGCTACCGAGTGCTGTAGAACGGAGCCTGCCGGCAAAAAGCAAACCTTTTCCCAAGATTTGCCCCTGTATAGGGAGAGAACCCAGGGCGTGATTCCTTCAAGGCCAACCAACCACCAAACCGGGTTAATACCAGAAAACCTTTTGCTCAGATCCACCGTTGTACAATTGGTAACCGCCTTGCTTGACAATGGAGATGAAACGATGCGCGTTATTATCGAAGTAGACGATCAAGAAGAGCTTGAACGTGTGGCTACGCTCTTAGGAAGCGAGGTGCTCAAGAACGAGACGGTAGAGATACGCCGTCCGCCCACACGGACCGAGCGACAGGCGCTTCTTGAAGATCTTTTCCGAACCTATCGGGTACACTTGCCTGAAGGCTGGAAAATCGACCGTGAGGAGCTTCATAGGCGAGATCGGCCACCACGTGCTGAAGAAAGCGGACCCGGCGAGGCCGTATGAGCGAACGTGCCTTTCTCGACACCAATGTGCTGGTCTATGCCGTCGGCGACGAGGAGCCCAAGCGCAGCCAAGCCGAGGCACTCGTGCGAGCGTTGGCTGAGGGTGTGATCTCCTCACAGGTGATTGCGGAGTTCGTCAACGTCTGTCTGCGGCGATCCCTGATGACCCCTCCAGCGTTGCGGCAAGCCGTGCGGCTTCTGGTGGCGACGCTGGAGACGTATCCTGTCGAGGGAACAACGGCAGAGTTGGCGCTTCGCCTGCATGAGCGCTATGGTTTCTCGTGGTGGGACAGCCTGATCCTGGCTTCGGCATTGGAGTCGGGCTGCGAGGTGGTTTACACAGAGGATCTGCATAACGGCCAAGTAATCGGCAGCTCCGGCTTGAGAACCCGTTTGCGTAGAGGAGAGCGTCTGAGCACATGGCGTCCGCAGCGACCTGCACCTTGGCGAGATGTTTTACATCACGCGCCTCACCTCCCGAAGGCAGACAAACAGGCCGAATCCGGAGCGCGGCGGCAGCCCGGTAGCCCGGCGTGTGCGGCTGGTCGTGCGCGGATCACGCGGGGCTGACGGCCGGAGCCTGGAAGGTCCTTATCCTCAATACGAAGCCTGGAGCGGGCTTCTGCGTGCGGAGTGTGCTGATCTGCAACCCCCCTACCTCAGAGACGTTAGAAGCTAAGGCCCGCTCCGGCTTCAACTGTTTTGTAATGCCCTCTATCGGTCTAGTGCTATGTCCTTGACCCAAACCCCCTACGAACATGTGCTGCTCAATGAGCACGGCGTTCCGCTGCTGGCTGGAACCAACATGAAGGTCGTAGAACTCGTCCTCGAACACCTCGCCTATGGATGGAGCCCCGAAGAGTTGCACTTCCAACATCCCTATCTTCCCCTGGGCCAGATCTATTCCGCCTTAGCCTACTACTGGGATCACCGGGAGGCGCTCGATGCCGACATCGCGCGTCGGCTCGGCGCGGTAGATCGAGCCCAGCAGCGCGCCGGTCCCTCAGCACTGCGCACCCGCTTGCAGGGTGAGGGATTGCTCTGATGGGTCTTCGCTTTTACATGGATCACCACGTACCGCGTGCCGTTACGACAGGACTCCGCGTGCGGGGTGTGGATGTCTTGACCACGCAAGACGACGGCACGCACACGCTGGAGGATGCAGCCCTGCTGGATCGTGCAGAGGAACTGGAACGGGTATTGTTTACGCAGGATGATGACTTCCTGGTAGAGGCGGCCCGGCGTCAGAAAGCCGGTGCGCGATTCCCGGGTATCATCTACGCCCATCAGTTGCGTGTTTCGATAGGTCAGTGTGTTCGGGATCTGGAGTTGATCGCGAAGCTGGGCGAGCCGGAGGAATTGGCGAATCAGGTGCTCTTTTTGCCACTGTGAGGCAAGATGAGCACGAGGGTCACCCCCCGAAGGCAAACAAACATCTGAACAGGGCCGCGCCCGAGCCGGAAGCATCACA